>NZ_JBBUTG010000021.1:0-111593 GCF_038066555.1 Ideonella lacteola | reverse complement strand
GGCGCGCCGCGGCGTTGCGACCCTTGCCCAGGCGTACAGCCTGGGCTGCGCGCCGCGCCTTGCTGCGCGCCCTGCCAAACACCGGCGAACATCCGATTTCTCCGTTTCACTGGACTAGGCTCGCGAAGCTGCCGCTCGGCGCGCGTGCGGCGAGCTGTTCCTTGCCTTGCAGGTAGGTCATGAAGAGGTTGCCGCCCTTCACATCGAAGCCCAGGTCGTCCACGCTGAGCACGCGCATGCCGAGGTTCACCTTGGCGCGCATCGGGTTCAGGTGGGCGTCGAAGGCCTCTTCGGTGATCGACAGCTCGGTGATGCGCACCGGCACGATGCGTTTGGCGCCGAACACGAACAGCGGCAGCGGCGAAGTCGCGGGCGCGATCTCCAGCGAGCCGGAGCGCGCTTCGCTGTTGACCGAGTTGAGATGGCCGCTGGTGGGGTAGACGATGGTTTCCAGCGCGGCCAGCTGGGGGTGCAACCCGGCATCGTTGGTCTGCCCGTCGTTGGCCTCCATCGCATCGGTGGCATCGATCTCGGCCTCGACCTTGATCGTCTCGACCGGCGGCCCCTTCAGCCGCAGTGCCTCGACATGGTCGCCACTCTCGGCCCCGGCCCCCTTGATCTGAAGGCTGCGGGTGAGGGTGTCGGGGTTGTACTGCAGGGCGATGATGCGCAACACCGCCCCGGTGCTCGGGTCGACCAGCACCAGGCCGCCACGGACCAGACGGGGGGAGCGGGGGAAGCTGGACATGGAGATCGCCTTCGATTCGTCAAGCGTTGGTGTAGATCGTCGAGCACTCGGTGTCGGTGAAAGTCTCGCCTTGGGGTGGGCCTCCTGCCGGCCCCATCGTTCGACGCAAGTCGCCAGGATGGTTGCCGCTGTTGAGCAGCACATGGCCGGCTTCGTGAGCCAGCGTTCTGCCGTTGGAGTTGTTGGTGATCTTCAGCATGTTGCGAATGACGGATGCGCCGCCGGTCGCGCAGTAGGGCGGGTAGGACTCGGCGCGCGCGTGGCTTCCGATGTCCTGCACATAGAAGGCGCGCAAGCGGCTTGCAAGGCCGAATCGAGCCGTCGCTCCGGTCATCAGTTGTCGCTCATCGGCGCTCGCGGAACCGCAGGTTCCAGTGGCCGCCACCCTGTCGGCGCCTATCCAGGCGGCCGTCTCGGCTGCCGTCGCCGTATGGTTGCCAGCATGGACGAGGCGCACGTTGCATTGCGCGTAGATTCCGTTCGCCACTGCGACATCCGACGAAGGGTCCCGGCTGGAACCGTCGAGCTTGACCGTGTCGATGGAGACGGTCTTCTCGGCGCGGCTTCTCATCGCGGTGGGCCCTGCCGATGCGGCAACGCCTGCCACTCGGGTCAGCATCAGGTTGGCCCGTGTGAGGCTGGCCTGCTGCGCAGCGCTCGGTGCTGCGGGCGCGGCAGCCAAGGCCGTGCGAATGATGGCCAGGATCCCGGCCCCGCTGGTCTGTGCCGCGAGAAGATCGATCTCGCGGTTCACCAAGTTGTCCATGAACGCCAGTGCGACGTCGAAGCCCGAAGCCGCCAGCTGACCGAAGACTTCCCGGATGAACGGCAGCTCGGCGGTGGCATTGGTCACCGCTCTGGCGCCGAGCGCAATGCCTCGACCGAGCGCGTCGGGGGTTGAACTGAGGAATGCGGTGGCATCTGCCGCCACCGTTGCGGCGCTCGGTACGCCGGTGGCCGTGGCGCGTTGGTCGAGCAGAGGTTCCCACGCCGCATCAAATGCAGATGCGAGGGCGCGAATGTTCAATGGATGGAGGATGCCCGTGTTGGTGGCCTCGTCGAGGCGAACCGGAAGTGGAAACCGCAAGCCGGCACGCCATCGTGTCATGGACGGTACGGGCAGGTATGTCTGGTTGTAGACGAGCAGACCTCTCGCCAGCTCGTCTGCGGTGATGATGTCCAGCGGCAACGGGGACGCTGCGCCCGGGGGGGTGAATGGGGTGGCCGTGATCCAGAGCGGCAGCAGTTCGACAGCCATGGTCCTGAGCGTCAGGTTCTCTCCGACGATCACCTTCAATTGCGGCCCCCCGGAACTCAGAAGACCCCCTCTGACTTCCGGCGGACCGACCGCGGTGTCTCGAACGGTGTCCGGTATGAACTGCAAGCCCGAGCGAGGAACGTGGCCCAGCTCTCGAGTCAGGTCTGCTGCGTCGGGCGCCCCTGCGCTGGCGCGAGACAAGCGAGGCTCACCCGCGCGATGGCGAACTGCGATGTCTGGCGTCGGTGATCTGGTGATCGCGGCGGCATTGCGATCAGCCTCGCGTTCGAGCGCGTCTTCTTGCGCGCCGAGTTCGAAGCGCTGGGTCTGGCGTCCCATCGATCGCTGCTGCACGACGTGAGTCAATTCGTGCGCGAGCAGACCGCGTCCGGATTCGGAGTGCGGCGCGTACCGACCACTGTCGAAGACCACATGGGTGCCGACGGTGTAGGCGAGCGCGTTGACGGCCCGGGCAGACTTCGAGGCGGCGGCGCCGGAGTGGATCCGTACACCGCTGAAGTCCTCTCCAAAGTGACGCTCCATGCGATGACGGGTCTGCTCGTCCAGAGGTCGACCGCCGTTGCCAAGCGTCTCCTCGATCAGGGATCTCGCGTCGTCGGTCAGTCGATTGCCGTGCGTGGCTTTGCGCTGTATTGCCCTCTTCTTGCAAGGTTCGCACTCGCCACCCGTGGCATGGTTGCCGCAGGCGCACTTGCACTGGAGCCTCATGGGGCCGCTGCTTGCGACGGTCGTATCCGCCGAGGCTGCGAGACGCTGATTCATGTCGGTTCCGTCGAGAATGATGTGCAGGCGACTCGCCATCGACGCTGCAGCCGCATCGACGCTGAGTGAGGGGCAGGGCGCCGCGCTGAGTTCATGGCCTTGGCTGCCCTTTTTCCTGGATGGCGGCCTCGGTCGCCTTTTCGATGGCGTCCAATGCAGCGGGGTCCTTGATACCTTGGGCCTCTGCGGCTGCTCTTGCGCCTTTGGCAATGCCGGACTTCACGCCACTGCGCGCTGCGTCCTTGATCTTGTCTCGGGCTTCCTTCGGCAGGAATCCGCCCACCGCATCGATCACGGGATCGATGATCTTCTTTCCGATCACGTCAAGAGGCGACGAAGGCTCACTGCCCTTGGGCACCGGCGGGATCGGCTTGAAGTAGTCCGGCTGCGGCGGCCGGAACGGCGGCCGTGGCCCGTTGTCGAAAATGTCGGGAATCCTTGGCGGGAACAGATTGATCGGCGGCTTCTCCGGCGGGCTGAATTCATCCTGCCGGCCCGATGCGCCGGGGGGCTTCAACGACGGCGGGTGCGACAGCAGCGGCGGCAGGCTGGACTTCTTCGGATGGAATCGCACCTCCACGCGCCGGTTCTTCGCGTTGGGCGTTTCGTCCTTGGTCTTCACGGCCTGCGGTGGCCCTTCGCCTTTGCTGTCCGTGGTGATGATGGCTTCGGAGAGCCCCAAGTCGATCAACGCCTGCTTGACCGCCGCGGCCCGTGCCTCGCCGATCGCGACGTTTTTGGGCTCGGCGTCCACGGTGTCGGCGTGGCCGGTGACCGTGATCGTGGACAGGGGGTACTGGTCGAGCAAGGTCCGGATGTTGGCGGCGGTCGATGCCAACTGCTTGAGGTGATCCGGCTTGAGCGCCGACTTCCCGGTATCGAAGCCATCCAGCGTCGTTGAGCCAACCGCCGCTGCAAGGAAGGGCGAGGCGTTGTCGAGCAGGCCTTGGCTGCCGGTCAGCGGTGGCATGGGTTTGAAGTCCAGCCCTTCCTCGCCCGAGGGCTGACGCTGCAGCGCTGCGCCTGGTGTGCGGATGGCGGGCACCTTCGCCCCGGCGGCGATCGCCTCTGCGGCGGAGTCTGCTTCTCGCTCGCTGGCATCTCCGGGTTGGCTGACGGAGGCGCCAGCCGCCTGAGGTTGCGCGACGTGCGCCAGCTCGTGTGCAAGCAGCTTGCGTCCCCGTGAGGTTTGGGGAGCATAGTGGCCCGCCGCGAAGACCACATCCTGTCCCGCCGTGAATGCGAGGGCGTCCAGGTCGCGCGCCGAGGCCGCTGCATGTCCGTCGGTGTGGACGCGAACGGCGCTGAAGTCCCGGCCAAAGCGCGGTTCCATGTCGGCCCGCGTTGCGGCGTCCAGGGGGCTTCCAGGCGAATTCAAGGTGTCCTTCACCAGAGGGGGCAGGCTTTGCGCATCGCTGCCCGCACTTCGCTGGACATTCGCCGGTCGAAGCGCGGTGGTCGGCGTGGTGTCGAAGCGCCGTGAAGCGTTGCGGTCCTTCATCAGATCCCCGGCAGTGCTGCCCGCAGTACCTTGCGGATGGTGTCGATCAGGCCGTTGCGCTTGCTGTCGCTCGCGCCCGGCGCCAGGCGTGGTGTGTGCAAGTGGATGGTGGGTACTTTCGATCCTGAGCTGCTGATGAGCAGGCTGTTGCGATAGAAGACCTCGTTGGAGAGGAAGCCGCCCCCGGAGCCTTCGACAGACTGGCCGGCATCCTTCGGCGGGCCGGAGTCGGTGGTTCGAGGTTGCGTGGCTCCGCTTGGCAGGTCATCCACGGTGGTCTCTTCTCGAATGGCCCCTTTTCGTCCGAGCGCGCCGCGCATGCCGGCCAGCGTTTTCGTCGGCACATTGGTGGGGAGAAACTCAGGCCCAGCAGCCAAACCGGGCGGTTCCACCGGTTTCGTGGGCGACCCGCCGCTCACCTGCCCGAGGTTGTCCTGGAACACATCGGTGGAACGTCGGCGGCCTGCGAACTCCTCCAGTTCGAACTTCGAGCTGCCCTGGCTGATGCTCATCACCAGGTGCGGTGGCTGTGCACCGCTCAGATGGGGTCGCAGGACGTTCTCCACCACGCCGTCGTTGAAGTCCGCGTAGCGAACGGGATAGACCACGCTTTGCACCTGCCCGCTCACGCTGCCTTCCGTGAGCGTTTCACCATCGAGGGCCAAGGCGGCGGCACCCGACAGATTGCTTTGCTTGATGTCGCCGCCGCTGGTGAAGCCGAAGGGATCGAAGCCGCTGACCAGGATGCGCTTTTGGTCGGCGGCGGAGGTGAAGGTCGCGTCCGTCATCCCGCGCGAGGTTTGCTCGAGCAGTTGCAGCAGCGTCGCTTGCAGGCGCCGCAGGGCATCGGCGTCGGTGGCCCAGAAGGGGTTCCAGTCCCGCAGCGTTGAACTCAACATCAGCCGCGTCCAATAGATCTGCCGGTCGTCGCTGCCCGCGCCGCCGGATCGCGCGGCCGCGGTGGCGTCTTTCCAGAGCTTGTCGCCGAACTTCTTCACCACCTTCTCGGCGGCCTTGGCGTTGTAGGCGCCCTTCAACGCCTTGCCGAATTCGGCGGCGGTCGTTGCTGCCGTGGCGTCGAGGAAGCCGTCGGCTTGGGCCTCCGGCAGCTTCGCTTCTTCTTTCGTGCGCGCCGGCACGCAACGGGGAATCTTGTCGACCACCGGCGTGCCCTTGGCAATGTCGGCGATGTCGGTGTCGAGACCCGCGTCGTTCACGCCGCGGGCAGACTTGAGCGCATCGCGCTCCTCGCGGATCTGGCGCCGTGCTTCGTCCTGCTTGGCCTTGATCTCCTGCTTGTTCAGCTTGCGCTTCGACCGAGCCTGGATGGCTTCACCGTCGGGGGGCTTGCTGCCGGCAGTCTCGAAGTCGCCCGCCCATTCGGCCTGGAGCGTCTTGTCCGAACACTTGGGTTTCGCCAGACCTTCCACCACGACTTGGGTGACGCCGGCGACCGCCCCATTGAAGATCTTCTCGGCGGTGGCACTGTGAAGCCGCACGCAGCCGTGCGACAGTGGCTCTCCGGTCACCGGGGAGTACTCGTGCAGCGCCACCGATTTGGCGTCGTGAAACTGCGTCCAGAAGGGGATCGGGCCACTTCCAATCTTCTTGGTCACCGTGAACGTGCCCACGGGCGTGCAGTTGTTGCCCACCTGGGTTGAACGTGCGGCCGAACACGTGCCGCCGGAGGCAGCGCCGGCGGTGTCGTCGAAGCAGCAATGGCCCTTGCCGGTAGAGCACTTGTCTTCGAAGGTGCTCCCGTCGGTGCGTGTCGCGATCACGCGCTGAGGTGACTCTTGCTTGACGCGCACCTCCTTGATGCGGGCCGTGCTGCCGGCGCCACCGGCGGGCTGGCGTCGCAAGGTGGAGGCCTGGCCACCACCCTGCTGCAGCACGTGGCTCAGTTCGTGGGCCAGCAGCCGCTGCCCGGTGGGCGAATCCGGCTGCAAGCGGCCCGCACCGAACACGATGTGAGAACCGACGGTGTAGGCCGCTGCGTTGACCGCGCGCGCCGAAGCGTGGGCGTGGGCATCGTCGTGCACGCGGACATGGCTGAAATCGCTGCCGAAGCGCGGCTCCATGAACCGCCGGGTGGCCGCGTCCAGTGCCCGCCCGGGGCCAGCCAGCACATCGTCGACGATGGCCGGTGCAGTGTCGGCGTCTTTGGCGTTCGAGCCGGCCGACGGCAATGCCGCACGGCTCAACCGAAGCGGTGTGGCGGTGGCCGGATCAGCGCCTCGGCCGCGCCGCATCACTTCATCGGCCGCATGGTCGGCTTCGGCTTCCAGCGGGTCGTTGACGCTCCCGATCGACAGGGCCTGTCGCTGCAGCCGCTTGCGCTTGCACGACTCGCAATCGCCGCCCCCGCTGTGCGTGCCACAGGCGCATTGACGCTGCAAGAAGGCGCCTGGCTTCGCGCCGCGTGCTGCCGGCTGCTGAGCCGTCTGGAGCTTCACGGCTTCAGGCCTCCCCACAAGGCGGCGGCCAGTCGATGGCCCAGTTGCTCCGGCGTCACGCCCGCTTCGAGCCGCAGCTCCGGCAACTGCAACCGGTCGATCGCTTGCGGCTGCAGCTGTTGAAGGTCTACGTTGCCATCTGTGATCAAGCGGTGCAGCGCCTGGCTGAGGGCCCGCTCGACGCGCGCCCCGTCGGCCGGAGCAAGCGGGACCCCTTGCAGCACGACGCGATCAATCTGCATCGACAGCGGCCGCCCGCTGGCCGCTGCCGGTGCTGCCGTCGGCGCAGCCAGGGCTGGGGACATGGCCGGGGCGGGATGGTCGGCAGCGCGGTTCATCTGAATTCCGCCTCATTGACCGGCTTGTCGAGCTTGCGCAGCTCGGCCCGCAGGCTGGACAGCAGCACGGGCATCGTCAGCGGTACGTTGCGTTGCGCGGCGGTGAAGGCGGCGTTCAGTGCCACGCTGGTCACGTTGCCGCCGGAGAGGTTGAAGCGCGCGAGGCGGTCGAAGTCGAGCTCGTCGTGGGGCACGTCGGGCAGCACGGCATGGCGCCACAGTTGGCGGCGTTCGTTCACGCCGGGGTACTGGAAGTTGACGACGAAGCGCAGGCGGCGCAGGAAGGCGGTGTCGAGTGCGCTGCGCATGTTGGTGGCGAGGATGGCCAGGCCCGAAAACGACTCCATGCGCTGCAGCAGGTAGTTGATCTCGATGTTGGCGTAGCGGTCGTGGCTGTCTTTGACCTCGCTGCGCTTGCCGAAGAGCGCATCGGCTTCGTCGAAGAAGAGGATGGCGCCGCCGGTCTCGGCCGCGTCGAAGAGGCGCCGCAGGTTCTTTTCGGTCTCGCCGATGTACTTGCTGACCACCGCAGACAGATCGATGCGGTACAGCGCCAGATCCAGTTCATTGGCGATCACCTCGGCGGCCATCGTCTTGCCGGTGCCGCTTTCGCCGCAGAACAGCGCGCTGATGCCGAGGCCGCGGTTCATCTTTCGGCCGTAGCCCCAGTCCTGGTAGACGCGGTAGCGGTGGCGAACCTGCGCGGCGATCTGTCGCAGCAGCTGGGTGGCCTCGTCGCCAAGCACGATGTCGTCCCAGGTGGCGCGCGCATCGATGCGCTGGGCCAGCAGGTTCAGCCGTGGCAGGGCCGCCTGCTTGCAGGCCTTCCACACCCGTTCGGGCAGGGCTGCCTGGGTGGTGTCGGCCGGGCCCTCTTCATCGATGGGCGTGCGGGCGTTTGCCAGCGCAAGGGCCTGGGCGATTTCGCGGGTGTTGAGCTGGTACTGGCTCGCCAGCCGGTCGGCCGTGTCGCGCGCTTCGCTGGGCGCCAAGGCGGGTTGCAGTGCCCGCATCCACGCTTCGTGCTGCTCGGAGGGCGTGGGCTTGTCGACTTCAACCATCAGCGTCTCGGGGGCGCGCAGGGCGGCGGGTTCGCGCAGCGCGAGGAACACCAGCCCCAGATCGCGCGATACGAACGAGCGCAGCAGGCTGCCCGCTTCGCCGTGCGAGGGGTCGAGATCCTCGGCCTCGAGGTAGAGCGCCAACGGCAGCATGGCCCGCTCGCGCTGCCACAGGCGGGCCAGTTGCTCGATCTCGGCGCGCGTGCCGGGCAGCGATTCGGCGGGCAGCCGGTAGAGGTAGCAGCCCAGCTCGGCGCAGACGGCACGCGCCGTCTCGGTCTTGCTGTGCCCGTCCAGGCCCAGCAGCATGACCAGCGCAGGGGCCTGCGTGCCGAGGGCGCGCAGCTGCTGCAACAGGTCGTGCACGACCGCCTGCTGTGAGGCGGACAGTTGCGGCGCCGCGCCGACGTCGACCGCGTTCATCAGCGAGGCCAGCCGCTCGTCGATGTCGTTCAGGCCCTTGATGAAGTGGACGATGCGCTCGTCGGCGCGCAGCGCGGCCACGGTGAGGGGCGTGGCGCCGGGCTGGTTGATGTCGAGCAGGCGGGCGTAGCGCAGCGGCCGGTGCGGCGACAAGGCGTCCCAACTGGGCTCGTCGAACAGGCGCAGCGCGAGCGAGAAGTTGGGCAGGCCGTGGCCACCGCCAGCGCCGGCCTGGGCCCGGGTGATCAGCGACCCCACATCGGGGTCGAGCTCGCAGGCCGCGCACAGCAGCAGGATGTCGGCTTCAAAGTCGCTCAGCCCCATGCGGCGGGCGAGCAGCACAAGCGCCGGGGGTGGCTCGCAACTGGCCGCGTCCGCCCGCTCGGCGGCCGCGGCGGCCAACTCGGCGGGGCTGACGGCCGGCGCGATCGGCTCGGCCGGCACCGGCGTGGGCGCGAACGATGGCAGCGCTGCAGGCGCGTCGTTGCGGCTGAACCAGGCGCGGGTGGGGGGCGGGGCCTTCACCGCAGGTGCCGGGGCGACCGCGGGCAGCGGCACCGCATCGGCGGCGGGGCGGGCCGGCTCGGCGGCCGCCATCAGCTTCAGCCTCAACCAGCGCAGCGAGGCTGCCAGGTAGCGGTTGTTGTCGTCGAGCCAGGTTTGAATGCTCATGGCCAGGCCCTCACGACAGTTGCACGCTTTGTGCGGCGTCGAAGGAGAACACGGGCGGCGAACCCGCGGCCAGCACCGGCAGGCTGTCGACACCATCCACACGCAACCGCAGCAGGTAGTTGCCCGCTGGCAGGGCAGGCACCTCGAACTCGATCGTGCTCGGCAGCGTGGTGTCGGCCGGGGTATCGATGCTGCTCGGCACCAGCTCGGTGTCGCCGAAGATCAGCCGCACGCCGGCTTCCTGTCGCGGCTGCAGCCGGGGTGCACAGGTGATCGTCAGCGTGAACGCGGCGCCCGCGTCTGAAGCCAGCGGCGAAGCGGTGATGCGTGGGGCGATCACGGCGGCCACGCTGTTGCTGCGCCAGATCGGGCGGCCTGGCTCGTCGGCCTGGATCGAGACGCTGTACAGGCCTACACCCCAGGCTGCCACGGCCCCGGGCGCCGAATCGGCGGGCAGGCTGGCGCTGCGCTCGGTGCCCGATCCGCCCGCATCCAGGGCCAAGGTCTGGGTGAGCCCCAGGCGATCGTTGGTGAAGACCGCGCTCAGGGTGCCTGCACGGGCCAGGCCGGTGCCGATGAAGCGCAGATCGTCGCCCAGGCGCAAGGCCGGCAGCAGCGGCAGGCTGGCGTGGCGCACGGCCTGAAGCAGGGTGGGCGGTGCCGCCATCGCTTCGGGGCCCCGATCGCCCGCGCCGCGTTGCAACACCGGCGGGGCCGCGCGGGCGCCGCCTTCGGCCTGGATCAACACCACCGACACCAGGTAGGCCATCGACGGGCGGTAGCGCGATTGCATCGCCGTCCACAGCTTCGAGAGTTCGTCGGCGCTGGGGTAGACGGGGGTGATCTTGATGAGCTCGACCTGGTCGGCCAGGTCTTCTGCCGACAAGGTGCCGAAGCGTCCCGGGACGATGGTGCCATCCACCGGCGACGGCGTGCCAAGCACGGTGCGCAGCTGCTCGCGCGAGATCACGGGGGTTTCGTGCAGCAGCTGCATCGCGTAGCCCAGCAGCACCTCGGCGTTCAGATCCTGGCTGCCGTAGGCGCTGATGAGGTAGTGCAGGTCCAGCGCGAGCGGCGGGTTCGTCAGCCGCTGGCCCCGTCCGTCCCGCGAGGGCAGGGCCACGTTGCGCCAGCCCAGGTTGGGCGTCATCTGGTACAGAAAGACGTTGAGCTGGTTCGCTTCGGTGTTGCCGGTCGTGATGCGGTCGGGCGGCTGCGCAGTGACCGAGAAGCTGCCGATCGACGACAGGTCGTGGTTCAGCAGGCCCTCGTTCAGCAGGTCTTTGAGGGTGGCGGTCACGGCGGCGATGGCCAGGGCGGTGCTCATCCTCGGCCTCCGTGCCGTTCACGCAGGTATTGATCCAGGCTCAGCCGCGGCGCGGCGCGGCGGCTCGGGGCCGGTGGGGCGGGCGCGGTCACGGCGCGCACTTCGATGCGGCCGATCGTCACCTGCACCGGCGCGGGCGCCTCGCGCGGTGTGGCAGCCTGGGCCGCCGTGGACGGCGACTGCCGCGCAGCGCGGGCCATGGCACGGGCTGGCTGCGCGGGCTCGGGCCGGCGGAGGGGCGGCATCGGCGGGGCTTGCAGCAAGGGCGTGCGCGGGGCGCGCACGCTGGACGTGGGCTGCCCCTGGGGCGCCGGTGCCGCATCTCGTTGGGGCCGCGGCGCAAACGCGTGATCGGCGTTCCCGCCTTGCCGGGCAGGGACAGCCGCGGCGGCGGGAGCGGCGCTCTCGGCCTGCGCCCTCGCCAGCGGCGGTGGCGATAGTGGTGGCGAGGCCAGCATGGGGGCCGATGCATTCCCGTGCCGGCTGTCGTGTACCGGGCGCGCAGGCGGGGCGTGCGGCGTGGCGGGCGTGGCTGGAGTCGATCGTGCCAGCGTGGCATCCACCCTCAGCGTTTCGCGCGGCGAAGGTGGCTCTGGTCGAGCGTGCCGATCTGGGCCCTGCGGGGGCCGCTGGCCCTGGTGGCCGAGTGAATGGCGGGCTTCTCGGGCCGCAGGCTGATCAGCGATGGGGGCGAACGTGGTGGGCCCCGATTCGGAGGGGGCCGCCCAGGTTCGCGGAGCCGCCGGCATCGTGGAGGAATCGATCTCGTCCATGGCTGGGCCCGGCGCTGGACGCGGCGACTCGAAGCGCGACGGTTGGCGGCGCTGCAGCACGTCGTCGCCTGGGCGCGCACGCTCGATCAGCCGGGCCAGGTGGTGGGCTCTCATACAGCCCCCTTGGCGCTGCGCGCCGTCCCCCCGAGGGGGAGTTCGTCCTTGAGGCGGCTCTGCGGGCTCATGACTGCACCAGCGCGATGTAGTGCCCGCGGCGCGCCGCGCTCAGGCCGAGGATCTGAGACTCGCTCCAGCCGTAGGCCGAGGCCAGCAGGTGCACTTCGCCCAGCGTGCGTTGGGCCCAGTCGTCCAGCTCGTCCCACAGGTAGGCGCCGATGTCGAAACGGCGCTCGAAGCCGTGGCCGCAGGCGGGGCAGGTGAGGGCGATGGTCGTGTCGGCGCCGGGGTCAAGCTGCGCCATCTCCAGCTGCAACCGGTCGACCACGGCAGGGGGCAACTCGCTCGCGGCTGTCGGCGAGCCGTGGTGCCGCGCCTGCAGCACGCAGCGCTCCAGCAGCTGCCGGGTGGCAGCCTCGACCGTGTCGAGTTCGGCGACCGCGATCAGGTCGTCGCTCGCGGGCAGTCGAAAGTCCAGCTCAAAGCCATCGAGCTGCAGCGAAGCGCCGCCGTGGCCCGCCTCGCCGGCGGGCGTCTGGAGGTCGGCGGTCGCGAACTGCGTCTGCAGGGTCTCCTGGCAAGCCGGGCAGGCGGCGATCGTGTCCAGCTCCTGTCCAAACAGCATCTCCTGCAACCGGAAGAGCCAGGCATCGCGCGTTCCGAGGGGCAACTGCCCCCAGTCGGCGCCATGGCCCTCGTCGGCTTCGGGCCACGCCATGCGCAGCAGCGCCAGCGAGCGGCGAAGCGGGTGCTCGGCCCGGGCGTGTTCCCAGGTCTGCAGCACGGCGTGTGCAGTGAGCGTGCTCATCTGGACTCATCGGCGCGGCACTGCTCGGCCATCAGGCCGGGTCGGTGAAGCTGATCTCCGACGGCTCGGGCGTCTCGACATCGCGCACCCAGCCTTCGTTCTCCAGCTTCAGGTGCTGGATGGCGATGGCGTTCGCGTTGGCGTCGAGATCCGGCAACGCCTGGAACTCGGAGACCCAGGCGCGGAACACCTTGTAGGCGATCGCGAGCTGGCCGGTCTCGTTGTAGACCTCGATGATCACGTCCTTGCGGAAGTCCTTCAGCGAGCTTTCTGCGCCCAGGCCGGCACCGAAGTTCCAGACCTTGTTCGCCCACTGCTCGAACTCCTTGTCGTGTGTCACGCCGCGTTCGAGCGTGATGGCCTCGAATTCGGTGCGGCCGGGCGACTTGCGGCTGCTGCTCGGGTCGCCGCCGTCGCGGTGCTTGACGACTTCGGTGGTGCGCCTGAGCGCGCTCACCTTGCTGATGCCGGCGACGTACTTGCCATCCCACTTCACCCTGAACTTGAAGTTCTTGTAGGGGTCGAAGCGCTGGGCGTTGACGGTGAACTGGGCCATGGTCGGCTCTCCTGGAGGATGGGTGGGTCGAGGCCTTAGACGTCGATCTGGCCGGCCATCTGCTGCAGCTTGATGATCACGAACTCGGCCGGCTTCAGCGGCGCGAAGCCGACGACGACGTTGACGATGCCGAGGTTGATGTCGTTCTGCGTCGTCGTCTCCTTGTCGCACTTGACGAAGTAGGCGTCGCGCGGTGATGCGCCCTGGAAGGCGCCCTGGCGGAACAGGTTGTGCATGAACGCGCCGGCGTTCAGCCGGATCTGCGCCCACAGCGGCTCGTCGTTGGGCTCGAACACCACCCACTGCAGCCCGCGGTACAGGCTCTCTTCGATGTACAGGGCGGTGCGCCGGACGGGGATGTACTTGTATTCATCGGCCAGCAGGTCGGCGCCGCGCATCGTGCGCGAGCCCCAGGCCACGGTGCCGATGATCGGGAAGGTGCGCAGGCAGTTGACGCCGATCGGGTTCAGCTGCCCGTTTTCTTCGTTGGTGAGGCTCACCGCCAGGCCTTGCGCGCCCGAGACGGCCGCATCCACGCCGGCTGGCGCCTTCCAGATGCCGCGGTTGGTGTCGGTACGGGCGATCAGGCCGGCGATGGCGCCGCTCGGCGCGAAGGTGTCGAGCTGGCCGTCGCGGCGGGGATCAGGCTGGCGCACTCGTGGGAAGAACAGCGCGGCATTGCGGGCGCGCTCGCCGCTGAGCCCCAGTTCATCCAGCTTGCTGGTGACGACATTCGCCGAGTTCCATGCGGCCGGCGGATCGACGATGAGCATCGCGCGGCGCTGCACGCAGAAGTCCAGCGCGCTGCTGTACACCGCCGATGCGGTGTCGCCTTCGCGGGTGTCCGGCGGGATGCACATCAGGTTGAACAGGTCGGTCTTCTTCAGCGCATACAGGCCGGTCTTGTTCGCTTCGCTGCCCTGGTAGGCGGCGGTGTCCAGCGGCTCGCTGTCGCTGGCCTTGCCCGCATCGGCCACGGGTGCGGAGGCCGCGTCGTCCGTCCAGATGGTCTTGCCCGCGCCCGGCTCGGCGTGCTTGGGCGGCACCGAGGTGCCCGGCAGCGTGGTGCTGTCGGCCACGCGCAGCAGCGCCGATTCGTTCAGCAGCACCCGGTCTACCCGGCGTGGGCTTTCCTTGACCGTCAGGTTGACGAAGGTCTCGGTGGCGCCATCGGAGCCGCGGCGCACGGTGAGGTTAAAGAGGTCTGTATTGGCCAGGCCGTAGCGGGTGGCCACGTCTTCCGAGACCTTGTCGTCGATGCGCACCCGCAGCGCATTGCCCCAGCTGCCGCGCGATGCGGCCACCAGATCGAGGTTGGTCAGCGATATCTTCGCCGCCTCGTTGACGCCTTCGCCCGTCTTCTTCTTGTAGATCCGCACGATCACCGCCTTGGCGCCGCCGTTCTGGAAGAAGTCGCGTATCGCGTAGCTCAGTGGGTAGTTCGGGTCGAGGCCGCCGAACTGGCGCTCAAAGTCGCCGAAGGTGTTGATCAGGGTGGGTTCGTCGGTGCCCATCGCGGTGCGACCGACGAACGCGGTGATCGAGGTCGCGACACCGGTGATGGTTCGCACGCCACTGGGCAACTCCTCGACATAGACCCCGGGGAACGAGACTGCGACTGGCATGTTGGGCTCCTCGCGCTGGTACGCCGTGCCGATGAACAGCCGCGCCTGGAAGCGCCTCGGGTCGAGTCCGCATGGCCCTTCTCGCGACACGAGAATGGGGCCGAGTCACGTCCGTCGTCCCTCGAGGGGGTGGTACAGCTCAGGCCACCAGCGCGGGTTGATTTCGAGTCGCCACTGTCTGCGCCCCGCGAGCGCTCCGGCATCCCCAAGGCTGAGGATGTGGGCGCGCCAAGCTAGGGGTGGGGTTGGGGGGGGCAGGGTGGCCGAGCCGATGCCCCTGGCGGCGGGTAAAGAATGGCGATCAGGGCTTCACCCGTCCGGAAAGCCCCTTGCGCCTGCCTATGATCGAGGTCACCCCACAGGAGACATATCCATGCCCGCTCTCGCCGGCCAGATGATGGCCATGCCGCTGTTGATCTCATCCCTGATCCGCCACGCCGCGCGTCACTCAGGCGACACCGAGATCGTCTCGAAGCGGGTCGAAGGCGATGTGCACCGCACCAACTGGGGCGAGGTCGAGGCCCGCTCGCGGCGGGTGGCGCAGGCGCTGGCCCGCCTGGGCTGCCAACCGGGCGACCGGGTGGCCACGCTGGCCTGGAACGGCTATCGCCACCTCGAGCTGTACTACGGCGCCTCGGGCTCGGGGCTGGTGCTGCACACCATCAACCCGCGCCTGTTCCCCGAGCAGATCGCCTGGATCGCCAACGACGCGGCCGACAGCGTGCTGTGCTTTGATCTCACCTTCCTGCCCTTGGTCGAGAAGCTGGCCGCCGAGTTGAAAACCGTCAAGCATCTGGTGCTGATGACCGATCGGGCCCACATGCCGGCCAGCAGCGCCTTGCCGCAGCTGCTGTGCTACGAAGAGCTGGTGGGCGCCGAGAACGGCGAATACGCCTGGCCGCCGCTCGATGAGAACAGCGCCTCCAGCATCTGCTACACCTCGGGCACCACCGGGCACCCCAAAGGGGCGGTGTACAGCCATCGCTCCACGGTGCTGCACGCTTTCGGCTCGGCCCTGCCCGACGCGATGGACTGCTGCGCCCGCGACGTGATCCTGCCGGTGGTGCCGATGTTCCACGTCAATGCCTGGGGCTTGCCGTATTCGGGCGCGCTGGTCGGCGCCAAGCTGGTCTTCCCGGGCCCGCACCTGGATGGCAAGTCGCTCTTCGAGCTGTTCGAGGCCGAAAAGGTCACTTTCTCGGCGGGCGTCCCCACCGTCTGGCTCGGCCTGCTCACCTACATGAAGACCAACGGGCTGAAGTTCAGCACCTTCAAGCGCACCGTGATCGGCGGCTCGGCCTGCCCGCCGGCGATGATGAAGACGCTGCAGGACGACTTCGGTGTCGAGGTCATCCACGCCTGGGGCATGACCGAGCTGAGCCCGCTGGGCACGCTCTCCAAGCTCACGTCGAAGCAGGAAGCCCTGCCCAAAGAGGCGCAGCAGCGCCTGCTGGAGAAGCAAGGCCGGGTCATCTTCGGCATCGACATGGCCATCATCGACGACGACGGCCGCTCGTTGCCGTGGGACGGCCAGTCGGCCGGCAACCTGGTGGTGCGCGGCGGCTGGGTGATCGACAGCTATTTCGGCCATGCAGGCGAATCGCCGCTGGTCACGGTTGACGGTGATCCGGGCTGGTTCCCGACCGGCGATGTCGCCACGATCGACGCCGATGGCTTCATGCAGATCACCGATCGCAGCAAGGATGTCATCAAGTCGGGCGGCGAGTGGATCAGCTCGATCGACCTGGAGAACATCGCCATGGCCCACCCGGCGGTGCACGAAGCCGCGGCGATCGCCTGCAAGCACCCCAAGTGGGACGAGCGGCCACTGCTGGTGGTGGTGGCCAAGCCGGGCGCCACCGTCAGCCGTGACGAGCTGCTGGGCTTCTTCGAAGGCAAGATCGCCAAGTGGCAGATCCCGGACGGCGTGGCCTTCGTCGCCGAGATCCCGCACACCGCCACCGGCAAGGTGCAGAAGCTCAAGCTGCGCGATCAATTCAAGGGCTATCAGCTGCCTGGCACCTGATCGTCGGCGCCTCGCGCCTGGTGGCCGCCGCACCATGCGCACTGCAATGTCTCCGGTGCGACAGCGCGTTCGGGGAACTCCGGAATCTTTTTCCGACTTTCGCCGCTACCGTGCGGCATGCAGGACATCAACTCGGAGGCAACGATGGTGAATCGGCGTTCTTGGTCTCTGGCGGTGGGAGCGGCCTTGCTGTGGCAAGCCGGCTTGGCGTGTGCACAGGCGGGCGAGACGGTGAAGATCGCCTTCATCGACCCCCAGTCCGGCCCGTTTGCCAACATCGGTCAGAACATCCTGCGCACCTTCCAGCTGGCGGCTGAACGCACCAGCGCGAAATCCGGCGTGAAGTTCGAGGTGGTGGCCTTCGACAACAAGGCCTCGCCGCAGGAAAGCCTGAACGTGTTGAAGGCTGCGATCGACCAGGGCTTTCGCTACGTGGCGCAGGGCAACGGCTCGGGCGCGGCGGCGGCCATCCTCGATGCGGTGAACAAGCACAACGAGCGCAACCCGGGCAAGGAGGTGGTGTTCCTGAACTATGCCGCCGTCGACCCGGACCTGACCAACAGCAAGTGCAGCTTCTGGCACTTCCGCTTCGATGCAGACACCTCCATGAAGATGGAGGCGATGGTCACGGCGATGTCCGAAGACCCGACGGTGAAGAAGGTCTACATCATCGGGCAGAACTACGCGCATGGCCAGCAGGTGTCGCGTTATGCCAAAGAGATCATCGCGCGCAAGACGCCGGCCATCCAGGTGGTGGGCGACGAACTTCACCCGCTGGGCCAGGTGAAGGATTTCGCGCCCTACATCGCCAAGATCAAGCAAAGCGGCGCCGATACCGTGATCACCGGCAACTGGGGCCAGGATCTGGCGCTGCTGATCAAGGCCGCGAAGGACTCGGGGCTCGAAGCCAAGTGGTACACCTACTACGCTGGCGCTCAGGGCACGCCCACCGCCATCGGCAATGCGCTGACGGGCAAGATCACCACCATGTACGGCTCGTACTCGAACCTGCCCGGTGAATACAGCCAGTTCCGCGATGCCTTCCAGGCCAAGTACAAGCAGGACTTCTCCACCTCCACCGTGCTGCACCTGTTCGCAACGCTGCAGGGCGGCATCGCGAAGGCCAAATCGACCGACCCGGTCAAGGTGGCCCAGGCGATGGAGGGGCTCACGGTCCGCTCTTACGCCGGTGATGTGACGATGCGCGCGTCTGACCACCAATTGCAGCAATCGCTGTTCTTCGCCACCTGGCAGAAGGTGGATGCGAAGCAGAACTACAACGTCGAGGAGACGGGCAACACCTTCGCGTTGACGAAGATGTACCCCGCCTATGTCTCGGCCACGCCCACGTCCTGCCAGATGAAGAGGCCCTGAATGGGCCGCCCGGTGGCGCATGGCCGCCACCGCCCGCTGCGCGGGTGCACGGCCGCTTCCGGGTGGCCGTGCGCTGCCCATGCGGGGCCACCCTGGGTGCGCCGCCGCCACCCATCTTCATCACCCTTGTAGCAGCCGCCGCGGCCCGCAGCGGCGCAGTTCAAGCCCCATGACCCTCGAGGCGTTTGTCATTTCGCTGCTCAACGGCATCAGCTATGGGCTGCTGCTGTTCATGCTCAGCTCGGGCCTGACGCTGATCTTCAGCATGATGGGCGTGCTGAACTTCGCCCACGCCAGCTTCTACATGCTGGGTGCCTACCTGGGCTACACGATCTCGGGCTATGTCGGCTTCTGGCCGGCCCTGATCCTGGCGCCCTTGGCGGTGGGGGCGATGGGCGCCCTGTTCGAACGCTTTGCGCTGCGGCGCGTTCACAAGTTCGGCCACGTGCCCGAGTTGCTGATCACCTTCGGCCTGTCGTACGTGGTGCTTGAACTGGTGCAGCTGGTGTGGGGTCGCGCCGCCGTGCCCTACGCCCTTCCGCCAGGGCTGGATGGCCCTCTGTTCACCCTGTTCCAGACCCAGTTCCCACGCTCGCGCGGCTTCATCATGCTGGTGGCCCTGCTGATGCTGCTGGGCCTGTGGCTGGTGCTCACGCGCACCCGCGTCGGCCTGGTCATCCAGGCGGCGCTGACCCACCCGGACATGGTGGAGGCGCTGGGCCACAACGTGCCGCGTGTCTTCATGATGGTCTTCGGTGGCGGTGCCGCACTCGCAGGGCTGGCCGGCGTGATCGGCGGCAACACCTATGTGACCGAGCCGGGCATGGCGGCGGCCGTGGGCGCCATCGTCTTCGTGGTGGTGGTGGTCGGCGGCATGGGCTCGCTGGCGGGCGCCTTCCTCGCTTCGCTGCTGATCGGGGTGATGGTCAATTTCGCGGTGGCGCTCGACCACTCGGCGATGAGCCTGCTGGCCGCGCTGGGTGTGAAGATCAGCCCGCAGGCCTATGGCCAGTCGCTGCTTCAGCTGAAGATCTCTCAGGTGGCACCCATCCTGCCGTTCCTGCTGCTGGTGCTGATGCTCGTCTTCAGGCCACGGGGCCTGCTGGGAACGCGAGAGGACTGACCGTCGATGCACGTGGAACGACGAACCCATTTCACCCGGGTGGCCATTTGATGAGCGCCGTGATGTCACCTGCAGGCCGCCGCTACCACTGGAAGCCACTCAACGTGGGCCGCTGGGTCGTGTGGGGCGGCTTCGCGCTGATCTTGCTGGTGGCGCCGAAGATCTTCACCAGCGGCACGTCGCTGACGATGCTGTCCCAGATGGGCTATCTGGTGATCGTCTGCCTCAGCTACAACCTGTTGCTGGGCCAGGGGGGCATGCTCAGCTTCGGGCATGCGGTGTACACCGGTCTGGGCGCCTTCTTCGCCATCCATGCGATGAACCTGGCCTCGCAAGGGGCGCTGCCCATCCCGCTGCCGTTCATCCCGCTGGTGGGTGGGCTGGCGGGGCTGGCGGTGGCGGCCCTGCTGGGCTACCCCTCGACCAAAAAGGCCGGCACACCGTTCGCGATGATCACGCTGGGCGTGGGTGAGCTGGTGTTCGCCATGTCGCTGATGTTCCCTGAATTCTTCGGCGGCGAAGGCGGCGTCAGCACCAACCGGGTCTACGACACACGGCTTTTCGGCTGGAGCTTCGGCCCGGCGCTGCAGGTGTACTACCTGATCGCCTTCTATTGCTTCGTTTGCACCGCGGCGATGTACGCCTTCACCCGCACGCCACTGGGCCGCATGCTCAATGCGGTGCGCGACAACCCCGAACGCGTGGCCTTCATCGGGTATGACACCCAGCGCGTGCGCTACCTCGCCTTCATGATCGCCGGCTTCTTCGCCGGCATCGGCGGTGCCTTCAACGCGATCAACTTCGAGATCGTCACCGCTGAAACCGTGAGTGCGGTGCGCTCGGGTGGCTACCTGCTGTTCACCTTCCTCGGCGGCGCCACCTTCTTCTTCGGCCCCATCATCGGCGCGGTGCTGCTGGTGCTGTCATCGGTCTTGTTGTCGGAGATGACGCTGGCGTGGCAGCTCTACCTGGGCTTTGTCTTCCTGTTCATGGTGATGTACGCGCCGGGCGGCGTGGCCAGCCTGATCATGATGAACCTGCGGGTGGCGGCCTTCGGCAAGCTGGGCCGCCTGTGGACGGCGTATCTGGGCCTGGGCGGTGCCGGTGCGGTGGTGTTCCTCGCGGTGGCGTGCGTGGTAGAGATCGTCTACCACCTGCAGCTCGATTCTTCGGGCGAGAGTGGTGTGCGCTTCCTGGGGACGACCGTGGACGTGCACAGCGCTGACACCTGGGTGGGCCTCGCGCTGGTGGCTGGCACCGCGCTCGGCCTGTTCGAGCTGGCGCGCCGCCGGTTTCTGCGTGAGTGGGACGACACCCAGGCCGAGATCGAGAGAGAGATCAAGCGACGGGAGGCCCAGGCATGACGCCCCACGCCACGAACGCCACCAGCGCCGCGGCGGTAGAGCTGCGGGCGGTGACCAAGTCGTTCGGCCGCACCGAGATCATCCGCGGGGTCAGCCTGGCGGTGAAGGCCGGCGAGCGGGTGGCCATCATCGGCCCGAACGGCGCCGGCAAGTCGACGCTGTTCAACCTCATCAGCGGCCGCTTCGGCCCCACCAGCGGCGACATCCTGCTGCATGGGCGGCCGATCGGCGGCCTGAAGCCCTATGAGATCAACCGGGCGGGCCTGAGCCGCAGCTTCCAGGTGAGCAACCTCTTCGGCCGCCTGAGCGTGTTCGAGAACATCCGTTGCGCGCTGCTGTGGGCGATGGGCCACCGCTATGAATTCTGGAAGTTCCTGTCGAACCTGCGGGACGTGAACGATCGCACCGAGCAGGTGCTCGAACAGATCCACCTGCATCGCAAGCGCGACCACCTCGCGATGAACCTCACCTATGCCGAGCAGCGAGCGCTGGAGGTGGGCATCACCATCGCCGGCGGCAGCAGCGTGATCCTGCTGGACGAGCCCACCGCCGGCATGAGCAAGAGCGAAACCAGCCGCTTCGTGCAGCTCATCCGCGAGGTGACCGAGGGCAAGACGCTGCTGACGGTGGAGCACGACATGGGCGTGGTCTTCGGCCTGGCCGACCGCATCGCGGTGCTCGTCTACGGTGAGTTGCTGGCGTTCGACACCCCCGAGGCGGTGCGGGCCAACCCGCGCGTTCAAGAGGCGTATCTGGGCTCGGTGCTGGCCGATGCCCAGGCGGCGGAGGCGCACTGATGGCCGGGCTGCTTCAGCTGCAAGACCTGCACGCCTACTACGGCAAGAGCCATGTGCTGCACGGCGTGAGTTTGAGTGTCGGCGAGGGCGAGATCGTCAGCCTGCTGGGCCGCAACGGATCGGGCCGCTCGACCACCGTGAAGGCCATCATGGGCCTGGTGGATGCCACCGGCTCGGTGCGCTGGCGCGACCAAGAGCTCATCGGACGCGAGGCGTTCGAGATCGCCCACCTGGGCATCGGCTACGTGCCCGAGAACCGCGACATCTTCCCCAAGCTCACCGTGCACCAGAACCTGATGCTGGGCCAGAAGGGCGGCCGCAAGAACGCGCGCTGGGGCTTTGACGACATGTACGCGATGTTCCCGCGGCTCAAAGAGCGCCAGCACACCGAGGCCGGTGTGTTGAGCGGCGGCGAGCAGCAGATGCTCACGCTGTGCCGCACGCTGATGGGCGACCCTGATCTCATCATGATCGACGAGCCCACCGAAGGCCTGGCGCCGAAGATCGTCGAACTGGTGGCCGAGTACCTGCGCGAGCTGCAGCGGCGCGGCATCTCGGTGCTGCTGGTGGAGCAGAAGCTCACCATCGCGCTGGAGGTGTCGCAGCGCTGCCTGGTGATGGGGCATGGCCAGATCGTGTTCGAAGGCACGCCTTCGGCCCTGAAGGCCGATGCCTACATCCGCAAGGAGTGGCTGGAGGTATAGCCCCGGGCCACGCGCCCCTCCACCGTTCAGGGGTTGCGCCGCGCCAGCTCGAAGTGCATGCCGTCGGGGTTGCTGGTGAAGTGCCCACCCCAGGCGAAGCCCTGGCGATTGAACACCGGCACCAGCGGCCCCAAGTGGCCAGCCTGGCCTGGCAGCGCGGGCTGGTGGCCGGCGCCGTTCCAGCGGGCGTTCAAGTCGATCGCCACGCCCCAGGTGTGCGAGCTGAGGTCGGGGTGCGCCGGGTTCCAGTTCTTGCGGCGCGGCACGAAGGTGCCATCGCAGGTGAGCAGCAACTCGACGAGGCTCGCATCCTGCGCGATCTCGTCGAACACCGCCTTGAAGTGTGGAATGGCCAGGCGGTGCAGCGCCACCGAGGGATGCCTCAGTGCCGTGAGCACGGGGTGGGTGAACTGCTGGATGTTTTGCGCCACCCAGTTGGGCGTGGTGATGACCACCGAGCCTCGTTGAGCGCCGGGTTGCGTGTCGAAGGTGCCGAACACCGTGCCCAGCCCGAGCTGGCTCAAAGGCAGGATGGTGCCGTTGGCGCGGCGAGAGACGTCTGGCGGCACGCCACCCGCACCTGCACCTGCACCTGCGCCTGCACCTGCACCTGCCGGGGCCGCAGGCGGGGCGGCCGGCGCCGGCTCATCCAGCTCGACACCGCCTGCCCAGATGTAGGCCTCGCGATTGGCGAGGCCAAGCCAGGCATTGCGGCCCAAGAAGGGCTCGGCCTCCAGCACGCGATCCACCTGCAGTGTTTGGCCCGGCTCCAGCCGGCCCAGGCGCGTGGCGCTGACGCTGGGGCCGCTGCGCAGGTTCAGCCGGTGGGTGATGCGCGCGGTGCGCGGCGGCGAGAGTGGGGTGGTGGGCGGCATCGGTGCTGCGCCGCTAGCCGAGGTAGTCATCGTCGAGGCCTCCTGGCGCCAGGCCGAGAAGTTGCTGGATCTGCACCGCCGTCAACTCGGCGGTGGCTTCCATGCCGCCGGCTGACTGCCATTGCCGAATGGCCTGGCGGGTGGCCGCATCGAAGCTGCCACTCACCGCGGCTGGCGGCATCGGCAGGGCACGCTGCAGCCGTTCGATCTCGGCCACCGACAGCGCGCGCTCGGCGTCGTTGAGGGCGTCGCTCATTGGATCGGCCGGCGTCGATGCGACGGTGGGGCTGATCGGCGACCGGCTCAGCAGGCTCTTGGTCGGCTCACCTGCCGCACCACCGGTCGCAGATGCCACGCTTTCTGGTGCGGGCTTGCTGCCCGCGCCCCGCATCTTGACCAGCTTGCTCAACAGGTCGAACCAGAACGGCCCGCCGAGCGTGCAGGCGATGGCGGTGAGGCACCAGCCGGCCAGGGCCAGCAGCAGGTTGCCCCACCAGGCGGCAGCACCGTTCTTGAAGTAGGTGGGCCACGCGCCGTTGACCCAGCCGATTGGCAGGCCGATGCTCTGCAGCGCGTTCAGGTCGTTCAAGCGCGTGCAGAACTCGCGCTCGGCGGGCGACAGCGGCGCGCACTCCGTGGGTGTGGTGCGGCCCTTGGGGGTGCTCGCCGCGGTGGCGGCAGTGGCCAACGGCGGCGGCACGGTGGCCAGCGGCGGCGGCACCAGGAAGCTCGCGACCTCTTTTCGCACGTCGGCAGCGAGGCGCAGCGTCGGGCCGGCCCCGGCGTTGGAAGCCAAGGCCGCTTCGATCGATTGCACATGCGTCTGCACTTCCGACGCGCGAAGTGGCGTCACCTTGAGCGACTCGCGCAGCGCAATCGCCGCCATCAGCGCCCGCGAGAGCCCGTCACCCGCACCCGGATCGGCCGGCGGGGCCAGCTGCTGTTGAAGGGCCTGGCTGAGTTCGGCCAGGCGCGCCTGCAAGGCCTGCGGAACGGCACGGGTGGCCTCTCGCGCTGCCGGCAGGCTCGGTGGTGCCCCGCTGGTGCTGCCGTTGATCAAGGCGGGCAGGGCGATCGGGGCGGTCGCGTGGGAAGCGGCCGATTCCGGCGTGGACGCCGCGGCGCTCTGGCGACTCACTTCGTCGCCATACGCTGCGCTGGCCCGCTTGGCCGCTTCCACCGTGGCATTTCGCAGGGCTTCGTCTTGCCACAACCGCGCCGAGATCACGATGGGGTTGATGTTGGCGAAGCCGGCGATCAGCAAGCCGAACACGAACAGCGTGACCTGGGTGTGCCGCTTGAACCAACCGGTGGAGCGCTCGCACACCGCGTCGTACCACGCCGCCAGTCGCGTCTCGAAGGCAGGCCAATCGTGCTCCACGCCGGCCAGCACGCTGACAAGGCCCGCGGTGAAGTCGACGTTCGGCAGCCGCTCGCTCGAAGCGCCCTGGGCCTTGCCAACCGCCGCCTTCACCTCGCTCACCCACTCGGCAGGCGTCTGCGGCCGGATGCCGCCCAGCAAGGTGCCCGTCAGGTGGCCCACCAACGACGACACCACCACGTCAGAGGTCAGGTAAGAAGGCTTTCGGCTGTCTTGTTTCGTGCCGCTGGCCATCGACACCACGATGGGGTGTGCCAGCAGGCCTTCGGCGAACTTCGCGTCGTCGCCCACGAATGAAGCCACCGCCTTCTTGAGGTATTCGCCACGCAGCGAGCGCATCGACGCCCACAGCTCCTGCAAGGCCGTGGCCAGCAGGCTGGTGATCGCAAAGACGAGTGCGACCCCGATGACGACGTCGATGATGCGCGTGTCCATGCGGCCCTCAGGCGATGTCGTTGAAGAAAAGGTGATGCCCGATACGGGCGCTGGGCGCATGGCCGCGCGCCCACCGTGGCGGCGGGCTGAGCCGGGCGTCGTGGTAGTGGGTGGCGCCGCCGGTGGGGTCGTCGCGCTGGCGGCGCGCGGCGTCCGTGCGCTCCAGCGTGATGAGCTGGTCTGCCTGCTCCAGCGCCTGCGCGAAGCGGGCGTTGGTGGCATCCACCGCCATCAGCTGCGGCAGGTTGCGGTCGTTGCGGTTCCAGCAACTGAACTGCCAGGGCTTCTGGCAGACACCGGCGACCGTGCGGCCCCAATAGGTTTGCCGCTTCACCCGATTGAGCACCACATGGGCCACAGCGCACATGCCGTCGATGGCGCCGATCTCTCCGCGGGCTTCGCCCCACATCGTGCGGGCGAGTGTCACCACGTCGCTCGGTGCGCTGCCGGGTGCGACGGCCGGGGCCACCGCTTCCGGCATGGGGGCGTTGCGGGCCGCCGGCGCGCGTCGAAGGGGCTCGCCTCGCCGCACCAACGAAGCGCCGGCCCAGTTCAGCAGCCGGCCGATCGGCACCGCCACCGCATTGCGGGCGCTGCCTTGCGGCGCAGCCCCGGCGTGGATGCCGATGAGCTCATCGCTCTCGTTCCACACGGGTGCACCGCTGTCGCCTTCGTCGGTGGGGGCGTCGGTGCGCCAGCACAGCGCATCTTCAAGGAGGTAGCTTCGCGTGGTGTCTTCGCCCAGCGCGAGGCGCACGCTCACCAGCGCTGGCAGATCGCCGGTGATTTCGAACCCCCGCGTGCGCAGGCGCAGCCGCTCGCCGGCCAGGGGCGAGGCCGTGCCGATGGGCCACTCGTCAGCGTGGGCGGCCAGATCGGTCAGCGCCTCGGCGCTGACCTCGGCCAATGCGCCATCGATGGCGGTCACCGTCGGCAGCCGGGCGAAATTGGGCTGCCAGTCGATCAGCCGGCCGGTGATGGTGCCGCCGGCCCCGGTCTCGAAGAAGAATCCGGCCTGGTCATCACGCTGGGTCTGGGTGTCTGCGGCCATCACATGGCCTGCCGTCAGCGCGAGCAGGCGCGAGGCATCGGCCGGGTGGCGCAGCACCGCGCCCAGCGTGCCGCGCAGTGAAGGGTGCGACAAGTTCTGCGCCCGCATCCAGGCCTGGGCCACGCCGAAGCGTGTGCTTCGAACCGCACGAATGCTGATGCGGCCTCGCTCGCCGCCGAGCGTTGCCAAGTGCGTGGGCAGGTGATGGCTGGGGCAGCTGTCGTCAAAGCCGAGGGTGAACACCGGCCCGCCTGCGCCTGAGGCAGAAACCTCGTGCTGAACCCAGCACAGGGCCTGCGCGGCATCGTCGTGCAGGCCAAGCTGAGGTGCCAGCGATGGGCCCATGCCCTCTGCGCGCAGCACCGCATTGAGTGCCTGTCGCACTCGGCGTTCAGCGGCCAGGTGGGCGGTGCCAGCCATCACGCCGCCTTGCAGGCGCCACTCTTGAAGGCCTGCTGGGTGGCCGCATCCCAAAGGCCCGTCTTGGGCGCCTTGCCGCTGGCCTGGCAGCGGTCGATCGCCGCGTAGATCTGCGCATCGGTGGCACCCGCGGCCAGGCCCAGGCGGGCGAGGGTGTCGGGGTCCATGTCTTTTGCCAGCGAGGGTCGACTGCCACCGGCGGAGGCGGGCGCGGTCGAGGCTGCGGCAGCCGGTGCCTCGCCTACGGTGACCGTCACGGTGTGCTCGAAGGCCGTGCCATCGCGGAAGTGCAGCACCACCGTGTCACCGGCTTGCGCCGTGGCCGGCACCGTGTAGTCGAAGCGGAACTGGCCGCCTTCGAGCCGAACGGGCAGGGCGGTGCGCTCGCCATTGGCCTCGGCCTCGGCCACCGGCACCTGGCCACCGCTGGCCACGTAGAAGACGCGCGTTTCGCCTGCAGCCATGGTGGCGCTGTCGCCGGGCGGGAAGACGCGCAAGGTGGTCGATTTCACCTCGACGGCACATTGCGCGAGCGCCTTCTGCGCCTGCTCAGGGTGGGGGCCCAGGGCATCGGCAGCCAGGGTGTCGAGGCTGACCCGCGCGGTGCGCAGCGCGACGGTGGCGGCGCGTATCTCGGCCAATTGATCGGTCTCGCCAGCGGTGAGGGTGCGGTTCTTTTCGCGTGTCTTCATCGCCGTGAGATCCACCCGGGCACCCTCCAGCTTGCCCATCGGCTGGGCCGCTTCTGAGGCCGCCTTCTCGGGTGCCGTCAGGCGCGCCGCGATGCCCCCCTGCGCACGCGCGGCTTCGAAGATCGCCGCCAGGCTGGGCACGGTCTTGTCCACCTCTTCACTCACCTTCAGCTGGATGGCGACCGATCGATCCCACAGCAGCGGGCCGGCGCCCGCCAGCGCGCTGATGGTGCGTTGGGCCAGGGCCGTTGTGGCCTTCACCGCCTTCAACTCGGACTTTGCTTCCGAGATGGCGGCCAGCGCCGCCGGGTCTGCTTGCTCGACGTCGACCTCGCCCAGCTGCGCAGGCGTGCAGCCCTTGTCCCACGCCTTCTGGCGCGCCAGGCAACTGGCGGCGAGCGCCTGGGCTTCGCTGGCGGTGGCGCCGGCGGGTGCCGCGGCGCAGGTGGGCCGGGGTGAGGTCTGGCGGCAGACCTGGGGTTTGGCCTCGGCCACCACCTTGTTCACGGTGCGGGTCAGCCCCTCGGCCGCATCGACCTTGGCGGTGAGCGTGGCCTCGCGCAGCTTCACGCGTTGCCGCAGGCCATAGAGCGTTTCCTTCTCCAGCCCATCACCCGGCTGGCCGAGGGTGGCCTGCCCCTCTCTGAAGGGCTCTGCGGCCGTCAGCGCGCAAGCCAGTGCCGCGGCACCGGCGCGGTACACATCCAGCCGGGGCCGAGAGATCAGGCTGTTGCCATAGGTGTAGCCTGCCGCGCCCGCCACGCCGATGCCCGCCACATCCTTTGCGCTGGAGCCATTGATGGTGGCCAGCAGCGCCAACGCCGACAAGCCCACCAGACCGGCGCCGAGCTGCGGCGTGGCGTTGGATTGCTCGGCCACCGCGGCGATGTAGCGGCCCTGCACCTTTTGCACCTCGGTGACCACCTCGGCCAGCGCCCGCGGCGGGCTGCCTGCCGTGGCCTTGTAGGTGCCGTCGGCCGCGCGCTCGACCAGCAGCCGGTCTGAGAAGATCTGCGGCGACAGCGCCGAGCACCCCGCCAGCACGGCGATGAGAGGCCAGCTTACGGCTGCCGTGACGCGCCTGGTGCGCCGCCCATCGGGCCCTGCGCCACTCGCTGTCCGACCTGCAGCCCCCCCTGCACGCCCGCCTGCACGCCCGCCTACGCCGACGCGTGTGCCTGCGCATGCCCCGTCGCCTGACGGCTTCGAACGCGATGTCATGGCCGATCCCCCTTGTTGTCTACCGCCGCTGGCTGCCGGCAAGGCCGGAAGCGCTCGCCGAATTGCACGACGAACAGGTCGGCGGCCGCATCCTCAAGGTCGAGGATGGCCGGGGGTGAGGGCGCGTGGGGGGCTGCAGCAGGCAGCCCAGGGTGGATCGAGCGGCGGTGGAGCGCGGCGATGGCGCGTTGGCGCGTTGGCGCGCTGGGGGTGGGCGCTACCGAACGCGGCTGAACTGGTGGGTGCGCATGAAGGGGCGGCCATCGTCGCCCACATTGGCGGCTGTCTCCACCAACGATTGGTGATCGGGCGACAGCGTGTACACGCGGGTGGACCCCGGAACGCCACCCCTCACCAACTGCATCACCAGCACATTCGGCGCCGGCATGGACGCGGCCGCCATGTCGGCCTCGAGATCGCCCTTCACCGGCACCGCCGTGCCGTTGAGCTCGGCCACACTCTCCGCGAAAAGCACGTGGCCGGAAGCGTCCACCACCTCCACCCGCGTCGCGAGCCTGCCGCCTTCGGCATCGGCAAACGTGATCGTCACGCGCTTCGGCCGCATCGGCTCAGGGATGGGCAACCGCGACACATCCGCGGCCCACTGGCCGGCCAGCGCGCCGATGCGGCTGGGCTCAGCCTGCGCCAGGCCAGCGTGGACGAGCAGGGTGCAAAGCCAGAGGGCAGGCAGTCGTTTCATGGGGTGCGGTGATGTGGAAAATCGAGCGGCGCCGTTGCCGCCCCTGACGGTGGTGAGGCCGGGAATTCGAAGTGTCATGGGCGGCCCGCCAGCAACTGGCCAGGGTCGAGGAAGAACATCTTCTTCCAGCCCTGGGTGTCGGTGCTGATGCGCCAAGGCACTGGAACCAGCGACACCACCGCATAGTGCAAGTGGGGCGGCTTGCCCGCCGCGTTGCCACTGGTGCCCACCGCGCCAACGGGCTGCCCGGCCGAGACAAGCCACGAGGCTGGGGCCGCCTCATCGAGATGGGCGTAATAGTGGATGCGCCACTTGGGGCCCAACACGGCGACGACGCGGCCCCCAATGCCAAACTGCCCTTGGTAGACCACCACGCCGGGCACAGCCGACACCACCGGTTGCCCCTGCCTGGCGAAGATGTCGATGCCCTTGTGCACGCCCGACTGCCCCCAAGGCTCGAACCAGAACGACTTCGCGTTCCAGTCGGTGCGCGAGGCCCCCTGCACCGGGATGACGGGATGCTCGGGCCACGCAAAGCCGGCGGCCAAGACCGCGAGCAAGGCCATCAAGCCACAGGCGTAGCGGCGGCGCACTCTCATTTCAGCCCTGGCTCGAAGCGCTGGGGCAGCCCTGGTTTGTGGCGGTGTACCAGCGGGGAGTCAGACGGCATGGAAGGTGGCCTGCATTTGCTCTCGGTCGTATTCCAGGGTGAGGGGTTGAAACTCGCGGTACAGCGAAGCAAGTCGCTCATGATTCGGGCCTACCACGTCCATGCCTCGATCATCGTAGGGCAACACCAAGATCTGGGACGGCAGATCGGCGAGGTAGACGGTGATCCCCGGCGAAGGCTCGATGTTCAGATCGCAGGACAAGGCGCACCACAGCAGGTTGGGCAATCGGTGGATGGGGGCCTGAAAGGCAATACGAATCCAGACATCGGGCTCATCACCGATCATGACCGGCCCGTTCAAGGCCTCGGTCCACATGCTGCGATCACTCGGGATACGGATGCCCGCACGCCGCAGGTCGCGCAGCGCCACGCGCTGACTGAAAGGGCTTCCCCAGGCCCTCGCACACAAGACGATGGTCAAGGTTTCGGCGCCTGCAAACACCGAGTCGCAGATCATTTGGGCTTTGCGCATCGCGGTGAGGAATTGGTCAACCGTCGATCCGCCTTCGGACAGCTCGAATCTGATTCCGCCGGGGTACTGGTAGAACAAGGGGCGAGCGAAGGCCAGGGCGCCAAAAGCGCGCTCGAAGTCCATGCGCAATCTCATATCACCCTTCCTTGCTGGCACGGGTAGCGATCAACCGGCACCGACAGTGAGACTCGATGCCGACTGACGAGAGGCGAAGGTTCAAGGGTCATGTGTCCATCTTCTATCGGAGATAGCCGGCCGGCCAATCGGCCTCTAACGACACCTGAACCAGACGAACGGCCGCCAGATCTTGAAACTCGACGACGGCGCAGAGCGCGGCATGGCACCGCGTGCACTTGGCATAGCACGCCTCCCTGATCAGCGGCCTCTGAGATGGATCGCCGCCTTCTGGCCACGCGCCATGCTTGGCGTCCATCTCAGGCCACCAGGCCATGCGCTCTGAGAGGCGATAGGTTCTGCCGCTGAATCGGCCCGACTCGTCACCCAAAAAACTCGCAGCCACATGGGCCTGCGCGCTGATCACGGCCTCGGCCTGGCAGGCGGGGCAAATGCACGGAGCTTCGATGATGTTGAAAGCGCCCATCCTGGCGGCGTAGTTTCAGTGGATTCGATGGGCAGCATTGTCGCCATGAGTACCGGCGAGGCGGCGGTTGCGGTGCGACGGTTGTCCGGTACTCCAGGGCCCGACCGTTTCGAATGAGGCGGGTGACTGCTTTGCAGCGATAGCGGTCCTACGCCGTGATGAACATAAGCGTTCCATAGCGTTGGGCAGTTTCACGGCTTAAGCCGGGCGATCAGTTAGCGCAGAATGTGATCGGGGCGGCACGAGGGTGGGGTCAGTCGATGCCACTTCGCATGCCGAGCCCCCGCCCAACGAGGTGAGCCGTGGCTGAAAATTTTCCTATCGTCGACAAGAATCGGCTCATCAGCGAAGCGTCGAAGCTGCTGTTTGAATTGCAGCGCCCCTCGAGCTGGCATGTTGTAGAAATTTCCGGCGACGGCGATTTTGGCTTCGACATCTTTGTTCATTTGGAAGTCGCGGGTGGCATTCGCCATGTCTTCCTTATTCAGCTTAAGGGGACGGAGTCCCCTGACCTGATTGAAGCCGAACAGAAGATTAGCTTCACCCTCAAGCGCCGTACGTTGAATCTGTACGCGCAGGCCACCGTTGCAGTCATGTTGGCGGTAGCGGTGGTTTCACTCGACGAAACAGGAAAACTTGTAATCGACGAAAGCCATATCCACTGGCAGTGGATATCGGAAGAGCTATCGAGGGTACGTGGCTCACCTACAGCTCTAGATGAGTCGAATGCAGGGACAACAAATGTGCATGTCCCGATTGAGCAACGTTTACACGCGCGCCTGGACATCCGAGCGCATCTAGAGCGTCAGCTTGCGATTGCCCAATCGGCTGTCTCACTGGAAGACATCCTTAGTCAGGCTGCATCCGTAGGCACCGGGCAGCCCGTCATCGCGCAACTCGCGGAAGCAGCGCGGCGGCGGCCCGCCGCCCTGTTTGCATGGATTACGGCGGACAACCCCGAGCAAGATGAGGAGTTGCCGGCGGCAGCTCACGAGATACGAGCTTTGCTGCGTGCTGGCAATACAGCGCAAGCTGAGAGTGCGCTGAGAAAGCTGTTGCCGAACGGGTTCGGCGCCTCCCCTGCCCAGAAGAGTGCCTTCCTGGTCCTGCGAGCAAAGGCCCTCGTCCAGCATGGCGACCGGGCAGGTTCGCTCCCGCTGTTCGAGGAAGCCTACACAGTTCATGCATCGCTAGAGAATCTTCTCCCTCTCGCGGAGATTCGCCTTTTGCAGGCTGTCGATGCTCAGGACTCCGATGGCATTCGCGACGTGAGCACCACGCTTGCATCAGCAGAAACGGATGATGGATGGGCGTTGCGTCTACGCGTGCACATCGCCCTGCAAGAGTTCGATACGGCGGAAGCATGCCTGGCGCGTATCAGTCAGGAGAAGCGCCTGCTACCCCGGCTCCTGCTGCTGTCGTCAAGGGGGCAGTGGCAAGACGCAATCGCTGTGGCGAAGGCCGCAGAGAGGGACGCAAGAATTCCCGCGAATGACCTGACGAGCGTTCAGTTGATCGCCGCGAGGGCTGCGTGGTCCGCCGCAACGATGACCGCTCAAACGCGCGAAGGCTCTGAGGAGTTGCCGCTGTCGGGCGCTATCGGCACGCAGCTCGCACCGGCCAGCGAAGCATGGGAGATGGCACTCAAGGCGCTGGAAGGCCTCAAAGAGCAAAACTGGCCCCCCAACATCGAACTCATCACGCCGACCGTCTGCGGCGTGGCTGGCGTGCTCGGTCAGCAAGCGCGAGCCCTCGAATTGTTGATCGACGCCGCCGCGCATCGCCCGCAGTACAAAGGCCTACAGCACGATCTGGAGCTTCTTGCAATCGGCGCACATGAGCCGGAAGCGGCTCTGACGGCAAACCTTCGGCAGGACACAACCATTGATGTGCTCACCCGTCGGACATCGTTGTTGTTCGAGATGCGGCGATATGCCGACTGTCTCGATGCAGCTCTCGCAACCGCTCGATCCGGCGAAGCGCCCACGGAGCGATCACCGATGGCTGTGGCGACGGGATTCGCAGCTGCGCACAGGATTGGCCGGCATGTAGAAGCCGAGGAACTTCAGCGAGTCTTGCTTTCACGGCCTGAATGGGCCGAATACTTGTCCTTCAGCGAATTTGCCCGGCTTAGCCACGTAAATCCCGGTGGCGAAGAGCCCTTGAGCGCCTTGCGTGCCGGATTAAAGACACATCCGCAGTCTTGGCTGTTGCTGGCAAACCTCTTCTCAAATCTGGATGTGAACGAGCCCTCAGCGGCGGCTGAGGCTATCGAGCTGGCTCGCCAGCTCCGCAACAAAGCGCTGTTCAACATTCACGAAGCCACACGGTTGGTGGCAGCGCACACCACGCTAAGGAACTGGGCGGAAGCAGCAAATGAAGCGGTCCAAGCTTTGCTGCGTTTCAAGGACGATGAACGGCTGCTGTCCATGGGTGCCGTGGCGCAAGAAATGCTCGGACACACCGGAGCAGCATGGGCCATGCTCGACCGCGCCCTACAGGTTGGCACCAACCGGATATCGGTCGTGCACAACTACATGGGGTTGGCACTCAGGCTGGGCCGAATCGATGCCGTTCGCGCTTCTATCGACCGACTGTTGGCTCTGGTTTCTGATCGCACGGAACGGCTTGAACTCTTGCGGCTCAGCGCGTTGATCTATCTTCAACAAGAACGCTCGAATGAAGCGATTGCGGCCGCCAAGGCCGTAGGCGAACTGGTTGATCCTGCCAACGAGCAGGAGGAGGGCATTTACATCAACCTTGTCATGGCCATCACGGTAAACGCGCCGGCCATAGAAGACGCGTTCTTGCAGGCTTATCAACGACGCATTGATGCGTTTTGCGCGACCTGGCCAGAGTCTCGCCTCTTCCGACGGGTATCGCTTCCTGCGGAGGGCCTAGACGGCACGGAGGATTTGCATGACCTGCTCGACCCGTTGGTCGGCGACTCGCGAGCCAGGATGCGCGAATTCGAGAAGCGCGAGCAGCAGGCGCGCAGCGGCGAGCTTCCCGTGCCCTTCATCGTCCGTCCGGGATTCGTCCTGCACTACATCGGCGATGCCTTCCTGCTCTGGCATGTCGCCATGCGGTCAAAGCCCGACGATCACCAGTTCCATCTCAACATTGCAAGCTCAGACGATTTACCAACAAGCCAGGATGCATCTAGAGATACGCCATTACTTGATCTGACGTCGCTCCTCGTTCTGGATTCGCTAGATCTGTTCGACCTCGTGTTCTCGGCTTTCAGACGCGTTGCTATTCCCAGCCTCACTGTGGGCTTCATCAGTCAGCACGCCCAAGGTTTGCTGACGAACGGCGCGACCATGGAGAAGGCGCAATCCATCCTTGGACGAATCAACCATTGGATAGACAGGATTGAACAGCCAAGTACACAGCGATCGCGGACACGGGGGGGCATCTCAGCGAAATCCTTGCTGCGCGAGTATGCCGACTTAGCCAACGGACATACGTGGCTGAGCTACTGTGACGACGCCATCACAAGGGCAATGATCCACGAGGAGAGTAAAGCCGCTCGCTTCTTTTCAACGCTTGATCTTCTGAACGCGTTGTGTGACGAACGCTCAATCCAACCGCAGGAAGTTGCCGCCGCACTCGTCAAGCTGCACGAGTGGAACGTTGCCATCAACGTTGAAGACCGCTATTTGATCGCCTCGCTGGCTGGCGCTGTGCCGGAGGACTTTCGGGGAGGGGCTTCGCGGCGTTTTGATGCGTTTCAAGCGCACCAGCCGTTCACCACGCTGTCTAGGGCGATCTGGCACCCCGGGAAAACCGCAGGGGATCTTGTTGGACACATGGCGCACTTGCTGATGTCGATGCTGCATAAAGATGGCAGTGATCTCGACAGCGTTGCGGCAGTCTTGGCGAGTTGGTACTTCCGCAGCCGCTTCCTAGTGCCGATCGAGGGCGCGGCATGGAAGTTGATGTGCTACCCGGTAATGCTCGCCGTCGGCGCTCAGCACGCCAATCGTTGTGCGACGCTGGTGAGCGTGCTGAATCGAGCCGTCACCCTCAGCGTTGGCGACCAACACATGTCGGTCCAGACGGAAGCGGCAGTTGCATCCGCACTCGGAGGTATTGCAGGTTCGTTTGCAAAACGCGATCGGGCTATGGCAAATCAGCTCCTCGGCAAATTGATGTTGGCCATGCCACGCCGCACAGCCAACGGAGACAGCTGCATGGATGGATACACGGCAGCCGCAAAGACAGTCAAACAGGGCGACTAACCTTGCACACCGGCAGCCCTTGATCTATCGGGCCCATCGGCCGAGTAGTCGATGAACGCTGCATGTCGCCATAAGGGGGGAATGGATCGGGACTTCTACGACGCTATAGGCTTTGTTGCCGCTTCAAGCAGCCGAATGCACACAAGTGCGGCCGTTCGCCAACGTCCGCACTCAGTCTGATCTGAGCATTCGCCGTAGGCTACTGCTGGCAAGCGTAGGACTCGCCGCGGTCTGGGCAGCAGGTCTTGTGCTCCGAGCCGCGCAGTGATCAGGGCAGTACGGCGGGGTCACGGCCAGGGCCGTCGCTGCAGGCAGATCGAGCTTGTCACGGCGCCTGCGAATAGATGGACCCCGCGTTGTTGGCTCCCCCGATCTGCGTCGTTCCGTAGAGCAAGCCATCGGGGGCCAGGACCAGTCCGCCATAGGGGGCGAGGCCGTCCTGGCTGAACGAACCAAACGCCCATAGACGAGTGAACTCGCCCTTCGCGGAAATCTTGTAGACCGTGCCACGAGAGTGGGGGCCGCCCCACTGGGTAGTGCCGTAGAACATGTTGCCCACGCGCACCAGGCCGGATACCGGGCCCGAGCCTTCGTTCTCGCTGAACGAATGCAAGACCTTGAATCCTTTGCCGTTCAGGCGAATGCGAACCACCGTTCCCATGTAGCTCTGGCCCCCTCGGCTGCATGTGCCATAGAGCCAGCCTTCCCATTCGATCAGCTCTGCAGCGCACCCGCCGCCATCCGCCGCGTCGTCAAACGAATGCAGCACTTTCACTTTGCCCTTGCTCGACATGCGGTAGATCGTGCCGAAGCCGAAACCACCGCGCAGGTCGGACATGCCATAGAAGTTGCCGTCGGAGCCGATGATCAAGCCCGAGATCGGCCCACCGGCGTCCAGACCGACATCACTGAAGGTGTGGACGATCTCGTAGTCGCCTGTGGTGGAGATTCGAAAGACCGTGCCCAGCCCCTTTTTTCCTCCCGCCATGGTGACGCCATAGAGCTTGCCATCCGGGGCCTGCACCAGCGTGCCTCGCGGCCAGTAGCCGTCGTTGGGGACAGTTCCAAAATGATGCAGCGTGGTCACGACGCCCGCAGGTGTCATCTGGTAGAGGGTGCCCCGCTGCTGGGATCCGCCCTGCATCGTGATCCCATAGAAATTGCCGTCGCTGCCCTGGATCGGTCGGGCGCTCGCGTCGCTGCCGTCGGCGCCCGTGAACGCATGCCGTACCTGGAGGCTTCCAGCCGTTGAGACGCTGAACAAGGTGCCGGAATGCTGCGCGCCACCACCAGATGTGGATGAGTACAGCAGCCCATCGGAACCCAGGGTCAGCGCCGCCTGGGGCAACGCTCCGTCTGGTACCTCCGACATCGAATACACAGTGGCATGGTCCGCGGCGGCAGCAACCCGTGGCTGGCCGGCGCAAATAGCGACGGCAAGGGTCGTGGCGGTGAGGACGCGATGTGAGCGGAGCATCGACATGGGTTCTCCCTTCTCTTGACGACGCGATGGTTTGCCATGTGGGCAACGCGAATGAGGCTAGGGCAGCGTCTCGCGAATCGCAAGCGCCGTCGCCATTTGTTCTAGGGGCCCGGCTGCCGTGTGGGCCCCGCTGGAATAGCGCCCCAACTGCGATCAAGCGCCGTTGGATTTGACTATGTCGGCGAAGACAGCGGCAGCAGCGGCTTCGTGTGCCGGCGCCATCCGTACCGTCCAGTAGCCGCCGATCTCCTGCTGCACGGCCAGCAAGTCGTAGCTACGCAGCATGTCCAGCAGGCCAGAGTGGCCATAGGTCTGCGGCGAGAAGGCCGGATCCGTGCGCTTCAGGTACTGACCAAGTGGCCCGAGATGAACTTTGCCCTCCGCGGTGTCAGCCGCCATCAACTTGACGGCTTCCACCACCATGAGCGGCCGGCGCTTCTGCGAGGGCTTGGCAGGTTCTGCCTTGGTCGCTGCGGGTTTGGCGTCAACGGGCTTCTGGGCCGGTGCCAAGCCCCGCGGCGATGGCTCAGGGGTGCTCGCTGGCTTCACCCATTCAAAGAACTGATCGCTGGCGTTCCGCAGCGCATCGGGAGACTTCGCTTCGCCGACGATATTCACCGTGGCCCCTCGCTCGCGCAACTTGCGGCAAAGGTAGGCAAAGTCGGAGTCGCTGGTGACGAGGCAAAAGGTATCAGCACGGTTGTCGAACAACGCCTCCAGTGCGTCGAGTGCCAGCGCGATGTCCGAGGTGTTTTTGCCTGAGGCGTACTGGTACTGCAGGCAGGGAGTAAAGGCCAGTCGTACCAGCGCTTCCTGCCATTTGTTGGCCAATGTCCCGTGGTTCCCATAGCCACGACGAAGTACGACCCGCCCGAACTGAGCGACGACCTTCAGTGCATGCTCAAGGACCTCCGGAGAAGTGTTGTCGCAGTCCACCAGAACGGCGACGCGTGAATCCGCAGTTGTGTTCTGGTTCATGGCTCCGCTTGGCTGACTCCGGTTGGCTGGCTCCCCCGCGAAGCCGCTGCCCCGCTGGACACGCGCCCTACCAGGGAACGTCCGGCAGAGTCTGCGCGGACGCAGCCGGACGACCTTCTATTTGGAGGTTCAATCTTGCCACCACATTCACACTCTTCCGCCAGCGTCGGGCAAGTAGAGAGCTTCCCTCGCTGCGGATGGCAGGCGCCGAGCGCCGGCTCCGGATCGCGCAAAGACCGTTCTCCCCAGCCAGTTCAAGTTTCATCCATGTTGCGGATTGCGGCTTGTGCGTGTCGATTCACACTCGTTGCTGCCACGCGCAGGCACCAGTTGGGGATAAGCACGTCAGAAGGCCATTTCGACGGCAAACCGCCCGCCTCGTCATGTGCTCAATGCGCAGGCGCACACAGAGAGACGGGATCTGCCCACCATGCCCGAGTTCTACGATGGCACCTTTCCGCGGCTGCGCGTGCTTGCGCCGGCCGGCTGGTTGTTGTTCGTCTGGCTCTGCATGCTTCTAATGCTGGGGGCCGTGGGCTATCTCGATGCGGAGCTCGATGCATGCCTGTCTGACGCTTGGGTGGCGCTGAGAGAATCCGATATCGACTTCGCGGCCGGGAGTGCCGCGCGAGCCTTCAGCGGGGTGACGTTGGTGATCACGCTGACGTTGGCTGTGGCGAGCGTCATCTGGGCGGCGTCTGCCTTCTACGGCAAGGCCCCTGAATACCGATGTCGCACCATCCTGGTCGTCTCGATCTTCCTGGTGGTGGCCGGTAGTCTGGCGCTTTGGGTCAATTTCGGCGTCATGCCGTTCTCTACCCGCCTGGGCCAGGCGCTGCTGCAACGTGAGCAGTCGGTCCGCCCCTTCTTCGAGTACATATCCCCGCCGGCCCTGATGTTCGCTGCGGCCTGTATCGTCCCCGGCGTGCTGCTTGCAGGTGCCACTATCCTGTTGCAACCCATGGGCAGGCCCCAGGCCCACGGCCCCCTGCTGTTGCAACTGTCCGTCCTCTTCCAGCGTTTGAGAGAGCTGGATCACATGCTCTACCTCGGAGCATTGACATTGGTGTTCGGCACGCTGCAGTTGTCCGCCGGCCTGTCGATACCCCTCGCTGGTATGCCCAAGACGGCCGATATCAAGCTCGCAGCGGAGCTGTGCAAGACGATGGCGCCGGCCGGCGCCAGTGGCACCTTCTTCGCCGGCAGCAGCGCGGCCCCGGCGGGCGATGGCGCATTCGAGGCCCGCTGCAGGAAGTTGCCAGCGGCTTTGGCACGTGCAGACGGCGTTGAAAGCCTGCGTCAGCTGGTCCGCGGCCTGACGCTTTGCTTCGGCTTGGCCTTCAGCGCGATGCTCGCTGCCATCTACGTGCCCGCGCTGATCGGGCTGCGATTGATGCTGGAGGAGCGGCCGCTGTGGCTAGGCCCCAGCGCCGCAACCCAGTCTCAAGTAGAGAAGCTGGACATTGGCGAAGTCGATCCCGTGCGTCGGATTGCCGCCATCGTGGCAACGCTGAGCCCCTTGCTGGCAGGCCTGGTCGCCAACGCGTTCAGCTCGGTGTAGCGGCCGGGCGGTTGTTTGGCATGGCCGCGCCGATGGGCTGCACCCACGGTTGAAGCGGCCACCAAGGGCCGTGACTAAAACGCGTACTCCACCGCCCCCGAGGCGGTCACCTGCACTTTGCCGGTGCCCAGCAACTCGGCCAACACCGCCTCGACGACTTGCGCATCGTGGCCCGGCCCGATCAATGACTTGACCGAGGCGACAAGCCTCGATTGGCGCGCGGGCCGGTTCTTTGTCTTCTTCAGGCTCGCCAGCACATGGTCGAGCAGCTTGCTCACCGTGGTTGACGCGGCGGGGGGCGGCGGTGGGGCTGGGCGTGGTGCAGGCTGGGGCTTGGCTGCCTTTTTGGCCGCGGGGGCCTTCTTTGATGCAGATGCAGGTGCAGGTGCAGGTGCCGGTGTCGGTGCAGGTGCGGGTGCGGGTGCGGGCACACGTGCGGGTGCCGGCTTCGGCTGTGCCTTGGCCACTTTCCGGGCGGGTGCCGGGGGCGCCGTCTTCTTGTCGGTTGCTGGTGCGGCCTTCTTGGCCGGCGCATTCTTAGCGGCCGGCTTCTTGGGGCTCGTCTTCTTCGCCGCGGCTCTGCGGGCTGGCGGGGCCGGCTTGAATTCGAGATGCCGCGCTGCGAAACCAAGCTCCACCGCGTGCTCCAGCATGGGCCGGTAGCCCTTGTCGTTCGAGATCACGACGAAGCGCGCATCCGGGTGGCGCGCGGCGATGTAGCCCATGTAGAACGAGAGGTGAAAGTCCAATGCGTTCTTGCCGGTGCGCGCAATCTTCACCGGCGTCGCACGGTCGCCGAACGAAGCATGCCGCGCGCCGACATCCTTCTGCCCGGGCCCGTGAAAGAGCCACACGTCGGTCACCTCTGGCACCAGCGCACGCAGGTCGGCTTCGCCGGGCTGCACGTTCTCCCAATCGACCAGCACGTGTGTCTCCACCGTCTCGGGCCCGGAAGCGCCCGCCGGCAGCCCGGGCCGCAGTGGCGGGTACTTCTTCGAGTTCTTGACCAGCTTGCGCCCCACGGCGCGCTTCAGGTCGACGCCCGTGTGGTCGGCGATCTGCACCAGGTAAAGCAGCACATCGGCCACTTCGTCTGCCACGCGCTCTTGGGTGACGAGATCGCCACAGGCCGATTGCGATTGTTCGGGCGTCATCCACTGGAAAATCTCGGCCAACTCGGCCGCCTCCACCATCAAGGCGGTGGCCAGGTTCTTCGGTGTGTGGAAAGGCTGCCATTCGCGTTCGGCGGCGAATTGGCGCAGCGTGGCCTGCAATGCGGTGATGTCCAACGTAGGGCCTCCTTGATGCGGCATCGTCGCTCGGGCCGGTGACTCGCGTTGCTGTGACAATCCCTCATGGCCCAAGGTAAGCGAATTTCTGCCGAGATCGACGGCACGGCCCTCCAATCCATCAAAGACATGGGCGCGGCCGCGAAAGCTGCGCGCACGAAGGCGGGCGAGGGCCAGTCGGCGGCGGCCGCCCGGCTGGGTGTCCATGTGCAGACCATCGCCCGAATCGAATCGGGCGAGCCAGGCGTCGCCATCGGGCATGTGCTGGGCATGCTGGCGCTCTACGGCGTTTCCGTCGAATTGCGGCAGTCAGGCGACACCGCTTCGTAGGCCGGTGGTGTCACCGCCGGGCGAGTCAGGCTGGCGAGGGCAAGCCGCACCGTTGGACACGGCGGCCGCACTGCTGACTGGTCTGGCACGCTGATCGGCAAACGTGTTCGCCAAACGTGTTCGCTCAGCGGATTCGCACAAAAGATCAAAGGCGTTTCCCGCCGCCCCGATAAGGTCGCATCATGTCAACCATGGAGATGGGCATGAACGCCGCGAACGAAGTGTGGGAAACCTATGCGTCGGCCTGGAAGGCCGAAGGTGCCGAGGCCAAGCGCGCCGCTCTGACGCGCAGTGTCGAAGGCGGCGCGGTCTACCGTGACCCGCTGGCCGAGTGCGAGGGCCACGAGGCTTTGATCGCCTACATGCTCGACTTTCACCAGCAGGTGCCCGGGGGGCATTTCGAGACCACCTACTTCCTGGCCCACCACGGCCGCAGCGTTGCCAAGTGGAACATGCGAGATGGCCAGGGCCGCAAGATTGGCGACGGTGTGAGCTTCGGTGAGTACGCGGCCAGCGGCCAGCTTGTCGCGATGACGGGCTTCTTCGACGTGGCAGCGGGTTCATGAGCGCCCAGGCGAAGGCGGCCCAAGTTGGACCGGGCGCCCACAGGCCGCGGCGTCTGGGGCGGTGGGAGTGGGCGGTGCGATGAGCCACCTGAAGCAGATCCAGCGCGGCATCGACTTCATCGAAGCGCACCTGGATGAAGACTTCGAAACCGCCGAGGTGGCGCGCCGTGCGCTGGCCAGCCACTGGCACTTTCAGCGCACCTTCAAGGCGCTGACCAACGAGACGCTCAAGAGCTACATCCGCGCTCGCCGGCTTGCCAACGCGCTGGTGGCCCTCGACGAGGGGCGATCACCGATCCTGGAGATCGCGCTGGCCTCGGGCTTCGAGAGCCAGGCGGCCTTCACGCGGGCTTTCAAACGCGCGTTCGACATGACACCCGGCGCGTACCGGGGCCTGGGCAAGCGCACGCAGTTCGTGCGCAAGCTGCGCATCGATGACGAGTACCTGCGCCACCTTCGCGGTGGCGTGTCTTTGGTGCCGACGATGTTGCAGCGCCCGCGGATGACGCTGGTCGGCATGCGCACAGACTTCTACGGCATCGAATCCGACAAGAGCAACATGGGCGACAAGCTCCCGCCGCTGTGGGGCGCGTTCCTCGAGCGTGTGGGTGAACTCGCCGAGCGTCAACCGGGCGTGCAGACCGACATGCTCTATGGCGTGGTGATTCCCACCCCCGGGCAAGAGCAGGTGGGCTATTTGGCGGGCGCGTTGGTGCAGGGGCGGCCCAGAGTGCCCGAGGGCATGACGGCCATCACGATCCCGGCAGCAACCTATGCCGAGTTCACGCACCGTGGGCTGCCGAAAGAGCTGAACCTGACGGTGAACTACATCTACGCCAATTGGCTGCTCTCGTCAGGCCTGCGGCACACCTACGGGCCCGACTTGGAGAGCTATGGTGCCGACTACATTCCCGACTCGGCTGAATCGGTGATCCGATACGCGGTTCCCGTTCGGCCGGCTCGCGACTCCACTCTGAGGAAACCCGCATGGGACTCTTGACCTTCAGCCTCAACCTCACCCTGGACGGCTGCGTCGATCACCAAGAGGGGATCGCTGACGACGAGACGCACGCCTTCTTCACGCGCTTGATGGACCAGTGCGGGGCGATGCTGTGGGGCCGCACCACTTACGAGATGATGGAAAGCTACTGGCCCGCGGTCGCGCGGGGCGAGGTGGCTGCGCCGCCGGCCGTGCGCGAGTGGGCGACCAAGCTGGAAAGCAAGGCCAAGTACGTCGTGTCTTCGACGCGAGCCCACTTCCCATGGGCCCACAGCCACCATGTGACGGGGGATCTGCGCTCGGGCGTGCAACAACTCAAGGATGCGACGCCGGACGGCGTGCTGCTGGGCAGCGGCAAGCTCGCGACAGAGCTCGATCGGCTGGGCTTGATCGACGAGTACATGTTTCTCGTTCATCCCAGGATCGCCGGCCATGGCCCCACGCTGTACCAAGCTGGGCTCCCCCAGACGCGGTGTCTGGAGCTGGTCTCAGCCCACGCCCTGGGCAACGGTGCGGTGGCCCTGCACTACCGCCGCGAGGGCCGGCAATAGCGTGGCCCCTCTGGCGTTCGAGGCTTTTGGGGGGCTGTACGATCCTGCGATCACCGCATCAGGCAGCTACAGCCATGCAGAAAGCTCCCACCGCTGGGCAAAAGCTCTCGTTCGATGCCGATCTTGAGGATTGGGCGGAGGGCATGGATTACTGTGCCGTGCGCGTGCCCGCCGAGATCACGCAAGCGCTGGGCACCACGGGCCCGGTGTTGGTCTTGGCCCGGGTGAATGACTCAGAGCCTTTCCAGGTGAGCCTCTTTCCAGTGGGTGGGGGCCAGCACTACATCCGCATCAAGGCACAGGTTCGGCGCGAGACCCAAACCAAGACGGGCGACCGCATACGCGTTCGATTCACCGTGCTGGACCGCGCCGATGTGGTCCTCCCCGATGACTTGGTCGCCGCGCTGCGGGCCGAGGGGGTCGAGGCGGCCTTCGAGTCACTTCCGCCGGGCAAGCGGAATTTCATCGTTCGAAGAATCGACGAGGCCGCCAAGCCGGAGACCCGGGCGAAAAGGATTCAAGAAGGCGTGGAGGCCGCGCACGAGCGAAGAGAGAAGCAGCGCGATCAGCCCATGCGCTCTTGACGTGCGGCTTCTTCGAGCCGTGCATCCTCGATCTCGCGCAACACGCTGGACAGATCGACCGCGCCGGGCTGATGCTCGTAGCGGCCGCTCAACTGCATGCCGGGCACCAGGGCGCCGCTCGCGTAAAGCGCCCAGATTTCGGGGCCGTACTGCGTGGAGAGCAGCGCCGGCGCATGCTGGCCGAAGAAGCGGCGCAGGTTGTCTACGTCCCGAAGGAACATGCGCGGAGCGTGGTTGTTGCCCGCCGCGTCCACGGCCTGTGGCAGGTCGATGATCACCGGCCCGTCGGCGGCCAGCAAGATGTTGAACTCCGACAGGTCGCCGTGGATGACGCCGGCGCACAGCATGCGCACCACTTCATGGATCAGCGTGGCATGGTGCGCCTGCGCCTCGGCGTCGCTGAAGGTCAGATCGGTCAAACGCGGCGCGGCATCGCCTTGCTCGTCGGCGACCAGCTCCATCAGCAGCACGCCGTCGTGAAAGTTGCCGGGCCGGGGCACGCGCACCCCCGCGGCGGCCAGGCGGTACAACGCGTCGACCTCGGCGCTCTGCCATGCGGCTTCCTGTTGCTTGCGGCCAAAGCTGGTGCCTTTGGCCATGGCGCGCGCCTGTCGGCTGTTTCTGACCTTGCGGTTCTCGGTGTAGTCCACCGCCTGTCGAAAGCTGCGCTTGTGAGCCTCTTTGTAGACCTTGGCGGCGCAGGTCTCTTCGCCACAGCGAACGACGTAGACGTCGGCTTCTTTGCCGCTCTTGAGCTGGCGCACGACGCTGTCGATCAGGCCCTCGGACAACAGGGCCTGCAGACGGGCGGGGGCTTTCACGGCCCGGGCCTCAGGCCTGGAATGCGCGTTGACGCCAGTCTGAAAGCACCTGAGTCCAGGATTCGCTCACGCCGTCTTCCGTCTGCAGCTCAGCGGTGACGGGCGCGTCGTCGTCCGTCCAGGCCCAGATCCAGCGCGCCCGTCCGTCTTCTTGCACCGCGGCTTCGAAGAACCCGGTCAAGGGGCTGGCGGCCTGACCATCGGCCACCTCTGCGCGGAAGTTGTCGGCGTCGTAGGTGACGACTTTGCAGCCACTTTCGAGGCAGTAGCTGGCCAGGCCGAACCAGCGGGCTGACAAAGGTTGTTGACGGTGGGCTGCGAGCAAATCGTTTTCATTCATCGGCGCATTGTCGGCCCTCGCGCGAATGTCCCGGAAAATGAATGTGTGGTAGCAGTGCCCGCGATCGCTGCGGTGATGGGGCAGCCCGGGTGGGGTGGCCGCGCGTGCGCGCACGGGCCCACCTGCGCGGTGCGGCCGGTTCAGTCCAGCTTCAGCCCGCCGCCGCACAGAAAGCCCTGCGCGCGGTCAATCTCGCACGCCACATCTTCCGGTACGGCCTCGCGCAGCGGGTATGCCCACTCGTACCAGTCGCCGGGCGATTGGCGGATGAGGCGCAGCACTGGGCCCCAATCGGCACGAGGCAGCCAGGCCAGCGATTTCGCGGCCTCGAAGCCTGTCTCGACCAGCGCCAGCTGCAACTGCTCGGCGTTGGCGAACAGCAGGGCGATGCGGCGGCGCTTCTCGGGCAATGGCAGCTCGCTGCGGGCCAACGAAGCGATCTCGGCGGCTGTCCAAGCCGGCGGGATGCCACGCGCCATCAGGCTGCGCAGCTTGGCGTGGTCGTGTGCGGCCAGCGCGGCGGCGTATGCGGCGCGGCGCTCTCGCCCCAGGCTCTCCAGCAGCGCGGGCAATAGCACGGTGGCGCCCTGGCGCAGTTGGTCGATCACCGGCAGTTGCTCAGGCGGTGTGGGCAGTTCCAGGTCCGGGCAGTGCACGTTGTCGTCGTCCACCGTCGGCGCGCACTGGCGGCGCAGCAGGCGCTCCAGTTCGCGATCGTCTGCGCTGTGGACGAGTTGGGGCAAGCCATTGGAAATCTTCCATTCGTAGGTGCGCGGCAGCAGGTTGCGTTGCGCGCACAGCGGGCCGTCCATCCCGGCATCGACCCAGTAGCGTTTGCCCGTCTGCACATCGCGCACGGCGTGCAGGCTGGCCATCCCGAGGCCACGCGTTTCGATGTCGAGGGCCAGCCTCTTCACGCCGTCGGCCTCGTTCAGCCAGATTTCCACATCGTCAGGGGAGTCCGCGCAGTTTGGAGTGGGCGGGTCGCGGAACGGGCCCTCGGCAAAAGAGTCGACCACGAGTGATCGGTCGGGGAAGGTCTCGCCGCTGACGATGAGGCCGCAGTTGCGGCGGCCTGGGATCTCGACGATGCCCACGCTCTGCGCCGGCGTGCCCCAGCCCACCAGGCGTGTACGCGCCAGTGCGTCGAGCACCGCGTCTGCAAGCTCCAGTTGGCAGGTGGGGGCCACGGCCACCAGCCTTGGCGGCGTGGGCGCGGGTGGCGTGAAGGCGGCGATCATCGCGGCCAGCGCCGGCTCGCGCTGGTTGGTGGGTGTTTCGGGGATCAGGCCATGCACCGGCTTCGTGGCACCTTGCGCCCGCAGGAAGGCAAGCTTGGCCGCCGTGTCCGCCGGCGTGCTGCCGTAGGTGCACGGCGAGCGCTCGCGCGATACGCGGTACGCCGCCAGCACCAGCCCCGGCGCTTCGTCCAGCGCGTCGGCGAACAGTCGCCGGAAGTCGGGCCACAGCGCTCTCAAGCCAGGCAGATCGACCGCCGCCAGCGCGCAACCGGTGGCGGCGGCATCGCGCGGCACGTAGCCGCTGGCGAAGAGGGCTGGCCACTGCGCGGGCGGGATGCGGGCGGCGAGGTCGGGCCAGCGCTCGTAGTGCAGCGGGCGGTCGATGCGTTTCCACAGTGCCGGCCAACTGCGCGCCGAGCCGGTGTAGGCGATGCGTGGCTCGCGATCGGCATAGGTCACGTAGCTTGAGTCGGCCAGCACATCCGCCATGCCCTGGGCGTTCGCACGCACCCGTTCGACAGGCAGGCGCGCCAAGGCTTCCTCCAGCCCGCCATCCTGGTTGCGGGTCAGGATGACGAGCAGTTCCAGTTCGGCAGGGCCCTCGACGATCGCCTGGAACTCGTTGGTGCTCAGCTCGGCGGCATAGCGGCGCCATTGGCGCTGGGCCTCGTCGCTGGGCTGCAGCACGGGGCCGACGAGCTGCCGCATCAGGGCACGGGCCTGCTCGACGCGTGTGGGCGGGGCGCTGGACGATGACGTGGGCACGGCTGAGGCCGCGGCGGGGGGCATGGCGGGCTTGAAGCCGAAGTCCTGCTCCAGCACCTTCAACACGGCGTTGCGCTGGTATCGGCGCGCCAGGTCGTAGGCGGTGTCCGTGTCGCGCTGCAGGGGCTTGCGCGTGTCGGCGCCGTTGCGCAGCAGCCAGATGGCGGCGCGCTCCTTGCCGGCGCGCAGGGCATGCGCGAGCAGCGTGCCGCCGTGGCGCATGGCGTTGACATCGGCGCCGGCTTTCTTCAGACGCTGCCACTGAGCGACGAGGTCACTCTCGTTGCGCGCGGGGTCGTGGGGCACGATCCAGCCACCCTCCACCGGCTGTGCGCCGGGCATGGCCAGCAGCAGACCGAAAGCCTCGTCGGTGCGGTCGGCGGGGTCGGCGAAGGCAGCGCCGGCGGCCAGGCCGAGCAGCAGAGGAAGGATCAGGGTGAGACGGGTGGGGCGGCGCACGTGAACCTTGGGCGAGCGAACGAGCCTCAAGGATAGTGGTTGAGCGGCTGTGCCGGGCCCCATCCGGCTCGACGGCCAGTGGGGCCCCGGTCTGCGCATCGGCGAACGGCAGGCTGTCGCTCAGTGGGCTGAAGCGGTGGCGGCAACGGTGTCCAGCATTGCGATCGCCTCGGGCGGCAGATTCAAGCCGGCGGCGGCCAGGTTTTGGCGCAGGTGATCGACCGACGAGGTGCCGGGGATGAGCATCACATTCGGAGATTGCTGCAACAGCCAGGCCAGCGCCACCTGCATCGGCGTGGCGTGCAGCTCTGCCGCCATGTCGGACAACAAGGTGGACTGCAAGGGCGTGAAGCCGCCCAACGGAAAGAAGGGCACGTAGGCGATGCCTTGGCTGGCCAATGACGCGATCAGCGCATCGTCGTGGCGGTGAACGAGGTTGTAGTGGTTCTGCACGCAGGCGATCTCGCAGATGCGGCGCCCGTCTTCGACCTGCTGGGCCGTCACGTTGCTCAGCCCGATGTGGCGGATCAGCCCGCGCTGTTGCAGTTCGGCCAGGGCCGTCAGCGGCGCTTCGAGCGAACCTTCCGCGGGCCCGTGAACGCTCAGCATGCTGCGCAGGTTCACGACTTCCAGCACGTCGAGCCCGAGGTGCCGCAGGTTGTCGTGCACGGCTTGGCTCAGTTCTGCTGCGGATTGCGCAGGCAACCACGAAGCATCCGCCCCGCGCCGGGCGCCGACCTTGGTGACGATGACGAGGTCGTCACGGTACGGGTGCAGCGCTTCGCGAATGATCTGGTTGGTGACGTGCGGGCCGTAGAAGTCGCTCGTGTCAATGTGGTTGACGCCGCTTTCGACCGCGGCCCGCAGCACGGCCACCGCCGCGGCGCGATCCTTGGGCGGCCCGAAAACACCCGGCCCGGCCAGTTGCATCGCGCCGTAGCCCAGGCGGCGAACGTGACGGTGGCCGAGCCGGAAGGTGCCGGCTTGATCCAGTGCATTCATGAGGATGTCCTTTCGAGAAGGACGCACTGTAGGCAGCCGTACAGCGTACGATAAGTAGGCTCAGTCGGCACAGGCTGTGCGCCATGCCGAACAATCGCGGCTCAGTCGCCGACCATGGGCGACCCATCAAGCAAAGGGATTTCGATGGCTGAGCATCTCAACGACCTGGCCGCCTTCCTGGCGGTGGCGCGAGCAGGCGGCTTTCGCGAAGCCGCGCGCGTCGGCGGTGTCGGGGCCTCCAGCCTCAGCGAGGCCCTTCGGCGGCTGGAGGCGCGGCTGGGCGTGCGCCTGCTTCACCGCAGCACCCGCAGCGTGGTGCCCACCGAGGCTGGAGCGCGCCTGTTGGAACGGCTGGGGCCCGCCCTGAGCGAAGTCGAGGCGGCGCTCGACGTCGTCAATGGTTTTCGCGACCGACCGGTCGGCACGCTGCGCCTGAACGTACCGGCCAGCGCCGCGCGCCTCGTGCTGCCCAGCCTCGTGCCGCCCTTCCTGGCCGCCTACCCGGACATCCTGCTGGAACTGGTCGTCGATGAAAGCTTCGTCGACATCCTGGCGGCGGGCTGCGACGCCGGCATTCGCTACGAAGAGCGTCTTGAGCAGGACATGGTCGCCATTCCCATCGGCCCGCGGCGGCAGCGCATGGCCACGGCCGCGTCTCCCGCCTACCTGAAGGCTCATGGCCGCCCGTCGCATCCGCGCGACCTGCTCCGTCACGCCTGCTTGCGCGGTCGCTTCGCCAGTGGATCCATCCCCGCCTGGGAGTTTCAGCGCCGGGCCGAGGTGGTGATCGTTGAGCCCACCGGCCCGCTGATTGTGCGCATCAGCGGCGGCCTCGACCTGGCGGTGGACGCCGCGGTGGCAGGCTGCGGCGTGATCCACCTGTTCGAAGACTGGCTCAAGCCCCAACTCGACAGCGGCGCGCTGGAGCCAGTGCTCGAAGCCTGGTGGCGGCCCTTCACGGGACCCTTCCTCTACTACCCCGGCCGCCGCCACCTGCCTGCCCCGTTGCGCGCCTTCGTGGACTTCGTGCAGGCGCATCGGGCTGAATCCTGAAGGCCGAAGCCAACGGGGCGCCGCCAGGCCGTGCCCGATCTGAGGGCGCTCAGACACCAATCAGCGTCATCCGCCGCCAATGGTTTATCCGTGGTTCCGTGGATGAGTTCAGGCCGCCACGGCCGGTGCCGGCTTCGGTGCGCTGACCAGTTTTGACAGCTCGCCCAGGCCGACCGGTGGCACCAGCAGCCAGGGCAATGCGTACAGCCGCTGTGCGAGGCCTGCGGACATGCGGTCGATCTGCCTTTGCTCGCCGGCCAGCCGGGCCTGAAGCAAGGGATCGCTCGTTCCCGCCGCGAGCACGCTCTTGTTGAGCACCCAGGCGTGGGGCTCGATGTGGGCTCGGCGCAGGTCCTCCTGCAGTGCGGCCGCCTGTGACACGGGTATCACCTCGGGCAGCGTGACCAGGATGATCTTGGTGTACTGCGCATCCTGCAGTCGCATCAACGGCGTCACGACGCGCCCCGCGCCGCGGCCTTCGAATTCGCGTGTCATCTGCCGGTGGTAGGCACCGGTGGCGTCCATCAGCAGCATCGAGTGCCCGGTGGGGGCAGTGTCCAGCACCACGAAGGCACTTCTACCCTCGCTGACGATGCGCGAGAAGGCATGGAAGACGGCGACCTCTTCGGTGCAGGGTGACTGCAGGTCTTCCAGCAGCAGCGCCTGCTCCTGCGCATCGAGCTGGGGCGCCTTGGCGGCCATGATCTTGTCGATGTAGCGCTGCGTCTCGACCTTGGGATCGATGCGGCTCACCTTGAGGCCGGGCAGTTCGCCTTCCAGCGTGCCGGCCAGGTGCGCCGCCGGATCGGTGGTGCTCAGGTGCACAGTCTGGCCGCGCTGCACCAGACCCACGGCGAGCGCGGCGGCGATGGTGGTTTTGCCGACACCCCCCTTTCCCATCACCATGATCAGGCCATGGCCGCTTGCCGCCAACTCATCGGCCAGCGCCGCCAGGCCAGGAAGCGCGCAGGCTGCACGCGCTGGGGCAGCGGAGGGAACGGCGGCCGCGGTCTCCGGCGCCAGCAAGGCGCGCAGGGCGGGCAGGCCGACCGTGTCGAAGGCGCGCAGCGGCACCTGGTCCTGCGGCAGCTCTCGCAGCGACGCGGGCAGGGCATCGAGCGCCTGCTGGCCCAGCTGCTCGATGGCGCACGCCACCTCATCGCTGCGGTCACTGGCATGGAACACCCCATTGATCGCCAGACGCTGGTTGTTCAATCCCAACTCGCGCAGCTCGATCGATGTTCGTGCCGCCTCCGCGATCGCGCCATGGTCGGGCCGGGTGACCAGGACGACGGTGGTCTTCCCGGGGTCGCTCAGGGCGTCGAGGGCCGCCTTGAAACGGGCCTCCTGCATCTTCAAGCCCGAGTGAGGCCCGAGGCACGACGCGCCGCGGTCGTTGCCGTCGAGGAAGCCGGTCCAGGCCTTGGGCAGGCTGAGCAGCCGCAACGTGTGCCCGGTGGGTGCGGTGTCGAAGACGATGTGGTCCCAGGCCTGGGCGCCGTCGGCCAGCAGCGAAGAAAACTCGTCGAAAGAGGCGATCTCGGTGGTGCAGGCGCCCGAGAGCTGCTCACGGACGGTCGACAGCTCTTGTGCCGTCGCCACCGTGCCCATCTGAGCCAGCACGCGCTGCCGATACGACTCCGCCGCGTTGTCCGGGTCGATGTTGAGCACCGACAGTCGGGTGGCGCCGGGTACGGGGACTGGCGTGTTGCGCAGTTCGACGCCGAGCATCTCGTCCAGATTGGACGCGGCATCGGTGCTGACGAGCAGCACCCTCCTGCCAGCGTCCGCCAGCGCGAGCGCCGTGGCCGCGGACAGCGACGTCTTGCCCACACCACCCTTGCCCGTGAAGAAGAGGTGCCGTGTGGGGTGGCCAAGGATGCCGGCGAGGAGGGGCTTGAACCAGGTCATCACCTCGTCATGCGAGGGCACGCCGCCGCTGTGAACCACTTGCCCTTCGATGACGACGGCCGGCGTGGCGTGCACGCCGTGGGCCTTGATCTCGTCTGGCTGCTCGACCTTGATGATCTCCACCTCGATGCGGGCCTCTCGGGCGGCGCGTTCGATGAAGCCGACCGTGCTGTGGCACTTGCTGCAGCCCGGCCCCAGAACCTTGATTCTCATGTCTCCATCCTTTGCGGACAGTGTGCGCGACAGGTCGCGGTGCCGATTGACCTGGATCAGTCTGCAGGGGCCGCCACCCGGCGTCTGTTCCCCACCGCACCGCGGCCTGCAAGTCAGGTGCCCGGCATGGCTGTCCGGTCTGACTGTCCGCCCGGACTGTCCGACCCAGTGTCCGCGGACAGTCCCGTGCGCTGCCTGCGTTGGCATAAGTGGTTGATTTTCATGGCAAATCGACGTGGCGGCCGCTTGGTACGCCGCTTGCAAAGTAGAGGGCATCGAGAGAGTCGACAGCCTGCCGGACATCATGATTCGAGACACTTCAGTGCAAGACCGCGTTCTGACGCCAGATCCGTCGAGGCGCCGTCGCACGCTGGCCGCGGGCGCTGTCGGCGCGATGGGAGTGGCCGGCCTGTTGGTGTGGACATGGCCCGCGCTGTCGCGGAGCTTGTCGACCACCGATTCGATCAGCCTGGCCCGCCTGGCTGTCGCCACGGTGGAGCGGGGGGCCCTGGTGCGCGACGTGGCGGGTGAGGGCAAGGTGGTCGCCGCCGTGAGCCCCACGCTCTATGCCGGCAGTGCGGGCGCGGTGTCGGTGGCCGTCAAGGCCGGTGAACGGGTCAAGCGTGGCCAGCCCTTGGCGCGGATTGCCAGCCCCGAGCTTTCTGCGCGGTTGGCGCAAGAGCGCTCGAACGCCGATGCGCTGCAAAGCGAAGCGCTGCGCGCCGAAGCCGATGCGCGCCAGCAGCGCGCCCTCGCGCAGGGCCAGCTCGACATCTCGGCCATCGCCTACAAGACGGCGCAGAACGAGCTGGCGCGGCAGACCCAGGCCTTCGAGGCGGGCGCCACCGCCCGAGCTCAGGTGGATCAGGCGAAGGACGCGGTCGACCGCGCCGCCGTGTCGCTCAAGCAGGCCCAAGAGATGCTGAATCTGAAGGACGACGCCACGCGCTTCGAACTGCAGGCCAAGCGCCAGGCCTTTGAGCGCCAGCACCTGCTCGTGAAAGACATCGAGCGCCAGGCCGACGAACTCACCGTGCGCTCGCCGATCGACGGGCAGGTGGGCCAGCTCTTTGTCAGCGATCAGATGAGCGTGGCCAAAGATGCCAAGCTGCTGACGGTGGTCGACCTGTCGCAACTCGAAGTGCAGATGCAGGTGGCCGAGAGCTTTGCCCGCGAGTTGCAGCCGGGCATGCCCGGCGAGATCAGTGGCAACGGCCAGCGCTGGAAGGGCGTGGTCAGCTCGGTGTCGCCCGAGGTGGTGAACAGCGAGGTGGCTGCCCGCCTGCGGTTTGATGGCGCTCTGCCCGAGCAGCTGCGGCAGAACCAGCGCCTGTCGGTGCGGGTTCTTCTGGACCAGCGAGACAACGTGCTGAAGGTGGCTCGTGGCAGCTTTGTGGACGAGGGCGGCGGCCGTTGGGCCTACGTCATCCGCGACGGCGTGGCAGAGAAGCGACCGGTTCGCCTCGGTGCGCAGAGCCTCAGCCAGGTCGAGGTGCTCGAAGGCCTGCAGCCCGGCGACCGCGTCGTGACCTCCGGTGCCGACAACTTCCGCGGCGCCGAGCGCATCACCGTCAGTCCCTGACACCCCGCATTTCCGATACAGATGGAGAAACCCATGACCGCCATGCTGAAGATGCAGTCCTTGTCCAAGGTCTATCGCACCGAGATGGTCGAGACCTATGCGCTGCGCCATTTCGAGCTCGAAGTGCGCCAGGGCGAGTTCGTGGCCGTCACCGGCCCCTCCGGCTCGGGCAAGACCACGTTCCTCACCATCGCCGGCCTGCTCGAGGCGTTCTCGGGGGGCACCTACCTGCTCGATGGCGTGGATGTCAGCCACATGGCCGACGACGAGCGATCGCGCATCCGCAACCAGAAGATCGGCTTCATCTTCCAGGCCTTCAACCTGATCCCCGACCTGAATGTGCTGGACAACATCGAGGTGCCACTGCGCTACCGCGGGATGTCTGGCGCCGAGCGCCGACAGCGCGCTGCCGACGCGCTCGCCCGGGTGGGCCTGTCGGCACGCGGCCGGCACTACCCGAACGAACTTTCGGGTGGGCAGCAGCAGCGTGTGGCGATTGCCCGTGCGCTGGCTGGCAGCCCGAAGCTGCTGTTGGCCGACGAGCCTACGGGCAACCTCGACAGCCAGATGGCGCGTGGCGTGATGGACTTGCTCGAAGAGCTTCACCTCGAAGGAGCGACGATCGTGATGGTCACGCACGACCCGCAGCTGGCGGCGCGCGCGCAGCGCAATGTGCATGTGATCGACGGCCAGGTGGTCGACATCGCGGCCGAGCTGCATCTCGACCCCTCCTTGCTTCGGCAGCGCGCCACCACCGCCTCTTCGGCCACCTGACGATGCGCCTTCGCCTTGTCATCGCCACCCTGGCGCTGGGCCTGGGGTCTGCGACACGCGCTGAAGACCTGCTGCAGGTCTACGCGCAAGCCCGCGCGGCCGACCCGGTGCTGGCCGCTGCCGACGCGCAGCTCGGCATCCAGCGCGAGGCGGCAGCCCAGGCCCGTGCGGCCTTGCTGCCGCAATGGCAGTTGAGCGCCACCGAAACGCGCGACCAGCAGGATGGCAGCCGCAGCCGCACCCTCGGCAGCGGCATCAGCCAGACGCTGTTCGACCTGGGCCGCCTGCGCACCTGGGATGCCGAGCGCGCGCTCGAAAGCGCGCAAGACCTGCGTGTGCGCGCAGCCGAGCAGGCGCTGTGCGCCCGCGTGGCCACCGCCTACTTCGGCGTGCTGTCGGCGCAGGCCGCGCTGGCCACCACACAGGCCAACGAGGAGGCCTTCAGCGCCCAGGTCGCGCAGGCGCAAAAGCGCTTTGAAGCCGGCCTGTCGGCCCAGGTGGATGTGGACCAGGCCCGGGCCTATCACGCGCTGGCCCGCGGCGCCACCCAGCAAGCCCGGCAGCTGCTGGCCGATGCGCGCGAAGCGCTGGCCGAGCTCACCGGCCATCCGCCCGGGGAATTGAAGCCCTTGTCGGCCGCGCTGCCAGCCACGCTGCCGCAGCCCGCCCAGGCGCAGGATTGGGTGGACGCGGCCTTGAACACCAATCCGCAGCTGCTGGCACAGGCGCGCGTGGTCGATGCCAGTGAGCAGCGCATCGGCGCCGCCCGCGCTGCGCATTGGCCCACGTTCAGCGCTGGCGTGGAGAGCACCCGCCACAGCGGCGCGGGTGTCAGTGAAGATCAGCGTGTGGGCGGCACGCAGCTCACGCTGCGCCTGACGGTGCCGCTGTTCGCTGGGGGCGCCTCCCAGTCACAAGTGCGCCAAGCCGGGTATCAGCGCGATCTCGCACGCGACGACTACGAGACCGCGCGCCGCGCCCTGGTGCGCGAGACGCAGGCTCAATACCACGCGGTGGTGTCGGGCGTCTTCCTGCTCGACAGCAGCCGCGCTGCCGTGGCGGCCGCCGACCAGGCGTTGGCCTCCACCCGGGCTGGCCAAGGCCTGGGCACCCGTTCGATGACGGATCTGTTGCTCGCCATCCAGACGCAGGCCGCCGCGCAAAACGCCCACGACGAGGCGCGTCACGGCTACGTGCTGGCCCGGCTGTTGCTGCTGCAGGCCGCCGGAGCCTTGGGCGAGCCTGAACTCGCTGCTGTCAACCAATTGCTCGGAGACCACTGATGCTGGCCTACTACTTTGATCTCGCGCTGCGCAGCTTCAAATCGGCGCGTGCCTTGAGTTTGCTGATGATCGTGGCCCTGGGCCTGGGCATCGGCGCCTGCATGACCACGCTGACCGTCTACAAGGTGCTCTCCGGCGACCCGATACCGCACAAGAGCGATCGGCTCTTCAACGTGCAGATCGATGCAGGCAACATGATCGGCTACGAGCCAGGGCAGGAGCCGATGTTTCAGCTGACCCGCTTCGACGCCGAGGCCTTGCTGCGTGCTCGGCACGCCAAACGCCAGGTGATGATGAGCGGCGCCAACGTACCAGTGCAACCCGAATCGCCGACGATCAAGCCCTTCTTTTCCGTCGCGCGGTACGCCACAACCGACTTCTTCGCCATGTTCGACGTGCCGTTCCTGTACGGCAGCGGTTGGGATGCCGATGCCGATGCCAACCGGGCCCGCGTGGCGGTGATCACCGACGACATGAACAACAAGCTGTTCGGCGGCGAGAACAGCGTCGGCCGCGAGATCCGGATCCGCAGCGAGGCCTTCCGCATCGTTGGCGTGATGAAGCCCTGGAAGCCGGTGCCGCACTTCTACGACATGACCATGGGCATGACCGAGTACGAGCAGGTCTTGCTGCCCTTCTCGACCGCGATGGGGTTGAAGTTCGGCACGTCGGGCACCCTGGACTGCTGGGGCAACAACAACGGCCAGAGCCCGCGTGATCTGAACGCGCCGTGCGCGTGGGTGCAGTACTGGGTCGAGCTGGAGTCACCCGACCAGGCGCCGGCCTTCCGCGACTACCTGATCCAGTACTCCGAAGAGCAGCGTCGTGCCGGCCGCTTCGAGCGGCCGCCCAACGTGCGGCTGCGCAACGTGGTCGACTGGCTGAGCTTCCAGAAGGCGCTGCCTAGCGATGTGCGGCTGCAGGTGTGGTTGGCATTCGGCTTCTTGCTGGTGTGCCTCACGAACACCGTGGGGCTGCTGCTGGCGAAGTGTCTGCGCCGTTCGGGCGAGATTGGCGTGAGGCGGGCGCTGGGCGCGACGCGCCGCGACGTCTTCGCACAGTTCATCGTCGAGGCCGGCACCATCGGGCTGGCCGGTGGCGCACTGGGCCTGGTGCTGGCCGTGCTGGGCTTGTGGCTGGTGCAGCACAGCCCGGCGCAGTACGCCTCGCTCGTCAGCATGGACTGGCCGATGCTTTCGCTCACGCTCGTTCTGGCCCTGGCCTCCAGCCTGATCGCCGGTCTGCTGCCGGCCTGGCATGCAGCGCACGTGACGCCGGCGCGCCAACTGAAGACGCAATAACCGCGGAGCCCGCACCCATGGACATCCTGCCTATCCTCTCGACGCTGCGCCGTCACAAGACCGCCGCGACCCTGATCGTGCTGGAGATTGCACTGACCAGTGCGATTGTCTGCAATGCCTTGCACCTGATCAGCCAACGTGTCGACACGCTGAGCCATGACAGCGGCCTGCCCGAGGCCGAGCTGGTGGTGATCGAAGTCCGCGGCACCGGCGGCAACGCCGATGCGGATGAATTGACCACGCGTGACCTGAACGCCATACGCCAGCTGCCGGGCGTGAAGAGCGCCACGCTGGTCAACCAGGTGATCTACGGCCACAACAGCAACAACACCTCGGTGCGGCGGCCGGCCGACAAGAACAGCCCGCGCCATTCGACCTCGCTGTACATCGTGAGCGATCAAGCCCTGGACACGATGGGCCTCAAGCTTGTCGCCGGGCGTGACTTCAAGACCGAGGAGTACCTGTCGGGCACCGAGTTCGACAAGCAGTCCGACCCCACCATCGGCCAGGTGCTCATCAGCCGTGAGCTGGCGGAGAAGCTCTTTCCTGGTGAAGCGGCCGTGGGCCAGTCGCTGTACGGCTTCACCGAAACGCCGTCGACAGTGATCGGCGTGGTCGAGCGCTTGACGCATCCCTATCCCAACCGAGTCGGCGCTGAGAACCGGAACTACGCCATGGTGCTGCCGATCCGGGGCACGTTTCGCGGTGGCCAGTACCTCATCCGAGCGGAGCCTGCGCAGCGCGACGCGGTGATGAAGGCCGCCGTGGCCGCCATCGAGCGCAACGACCCGTCGCGCATCGTCAACAGCGCCAAGACACTCAGCGAGATGCGCGACACCCACTATGCGCAGGACCGGGCGATGGTCTGGCTGATGGGCGGCGTGATCGCGGCGCTGATGGTGGTCACCGCGTTCGGCATCGTGGGCCTGGCGAGTTTCTGGGTGCAGCAGCGCACCCGCATGATCGGCACGCGGCGCGCGCTGGGCGCAACGAAGGGGCAGATCCAGCGCTATTTCCAGCTCGAGAACTTCTTGCTGTCCACCGTGGGCATCGCCGTCGGCATGGCGGGTGCGTTCGGCCTCAGCGTGGTGCTGATGACGAGCTACGAGATGCCCCGCTTGCCCTGGTACTACCTGCCCATCGGCGCGCTCGCGCTGTGGTGCCTCGGCCAATTGGCCGTGCTCGCGCCGGCCCGGCGGGCGGCCGCGCTGCCCCCGGTGGCGGCGCTTCGAAGCTAGGGCGTGTTCACTCTACGCAGCCCCGTGCGAACGGGTTGTCCAGGGATGCAGGGCAAGGCGCCCTGGACGGCCCGTTCCCGAAGGGTTGCCACCGGAACCAGCCGCCCGCGGCGTTGCAAAGCCTCGCCGGGGCCGCACCCCGGCTTCGTTTTACGCCTTGCGCTCGACCGGTTCTGGTGGCAACGCTTCGGGGCTCCGTGGTGTGAACACGCCCTGGTGCAGTGTTCGACGCTATGCTGCGCGCCTGATGCACACCGTCCTCATCATTGACGACAACCCCGGTGTCGGCGAGGCGCTGAGCCTGCTGCTGTCGCTGCGCGATATTCGTGCCCTGCAGGCCACCACGCCGGCCGAGGGCTTGGCCTTGGTGGCGCGAGAGTCCATCGACCTGGTGATCCAGGACATGAACTTCAGCGCCGACACCACCTCGGGCGAAGAGGGGGTGGCGCTCTTTCGCGAGCTGCGCCGCCGCAACCCCGACCTGCCAGTGATCTTGCTGACGGCGTGGACGCGCCTGGAAAGCGCGGTCGAGCTGGTGAAGGCCGGCGCGGCCGACTACCTGGCCAAGCCGTGGGACGACGCCAAGTTGCTCGCCACGGTGCAGAACCTGCTTGAGCTGGGTGAGTCGAATCGCGAGCTGCAGCGCACGCGTCACGAGCGGCAAGGCCGGCGCCAGGCGCTGGCGCAGCGAATCGATCTCGATGGGCTGGTGTTCCAAAGCGAAGCGATGCTCTCGATGCTGGAGTTGGCCGCGCAGGTGGCCCGCACCGAGCTGCCGGTGCTGGTGACCGGCCCCAACGGTTGCGGCAAAGAGCATGTGGCGACGCTGCTGCATGCCAATTCAGCGCGTCGCTCGGGCGCTTTCGTGGCGCTGAACTGCGGCGCGTTGCCAGCCGAGTTGATCGAGGCCGAGCTGTTCGGCGCGGACAGCGGGGCCTACACCGGTGCGCACAAGGCGCGTGAAGGCCGCTTCGAGGCGGCCGATGGCGGCATGCTTTTTCTCGACGAGATCGGCAACCTGCCGCTGGCCGGCCAGGTCAAGCTGCTGCGCGTGCTGGAAACGGGCCGATTCGAGCGGTTGGGGTCGAGCAAAACGCGCGAGGCCAAGGTGCGCGTGGTGAGTGCCACCAACGCCGACCTGCGGGCCATGGTGGCGGCAGGTACGTTCCGCGAAGACCTGTACTACCGGCTCAACGTCTTTGAGCTGCGCGTGCCGGCGCTGATCCACCGGCGCGACGATGTGCTGCCCTTGGCGCTGCATTTCCTCGGGCCGCAGGCGGGCCGGTTGAGCGAGGGCGCGCGGGACGCGCTGCTGGCACACACCTGGCCAGGCAACGTGCGCGAGCTGAAAAACGTGATGGCGCGCGCCGCGCTGCTGGCCGGCGGTGGGCCCATCCTGCCCGCCCACCTGCAGATCGAGGCCCCTTCCAAGGCCGGCGGGACACGCGATCTGAACGAGCCGAGTCGCGAGGCGCTGCTGGCGGCGCTGGCCGACGCGAATGGCGTGGTGAGCCGTGCGGCGCAGGCGCTGGGCCTGTCACGCCAGGCGCTGTATCGCCGCATGGAGCGCTACGGACTGGCCACGGAAGCGGCGCCGGCGCCGCCAGTCGCCCATTGAAGCGCGTGGCCGCGCGCGGCAAGGCCCATGGGCTGTACCTGCGCCTGGTGCTGCTGCTGATCGGCGTGGTGCTGTGGGCCGTGCTGTTGCACACGGCGCTGGTCGTCTGGCCGCTGCCGCCGGTGCTGGCGGTGTTGCACCAGAGGCTCGGCTGGCAGCTTGAAGCGCCGGCACCGGCCAGCCTGGCCGCCTTGGGCTGGACGCTGTTGCTGCTGTTGCCCTTTGTGGCCGCGCTGGCGGCCTGGGCGATGGCACCACTGAATCGGCTGCTGCGTGCCTTGCAGGGCGCCGTGCTCAGCTACCGCGACGGCGACTTCAGCATGTCCATCCGCGCCCAGGGCGAGGGAGAGCTGGGTGAGCTGCTGCGCCTGCACAGCGAGCTGGGCCACGCGCTTCGCGAGCAACGCCAGCAGCTGGCGCAGCGTGAGCTGTTGCTGGACACGGTCGTGCAGAACACGCCGCTGGCCTTGCTGCTGTGCGACGCGGCCGATGTCGTGGTCTACGCCAACCTTCACGCGCGTCAGCTGCTGGCCAAGGGGCGAGGCTTGGTCGGCAGCTCGCTGCAGAGCTTGCTCGCCGACGCGCCGCCCGACCTGCGCCAAGCCGTATCGAGCCGTCAGGACCAGCTGTTCTCCATCGCCGACGCCAGCGGCCAGGAAGAGCACTTCCACCTGTCGCAACGGCCTTTGCTGATGCAGGGCATACCGCACCGTCTGCTGTTGCTGCGCCGCATGACGCGGGAGCTGGCCCGCGAAGAGGTGGCGAGCTGGAAGCGGGTGATCCGCGTCATCAGCCATGAGTTGAACAACTCGCTGGCCCCCATTTCGTCGCTCGCCCACACCGGGGCCGAACTGGCCCGGCGCGGGCAGGCCGAGAAGCTGCCGCAAGTCTTCGAGAGCATCGGTGGCCGCGCAGCCCATCTTCACGGCTTTCTCTCGGGCTACGCGCAGTTCGCCAAGCTGCCGCAGCCTCGTCTTGAGCCGGTCGAATGGGCCGGCTTCCTCGCGCGCCTGGCGGGCCACAGCCGCTTCCGACTTGAGGGCGACATGCCCACCGCGCCGGCCCGCTTCGATGCGGGCCAGGTGGAGCAGGCGCTCATCAACCTGCTGAAGAATGCCCACGAATCCGGCAGCGCCGAAGAGAGCGTCTGCCTGAGCATCCGGCAACACGAGAGCGAGCTGCGCTTCTTGGTCTGCGACCGAGGCCGCGGCATGAGCGCCACCGTGTTGGCCCAAGCGCTGCTGCCTTTCTATTCGACCAAGCGCAGCGGCACCGGCCTGGGCTTGGCGCTGGCCCGCGAGATCGCCGAGGCCCATGGGGGCCGCATCGCCCTGGCCAACCGCGAGGGTGGTGGGCTGGCGGTGACGCTGGTGTTGCCCTCCGTCTTGCCGTGACGCATCAATGGGGTGGCGTCGATCTTTAACCTGATGGCGGCTGATCGCACAGCCGCAGCGCTACGGCGCCGCCACCTCGGCGAGGAGCTCGTGAGCCACCGATCGTGCCGCACGCGCGAAGTGCTCCACCATGGGTGACTGACTCAGCGAGGTGGCACATGCCACGACAAAGCGGTGCGAGATTGGCACCTGCAGGGGCCGCAGCCTCACACCGCGGTGGATGAACTGGGCGGCCAGCAGCGCCGGCAGTACCGACACGCCCAGGCCCTGTGCGACGAAGCTGCAGGCCGACGTGGCAGAGTGCGTCTCGATGCGCACCTGGGCCGCCCGCGGTGCTTTGCGCAATTGCGCGTGAAGGTCGCTGCGCCAGGTGGTTTCTCGGCCGAGCAGCACGAGTGGCTCACGGCTGAGGGCATCGATGGTCACGCTCGCTTTGCGCGCGAGCGGGTGAGACGGTGGCAGCACGCAGACGGTGCCGCACTCCACCAGCGGCAGGGCGGCGACGGCGGGGTTCGTCAGAGGCTGCTTCAGCACCGCCACATCCACGCGCCGCTCTGCCACCATCGCCGTGATGGCGTCGTAACCGGCCAGCTCCAGCTCGTAGCGGAGGCGGGGATGCTCTTGCGCCAACATCGACACCACCCGTGGCAACAAGGCCTCGCCGAAGGAGAACGGCGCTGCCATGCGCAGCACGCCCGAATCCCTTCCACGCATGCGCCGCGCCACGTTGAGCACCCGCTCGAGCCCGGCAAAGGCGTAGGTCGCTTCATCGTACAGAGCGGCTGCGTCGGCCGTCGGCTTGAGCTTGCCAGCGCCACGGACGAAAAGCTCCAGCCCCAACTCACGCTCCATCTGGCTGATCTGGCGGCTGACCGCCGGCTGTGACAGACCCAGCAGCTTGGCGGCGGCGCTGGCCGAGCCGCAGTCCATCACCGCGCGAAAGACTTCGAGTTGCCGGAACTCCATGGTTCGGATGTGGTGGGTGTATGGGGCTATGCGTCAAGTGAAAGCGCTTGGTGTCGAAAGCTGGCCCACCCAACAATGCGCGCAGCTCAACGAACCTTGCCTTGACATGTTGCCACGTCACCTTCTTGCTGTATCGATGGGGCTGTTGATCGGAACTGTGCAAGCGGCCTATCCCGACAAGCCCGTGAAGGTCATCGTGCCGTTCTCGCCAGGAGCCGCCGCCGATGCGGTGATGCGCCCGCTGGCCGCCGCGTTGTCGGCGAAGTGGGGCCAGCAGGTGCTGGTCGAGAACCGGCCCGGCCTCACGGTGGGCCCACAGGCAGCAGCCGCCGCACCGGCCGATGGCTATACCTTGCTCTTCGGTGCTGCGTCGACGATGGTGACGACACCGCTCACCACGGCGAAGTTACCTTACGACGTGCAGCGCGACTTCGTGCCGGTTGTTCGCCTCGCGACCTTGCCCACCGTGCTGGTGGCCAACCCGGCGCTCGGCACCAAGACGCTGAAGGACCTGTTGAGTCTCGTCCGCGCCAAGCCAGGCACTGTTTACTACGCCTCCAGCGGCCGGGGCGCACCCAACCATCTGGCGATGGAGTATCTGCTGTCGCTCAACGGCGGCGACATGGTCAACGTGCCCTACAAGGGCGCGGCCCCAGCGGTGGTCGACTTGGTCGGCAACCAGGTGCAGGTGGCCTTCATGGCCGTGCCGAGCATCCTGCCGCATGTGCGCAGCGGGCGACTGCTCGCCCTCGCGGTGGGCAGCTCCAAGCGCGCAGCCGTGCTGCCACAAGTGCCCACCGTGGGTGAGACGCTGCCCGGGTTCGAGTACGTGGCGTGGTACGGCCTGTTCGCGCCCGCAGGGACGCCCGCAGCCGTGATCGACAAGGTGTATGCCGACGTGGTGCAAGCGATGGAAACCCCCAAGCTGCGTGAGGTGCTGCAGGCCGAAGGCAGCGAGCCGGCGACCGCCAACGGCGCCACCTTGGGGCGGATGATCGAGCAGGAGTCTCAGCAGTGGAAGGGCATCATCCAGCAGCGCAAGCTGTCGATCGACTGAGGCCGGTGGCACCGATGAGCCTGAAGTCCGACGCACCCTTCGATGTGATCGCTGGCGAGGCGCAAGCCGATTCGCCTTTGGTGTTCGATTCGCCGCACAGCTGGCCCCACTGGCCGGCGGACGTGCCCACGATCGCGCCAACTGAGGCCCTGCGAACCAGCTGCGACGCCTGGGTCGACGAGATCTGGGCTGCGGCGCTGCAGGGGCGGGCACCCTTGCTGACGGCGAGGTTCCATCGCTCTTACATCGATGCGAATCGTGCCCGCGACGACATCGACCCGGCTCTGCTGGCACAGCCGTGGCCCGTGTCCTTGCACCCGAGCGATCGCTCCCGGCGTGGATTCGGTCTGCTGCGCAGGCTGGCGCTGCCGGGGGTGCCGGTCTACCGCGAACCGTTGGCGGTAACCGACGTGGCGCGGCGCATCGAGCGTTTCTACGACCCGTACCACCACCAATTGGCGGCGCTGATCGACGCGGCGCGCCCACACCATGATGCGGTGCTGCACATCAATTGCCACTCGATGAAGTCGGTGGGCAATGCGATGAACGAAGACTGCGGACGACCGCGGCCCGACATCGTCCTCAGTGATCGCGACGGGCAGACCGCCGGTGCGCCAGTGTTGGGGTGGATGGCCTCGGCGCTGCGCGAAAGGGGCTATCGGGTGCAGTTCAACGACCCGTATCGCGGCGAAGAGATCCTTCGCCGGCATGGCTGCCCTCGCAGGGGGCGCTACAGCGTCCAGATCGAGTTGAGGCGCGATCTGTACATGGACGAGCGGTGCTTCGAGCGCCATTCCGGCTTCGATCGCCTGGTGGGCGATCTGAAGGCTTGCGTCGGCCTGTGGCTCGAGGAGTGGCCCGACGGGCCGCGTGTCGGCCCGGCGCTGGGCTGACTTCCCCCCGCCCCGACCGCTCCACCCATTCAACTGGTTTCGACGGCCGCGCCCGCAGCCCGCGCGTCGCAGCCCTGCGCACGCCTGTGCAACCCGGCTTGACGAAGCCTGACGAGGAGAAGACCCATGCAAACGCTCTCGATGCCCCACGCGCTGAAGACTCGGTTCTTGTGGCTGGCCATGGCCCAGGTGGCACCCGCCATGGCCGTGCATGCGCAGGATGTCCAGGTCTACGGACAGCTGCGCTTGTCGGCCAACCGAATCGAGTCCGCTTCGGATCGAATCCACGAGTTGCGCGACAACGCGTCACGCCTGGGTTTCCGGGGCAGTGAGGCTCTGGGGGGCGACCTGTCGGCGCTCTTCGGGCTGGAAATGGGGCTGGAGGCAGACACGGGAGGTGTCGCCGATCCGCTCTATCGGCACAGCTACGTGGGACTTCGCCATTCGGTCGGAACGCTGGCGATCGGGCGGCTTGATTCGGCCAACCCGACTGGGTCGCCGCTGTACTCCCAGGTCACGGCGATTGTGAGCTTTGCGCCAAACGATGCGGGCGCCACGGCCATCGGCACCTCGATCCTCAATGCTCGCAACCGTGTCTCCAATGCCATCGGTTTTCGCAGCGGCCCGTGGGCCCAACTCGAATGGATGGGCCGGGCCTACTTGCGCGGTGCGGGTACCGCCGACGACCCAGAACAATCGGCCCGCTCGATTGACCTGGGGCTGCTGTATCGAAGCGGCCCGCTGACCGCCGCCGCGGGATACGGCAAGGACGATCGGGCGGGTGGTTTGCGCCCGAACGAGTTCGACGACAAGTGGCAAATCGGGGTGCGCTACGCGCTTGGCGCCGTGGTGCCGTATGCGATGGGGGGTGTCGACCGATTCCACAGCGACGGCACGCGCCGGCGATCAGTGGATTACTGGCTGGGCGGCGCAGAGTTCATCCACGGCCCCCACTCCGTGGTGTTCAACCTGATGCAAAGAGACGTCCAGTCATCGCTGACCGGGATTCGCAGGCGGCAGCAACTGGCATACATCTATCGCCTGTCCCAACGGACACAGTGGCAAGTCTTCATCGACAACGACGGCGTTGATTCAAGCCGTGACAAGGTGCGTGTTCAGGCCCTGGGGACGGGCATGCGGCACGACTTCTGAACGCTGGGCCGTGTGGAAGGTGGGGGCGTCAGAATGTGCCCAACATGGCGGTGACCCGTTGACCGGAGCACACCGACACTTTCCAACTGGACCATGAAGACTCCTGTACGCACGTTGTCCCACCGTTCACTGCACCATTCACCCCACCATTCGCCCCACCGTTCGGCGCCCGACAGCTTCAGCATCCGGCGACGCGCGCTGCTTCTGGCTGCGCTGGCGCCTTGCGCTGCCAGCGCGGCGTCAGACAAGGAAGAGCTTCGTGGCCTCGTCGATCAGACGATCCGTCCGCTCATGTCGCAGCATGGCATACCCGGCATGGCGGTGGGGCTGGTGGTGGGCGGGCATGACCACGTCTTCACCTACGGCGTGGCGTCGCGAGAGAGTGACACGCCCGTCACCGAGGCCACGATCTTCGAGATCGGCTCGATCAGCAAGACCTTCACCGCGGCGCTGGCGGCCTGGGGGCAGGTGACGGGGCAGCTGTCGTTGGCGGCCCACCCGAGCCACTACCTGGCCGCCTTGAAAGGGCGGGCGATCGACCGGGCCACGCTGCTGCACCTGGCCACCTACACCGCCGGTGGTTTGCCGCTGCAGTTTCCGGACACCGTGGCCGGCGAGGCAGGCGTGCTTCGCTACTTCCAGACCTGGAAACCCGGCGCCCAGCCGGGGGCGGTGCGCCAGTACTCCAACCCCAGCCTGGGCTTGTTGGGGTTGGCGACGGCCACGGCGATGCGAGAACGGTTCGACCGCCTGATCGAGACCCGGCTGCTGCAACCGCTGGGCCTGCGCCATACCTATCTCTCGGTGCCAGCGGCCGAGTTGGCGCACTACGCTTGGGGCTACCGCGACGGGCGCCCCGTGCGTGTGAGCCCAGGCCCCTTGGATGCGGAGACTTACGGCATCAAATCGACCGCGCCAGACATGCTGCGATGGCTGCGCGCCCACATGGATCCGACCGGGCTCGACCGTTCGCTCGGTGACGCACTGCGCCTCACCCACATCGGCCGGTTCAAGGTGGGAAGCATGGTGCAAGGCCTCGGATGGGAGCAGTTTTCGTATCCAGTCTCACGCGAGGCGTTGCTGGCCGGCAATTCGGCGCAAGTGATCTTCGATCCTCAGCCCGTGACGCCGGTGCCAGGGGTGGCGGCCCCAGGCGACGGTGCAGCACGCCTCTTCGACAAGACCGGCTCCACCGGTGGCTTCGGTGCGTATGCCGTGTTCGTGCCGGCGCGGAAGCTGGGCCTGGTGATGCTGGCCAACAAGAGCTACCCGATCCCCGCGCGCATCGAGGCGGCCTACGCCATCCTCGATCTGGTGGCCCGTAACGCTTAGGGCGTGTTCACACTACGGAGCCCCGATGCGTTGCCACCAGAACCGGTGGAGCGCAAGGCGCGTCGCCCCAGTCGATTTGATCGAACAGCCGCCTCAGTTTCTGGGCCTTGGCCGGGTTGAGCTGTTCGGCCCAGGCCAGACGGCCTTGCAGGTGGGCGCGCCAGTCGGGGAGCTGTTCGCGGTTGGCCTGGTGCGGGCCGTCGCGCACGCACTGGTGCAGCACGGCCTTGAGGAGGTCGAACGCGGGGCGGGGCAGGTTGGTGTGCTGGTTCACGACGATGCCGCACACCTGCTGGCGGTCGGCCGTGCCGACACAACGTGATTTGCGCAGGTTCAGCGCAAAGCCTTCTTCGTGAGCGATGCGAGCCACCCACGCTTCGATGCGGGCACGGGACACACGCAGTGATTCGCTGCCGGAGAGCACGATGTCGTCGGCATAGCGGGTGTATCGGGCACCCAGGGCGTGCGCGAGGCCGTCGAGCCGCAGGTCGAGCCTGAAGGCGCACAGGTTGGCCAGTGCCGGCGAGGTGGGTGAACCTTGTGGCAGGTGGGGCTCGCGCAGCCTCTGCACCTGCGTCCATTCGAGGCCGCCTTCGCTGTGCAGGCGCTGCAACACGGGTTCGGGTGTGGCGGTGGTGCACAGCGCGGTCAGTTCCCGGGCCACCTGTTCGGGGTAGCCGATCGTGGCGAACAGCGCGTGCACGCGAGACGCACGCACCGAGCTGAAGAAATCCTGCAGGTCGAACTTCAACAGCACCGCCTGCCCGGTGTGTGCGCGTGCGTGGTCCACCACTGAACGCCCCGGGGTGTAGCCGCAGGCGGCCTCATGTGCGGGCAGGTGAGCGATCAGGCCATGCAACAGGCGCCGCTGCAGCGCCATCAGGTAGGGGTGAGGCACTTCGAGCAGGCGCCAACCGACCGTGCGTTTGGGCAGCATGTGGCAGCGGTAGTGCTGCTCGGCGAGCGCCAGGTGGCGCTGCCACGGGGCAGGGCGCGTCAGGCGCCACAGCGCGCCGGTGGACAGGCGAAGCGCGTCGGCCAGGGCGCCACTGTGCCGCCATTCGGGCCAAGGCACTTGGTGCAGGCCGCATGGTGCCGGCCGTTGAAGGTGAGGCCAGTGGAGGAAGTACCGGCGCACATACAGCCCGAGCCGTTGAGCCCAGGCGCGATCGAAGCCTTCGTCCGCGTCGATGATCTGGGCGAGCGATTCCGGCGTCGTTCGAAGCCAGCGGTCGACGCTGAAGCGGCTGCACCGCTGCACCAGCACCTCTGCCCACGGGGCAGGCCCGCCGAGGCAGCTTTCAATGCGCGCACGCAAGCCCGAAGCGCGCGCCGAGCCGCTGAGCATGGCCCGGGCGAGGGACAAGGAGGTGTGTTGGCGCAGGTCGGTCATCGGTGGTGCGGCACGCTGCCCAACCTGCAGGTGATGCTGGATCAGAGGTGGCGGAACGCCACGGCCGATCAAGCCCCGGAAGCGCGATGCCCACCAACCACCGTGGGGGAGCCCCACAGTGCGCGCCGGTCTTTCGAACGACGACGCCTTACGCTTGGGCAGCGGCCGCGCGGCGGATTATCCGGGCCTGCGCCGACCGGCCCGAATCGTCATGCGCGTCAGCCGTGTGGTGTGTGCCCGGCGATGCGGGGCGCCTCGGTGGATTTGGGCATCAAGGCCACACTGGCCAAGGCGCAGGTGGCCAGCGTCCAGACGATCACGGCACCCGACGGCAGATCGAGCAGGGCCGACAGGGCCAGGCCCAGTGCGTAGCCGGCGGCGCCGATGGCGTAGCCCACGATCACGCGCTGGCGGCTGGCGAGCGCGCGTGTCGCCAGCGCCGGAATGATCAGGCTGGAGAACACCAGGTACACGCCCACCAGTTGCACCGAGGCGGTCACCGCCACCGCGAAGGCGCCGTAAAAGCCAAAGCGGCCCAAACGTTTCACCCAGCCCAGCGCCATGGCGGCACAGAGCAGCGCGGACACCGCGGCCAGCCACACCAGTTGCTCTTGGTGCACCCACAGGATCTGGCCGACGAGCAGGTCCTTCAGGTGTTCGCCGCCGTGAGGGTTGCCCGCCAGCAGCAGGATCCCGGCGCAGGCCGCCAGGATGAACAGCACACCGATCAGCGCTTCCTGCTGTTGAGGCGCGCGTCGCTCCGTCCAGGTGAGCAGCAGCGCCCCCAGCAAGGCGGCGGTGACGGCAGCGGCCTGCACCGCCATGCCGCCATCCGGCAGGCCCATCGCATCGGCGGCGATCACGCCCAGGCCCGCGATCTGGGCGATGGCCAGGTCGATGAAGACGATGCCTCGATCCAGCACCTGCGTGCCCAGCGGCACGTGGGTGGTCAGCACCAGAAGCCCGGCGATCAGGCCGGGGCCCAGGATGGTCCAGTCCAGCGCACTCCAGCTCACTTGGCGCCTCCGGCGGCCAGCAGGCGGGCCACGGTGTCGTCGAATAGGCTGAAGAGATCCTTCGCGCCCTCGCTGCCGCCCACGGTGAAAGGCAGCGTGACCTTGGGCAGGCCGGCGTTCTTGCTCAGCCAGTCGGAAGGCTTGCCGTCCTGATACGCGGCATGGATCACCATCCGCGCGGGCGCGCCTTTCAGCGTGGCCAGCACGCCTTGCAGGTGCGCGGCGCTGGGCTCGACGCCGGGCTTGGGTTCGAGCACCGCCACTTCCTTCAGGCCAACCCAGTCGTAGAGGTAGGCGAAGGCCTTGTGCTGCGACACCACGCTCACGCCCTTGAGGGGGGCGATCTGCGTGTTCCAGCGTGTCAGTGCCTGTTGCCAACGTTGCGCGAAATCGGCCTGGCGCTTCGCATAGTCGGCCGCATGGGTGGGGTCGACCTGCTGCAAGCGGGCACCGAGCGCGGTGGCCACGGCGGCGATGTTGCGCGGGTCCGTCTGGATGTGCGGGTTGCCGGCGGCATGCACATCGCCTTGCGAGCGATCGACTTGCGCAGGCAGTTCCAGCTTGCGCACGTGGTCGGCGGCGGCGAAGTGGCCGGGCTGTCCGGGTTGCACTTTGGCATTGCCCGATTGCTGCAGCAGGATCGGCAGCCAGCCGATCTCCAGCTCGGCACCGGTGCAGACGACCAGATCGGCATTGCGGGCGCGGGCGATCAGACTGGGCTTGGCCTGGATCTGGTGCGGGTCCTGCATCGCGGTGGTGGCCACCGAGACCTCCACCAGCGGGCCGCCCAATTCTTGCGCCAAGGCGCCCCACTCGGGCTCGCAGGCGAACACGCGCAGGGCGGCGTGGGCGGGCAGGGCCGGCAGGCACAGGGCCACGCCGAGGCTGAACAGGGTCTTCCAACGTGAAAGGGTCATGCTTCTTCTCCGGCGGGGTCAGAAGCCGTGGGCGCCGTGCGCGCCTAGGCTCATCTGGTATTGCAACGAGATCTGGCGGTCGGTCACACCCGCGCGCGACTTGTCTTCGCCCCACTGCAGGCGAAAGCGCGAGAACTCGCTGGGGCTGAAGTCGAGCATCAGCGTGTTCTTTCGCGGGCGGTAGTCGCTGGCGGCGAACGCCGCGGCGTTGGCGCCATAGTCGGGCGTGCCGGCGTCGAGCTGCTCGGTGCGCAGGCCCACGCGCCAGCTCGGCATGAACTGGTAGACGCCCTGCAGGTACCAGCCCGACTGGGTGGCCCGGTAGGCGCCGGTGGTTTCGGCACCGCCCAGGTCGTACACCAGATCGCCCCGGCGCTGGCTGCTCAGGTACTCGCCTTGAAGTTTGAAGTTCGTGCGCGTGGCGTTGCCGTTGGGGGCCCACTTCCACACGGCATCGGCGATCCACACGCGGGTGTTGCCGGTGAAGGCGTTGGTGACGGCCTGGCTCTGGATGTCGGTGGCAGAGAGCTCCTGGTCCCAGGCCTTGGTCTTCAACACCGAGAGGCCGGCTCGCCAGCTGTGGCTCTCACCCACGTCGCCGCCGGTGTGCGCGCTCAGCGACCACATGCCCAGGCCGTTGCCCTCGTTGCCACCGGCGGGGAAGGCGCTGCCCCGGCCGATCTCGCCGGTGAACTCCAGGTACTGGTCGGTGGGTGCCAGCCAGCTCAGGCGCAGGCCATCGTTGCCATGCTGGTTGCCGAGCAGGGCCTGATAGGCCAGCGGGTTGTCGATGAAATCCCAGCTGTGGGCGTGCTGCGGGTTCAAGTAGCCAATGGCCGAGAAGAAGCGGCCAGCCCGCGCGGTGAAACCCCCGCCGAGGGCGGTGGTCTCGATGTAGGCCTCTTCGACCTCCACGCCTTCTTCGGGCGCGAGCGCCAGTGTCACGGCGCCGCGCAGCCAGGGGTCGATGCTGGCGGACAGGCCCAGTTCGGTCTCGCCCAGGCCCAGGCCGCGCTCGCCGGGCCCCAGCTCGGCGTCGGTGGGCAGCTGGAAGCCGGTGATGCCGTAGTCGGCAGGGTCTTGCGACAGCCGCGCGTACTGGCCCGACAAGATCAGGGAGATCGCCGGGTTGAAGGCGTTCGCGCCGCCGCCGCCGCCGCGCGTGGCCACCACGGGCTCGGGCGCTGGCGCTGGAGACGCGGGGGGCGCGGGGGACGGCGCCGAGGCCGCGACCGCTGCCGCGGCCTCGGCGGCTTTCAAGCGAGTCTCCAGCGCTTGCAACCGCGCCTCATAGGCGGCGCGCATCGCCTCGATTTCTTGGCGGATGGCGCGGATGTCACCGGCCGCCGGGTTCGCCTCGGGGGTGGAGGGCGCGGCCGGGGCTGCCGCGGGCGCGGCATGGCTGGCGGTGCCGATCGTCAGCTCGATTGTCAGGCCGAGGGCGAGCGCGGCAGCCATGTGGGTGGGGCAAGAGGGGCGAGAAGAGCGAGAAGAGCGAGAAGTGCGAGAAAGACGCGAGGGGACGCAGGCGGGCAGCCCGACGGGCGCCAGACGGTTCACAGGCATGGTGCTTCATTTCCAGGCAAGACGTTCGATGCCGCACGCGGCCGGTCGCAGTGCCAGGCACCGGCGGGCTCGCGGCGACGCGAGCAACGATCAGCAGGAAATGAACGAGGGCGGTGCGCGGCTTCGGTAGGCCAGCCAGACGGCGTCGCCGGGGGTGGCCACCGCGGCGGCCATGGGGGGCGCGTAACGCGCCGTGCCCAGCACCAGCCGGGGCGGCTGGCTGGGCAGAGGGCCGTCGCCGAGGGCGGCGGCATTCAGGCAGAGGGCACAGACCGAGGCATGGAGGGCCTTGGCGTCGGCTTCACCATCACCGGCCAGGGTGGCCGACAGGTGAGACACCGCATGCCAGCTCGCCACCGATTGGGCCATCGGGAACAGCAGCGCCAAGGCCAGCAGCCACCCGAGGTGGCGACGAAGGCGGCCGGCGGTGAGGTGCGACGGGGTGGCACGCATGGCGAAGGCGGGATCTTAGTCCGCCCGGTGAACGCGCGTTCACATGATTCTTCAACGAATGTCTGCGGGCGGGCGCTTCGTGAGAGGGCTGAGCCGGAGCGGATCGGTGACACCTGCTTGCACCCCGCGCCGCAGAAGCCCCCGCTGTCTTCAGGCATCATCCGAGCAACGCAACTTCGATGGGTGTCGCCACATGACCTCGATCCGCCGCTTTCTGGCCCCGTTGGCTGCTGTGAGCCTCGCTGCCGCCATGCTCCCGGCCCAGGCCGCCAGCTCGGCCGCCAGTTCGGCATCCGACAGCCTGTCGACTTCGGTCGGCAGCGTCTCTGATTCCTTCCAGGGTTCAAGCGACAGCTCGAACCGCCCCAACCGCACCGCCGAAGGCGACTACCAGGTCATTCAGGTGGCGGCCGCCCCGGCCCGTCCGGGCAAGCTGCAGGTCACGCTGCGCCCGGCCACCGGCACTGGCGAAGCGTTTGAGTTGTTCCTGCCGACCCAGGCCGCCGATGCCGGCGGTGTGACGGTGGGCCAGGTGGTGCATGCACGCCAGCGCGACTACGGCGTGGAGTTCGCCCGCGCCGACAACCAGCAGCCCTTCTTCCTCGTGCTGGAAGACGCCTGGTACCAAGAGTTGGCGTCGAACCCCGTCGCGCTTTGATTCTGGCGGGTACCGCGTGGCAGCGCATCGCTGCCCGTGTGATGACGGCGGCCTGCGTGGCCGCCGCGTTGTTTGGGGCCTCGGCCGAGGCGGCGTCGCTGCGCTATTGCGACCGCCAGGCCAAGCTCAGCATCGATCAACAGGACACGCTGTTCCGCTTCGCGGCGGTGGTGAAGACCGAGCTGGAGGCTTCCAGGCAGCCCCTCGCACTGGTGGCGCGATCGGGGCTGGATTTGAGCTGGTTCGGCCTGCGCTACTCGCACGCTGGCGTGAGCCTGCAGGGCAGCCCCAACGGGCCGTGGTCGGTACGTCAGCTGTACTACGCCTGTGATGAACAGCGCCCGCGCATCTTCGACCAGGGCGTCTCGGGCTTTCTGCTGGGCACCGACAACCCGCAAGAGGGCTACGTGTCACTCGTCTTTCTGCCCGAGGCCGATGGCCGGCGGCTGGAGCAGGCGGCGCTGAGCAAGCCGCAGGTGTTGCAATTGCTGGCGGCCGACTACAGCGCCAATGCGTATCCCTACAGCCTGCGCTACCAGAACTGCAACCAGTGGGTAATGGAGTTGCTGGCGGCCGCCTGGGGCGGCCTGACGCTGGCCGAACCGGCCGATGGCGCAGACTCTCCCCGCGCCATGGCCCAGCAGTGGCTGCGATCACAGGGCTACGAGCCCACCACCTTCGACCTGATTCGGCCGGCGATGTGGCTGGGCGCGTTCATCCCCTGGCTGCACAGCGATGATCACCCGGCGGACGACCTGGCCCGCTCGGTGTATCGCGTCTCGATGCCGGCGTCGATCGAGTCTTTCGTGCGGGCGCAAGTGCCCGGTGCCACACGGGTGGAGCTGTGTCACGCGGGTCGGCGCGTGGTCATCCACCGCGGCTGGGAGCCGATCGCCGAGGGCTGCCAGCCGGGCGAGGGTGACGAGGTCGTGATGCTGGATTGAGCAGGCACCGCCCTCGTCAGCCGCCGTGCTGACGCAGGAGCCGTTGGGTGTGGCGCAGCACTTCGTCGGCCGTGATCGGGCCGCCGTGACCCAGGTAGAAGCGCCGCGCGCCCTCGTCTGCAAGGCGCCCGAGCGTGCGTGCGACCAGCGCCGGCTCGTCTTCGAAAGGTGGGCTCTTGGCACGAGACGTCCAGGCAATGCCGCCGAGCAAGATGCCAGAGGCGACGAGGTCTCCCACCAGCGCGTGGCCGTCGTCCAGGCACACGCTGAGCGAGCCGGCCGTGTGGCCAGGCGTGGGGCGCACCTGACCATCGATGCCGAATCGCGCGAGGTCGAGAACCTCTTCGGCATGCAGCAGGATGTCGGGCTCCAACGCGTCGTACGGGCGCTGGATGAGCCCCGATCGCAGGAACAGCCGGCCGAAGAGCCCGGTGGGGCAAAAGCTCATCGGCCGGCGTTGCAGGTAGTGGTCGAGGTCGCCCCGATGAGCGCAGACCGGCGCCCTGCTCAGCTGCCGCAAACGGGCCGCGTTGCCGGCATGGTCGATGTGCGCGTGGGTGACGACGATGAGCCGGAGGTCGCCCCATCCGAGCCCCTCCCGCTGCAAGGCGCGGTGCACCGAGGCCTCGGTGTCCGGTAGGCCGGCATCCACCAGGATCGCGCCGGCTCTACTGACCACCAGGTGAGCATTGACCATGCCCATCGGCAGGATCGGGATGCGGCGGATGCGGACCGCGCCGTGGGGCACGACGAGCGCGGTCACGCCGCGAGCCCGGCGGGTGCTGCGGGCTGATCCGAAAGCCACGCGTCGATCTCGGCCAGTGGCAGGTGGGCGTCGGCCGTCGCCGCGTAGAAGGCCCGCGACACTTGGCCGTGGGCATCGATCAGGAAGTCGGCGGGCATCCGGTCGGTCTTGCCATCGACCCGCCCAGGCAGCATGCCTTGGCCCATCGCCTGGGCCGCGTGCCGGATGACCGAGGGGGCCACCGTGCCCAGCAGGCTTCGTTCGACCCCGTAGAGGCGATAGAGGCGGCCGGTAGCGTCTGGCACGAGGGCAAACGGCGGCGCCTGGCGGCCCACGTAGCGCGCTATGTTCTCAGGTGTCGACTCGAAGACCGCCCAGTGCACCAGGCCGCGGGCGGTGAACCGCTCATGGGCCGCGATCAAGTCTCGCACCCGCAAGTTGCACATGGGGCACGAGGCATAGCGGAAGAACGACAGCAACACGGGTCGCCCTCGGCAGGCGCTCAGGCGCAGGGGGCGCCCATCCAGGGCGTGGATCTCGAAGTCGGGCGCACTCTGGCCCGGCTCAAGGCGGTTGGGGGTGGGGTGTGATTTGGACATGCGTCCAAGTATTCAGGACGATCGTCCAAATCGCAAGATCACTGGTGCACTTCACTCCACTATTTGGACGATCGTCTTGATATCATCGAGCGATGAGCGAGTCATGGCCCGAGACATTGACTGTGCGGGAGCGCCTGGTCGAGGCGGCAGCGCAGCTCTTCGCGCGGCGCGGTTTCGCTTCCACCTCGATCGGCGAAGTGGCACAAGCCGCTGGCATCCTCAAGGGCAACGTCGCGTACTACTTCAAATCGAAGGACGACCTGCTCACGGCCGTGATCCACGCGCAGCGTGATCGCCTGATGGCCGAGTTGCAACCGCCTGCCGCCGAGGCCGGCGACGACGTGCGCAGTGCGGTGATGCGCCTGCTGCGGCAGGTGCGCGGATCAGCCGCCGATCTGGCGCTGCACGGCTGCCCGGTGGGCAGCCTGGCCGGTGAAATGGGCCGCACCCATGCCGCCCGCCATGCCGATGCGGCCGGGCTGTTGCTGGGCTTGGAGACCTTCTTGCACCAGCAGTTCGAACGGGTGATGCCCGCGGGCGATGCCCGTCGTTGCGCCGAGCACCTGCTGGCATTGCTGCAAGGCGCTGCGGTGCTGGCCCAAGCCCATCGGGACGCGGGTGTGGTCGAGCGCCAGGTGGACCAAGCCGAAGTGTGGCTGGACACCGTGCTGGCCCGGTTCCCGGCGTCGGCGAAGCGCTGATCGCTGGCCGGGGGGCGTCGCGAGGGCAAGGCAGGCCGCCAGCGAGCGGGCGCCAGGGAGCTGACGCCCTGGGGGTTTCAGCGCAGTCGTGGGCTCCCGGCCCAGGTGGGCCGGGAACGTCGGGGCTCAGTTCAAGATCAGCGGCGCAACCCCATTGGCATAGGGCCAGCCCTGGGCTTCATCGCTGCCGGTCTCCCAATCGAACCCGCCGCGGATTGTGGGGTTGGCGGTCTCCACGCGCGTCCAGGCGTCGATGGCCTGGGCCTGCGTCATGTAGTTCGGTAGCGAGGTGTTGATGCCGAACCCGACCACCACATGGGTCGGGCCCAGCAGGTTGACCCATTCCTGAACGTTGGTGGCCACGTAGTTCGGGTCTGCCAGACCCGGGCCGTCGTAGTACTGCGGGGCGCAGTAGTCGAGCACGCCGGCGTTGAGCATGTCCTTGCAGAAGGTCTTGTCCACGGCGTTCCACGGGGCAGGCGGCGCGCTGATCATGAAGCCCGGGTACAGCCGCTTCAACTCCTGGCTGATCCAGGCCATTTCACCGGTGTCCGGTGTCTGGCTGCCCTCGAAGGTGTTCCAGTCCAGACCGTCGAACCCACCCAGCTGGTTGTAGATCGACACGATGCTGTTGACGAAGGTCTGCGACTTCGTGCGGTTCGGGAAGCTCATGCCGTTGCCTGCACCACCCACCGACAGCATCACCTTGCGCTTTTGCACGGTGCGGGCATAGGCGATGTCTTCGTTCAGGTGCGTGGCGGCGCCGCGGCCGTCACCCGGCGGCGAGTAGGTGACCGCGCCGGTGGTGCCCGGGGGGCCGCCCACCGGTACCGCATGGAAGAGGTAGACGAGGTTGTAGTTCAGCGGCAGGTCGCGCAGGCGCGGGGGCGAGGGCGTCCAGTTGACGTAGTAGCCGCCGCTGATCTTCGCGTTGCCGCCGCCGCCGTCGCCGCAGGTGGTGGGGGCCCAGTACCAGGTGCTGATCGTCGGGTTGGTGCCGTCGGTGCCGTTGGCGGTGACGTTGATCACCTTGTAGTACTGCCCGTTGGGCTCGTAGCGCACCACATCGCCCAGGTGGTAGTTGATGCCTTCCTGCCAGCTGACCGCGTCGCACTTCTTCACCACCTTCAGCGACGTGGTGAGGTTGTCGAAACCGGCCGCCGCGAGGTTGGCGGTGTGCACCTTCAGCACCACGGATTGGCCGGCGTACTGCTTGCCGTCGAACAGCGTGGCCTCGTAGCCAGCGGCCACTCGCACGGAAGAAGTCTTGTCGTTCCAGGTGTCTTTCAGCTTGGGGGTGTCGGCGCTCTTGCAGTTGGGCGAGCCAGCGAAGTCGGGGTTCTTGTACAGACAGACCGGCCCGTTGGCGGCGGCCTGCGCAGGGCTGGCCGGCACCATGGCCAGCGTCAAGCCAGACAGCGCGTAACAGGCGGACAAAGCGGAAAGGGCGGACAGGGCACGGCGTGCCCCGGTGAAGGTGCGTGGGGTCATGGGGTCTCCTCGGTGATGGTCCCGTGCGTGTGGCCTCGAGCGGGCCTTGCAGGGCTCCCGGCTTGATTCTGAATGACCGCGCTTTCAGAACGCCATGGCCATGCGGGCTGTCGTGGTAACGAGCTGTGTGTCGAACGGCGACAATTCGCCGCATGAAGAACAAGGGTGCTGGTGGACTGGTCTATTCCACCGAGGGCGGGCGCATGTGCCCGACGTGTCGACAGCCGGTGGGGCAATGCAGTTGCCGGTCAGTGGCCGCGCCGCGCGGCGACGGCATCGTGCGGGTCAGCCGGGAGAAGCAAGGCCGGGGCGGCAAGACGGTCACGGTGGTGCGCGGCTTGTTGCTCGACGAAGCCGCCCTCGCGGCCTATGGCCGCCAACTGCGCAGCGCCTGCGGCACCGGCGGCACCGCGAAGGACGGCGTGGTGGAAGTCCAGGGCGATCACGTCGAGCGCGTGATGGCGCTGATCCAGGCCGATGGCCACACCGTGAAGCGGGCCGGCGGATGAAACGGCGAGGGCCGGGCTGAGAACCCTCAGCCTCGGCAGGGCTCTGCGTCAGGCCCCAGGCGTCGGCACGATCAGGATCTTGCCGCTGCGCTCACCTGCCGCGGCGGCAGCGATGGCCTCTTTGATCTGCGCGACGTCGTAAGCGGCCTGGATCGGCGTGTGCAACTGGCCCGCGGCGATGCGGCCGGCCAACTCGGTGAGCAGGGCACGTTGCGCGGCCGGCGGCGTCACACGGAACCACCGGGCGAGCCAGAAGCCCTTCAGCGTCACGTCGCGGAAGATCAGCTCACGCGGCGTCACGATGCAGGGTTCGCCGCTGAGTGCGCCGTAATTGACGATCGATGTGCTCTCGGCGAGCGTGGCCGCCATCCGCATGGTGGCCTGGCCGCCCACGGCATCGATGCCCAGCTTCAGCGCGGCGCCGCCGGTGGCGGCTTGCACCCGGGCGGCGAGATCGTCGCCATCCACCAGTACCACGTCGCCGCCCTGGGCGCGCACTGACTCGACAGCCGACTCGCGGCGCACGAGATTCACTGTCTTCAAGCCCCGCAACTTGGCCAGTTGCACCACATAGCTGCCGACGCCCGAGTTGGCGCCGTTCTGGATGATCCAGTCGCCCGCCTTCAGGTCGGCGAACTCGCTCAGCAGCAACGAGGCGGTGGGCGGGTTCACCGTCAGCATCGCCAGTTGCTTTGGATCGGCGTCGTTCGGCAACGGGATGAGGCGCGAAGCCGGCACCACCACGTGGGTGGCCCAGGTGCCCGAGCCCGCGGGCAGCAGCACCGTCTGCCCCACGGCGGGGCCGGTGGTCTCGGGGCCCAACTCCACCACACGTCCGACGCCCTCGCTGCCCCCCACCGCGGGCAGGGGCGGCAATTGGCCGTACTGGCCCGTGAGCATCAGCACATCGCTGGGGTTGATGGGCGCGGCCAGCACGGCCACCAGCGCCTGGCCGGCGGCCAGCGTGGGCCGCTCGAACGGCACCGCACTGATCACGTCTTGCGGCACCGGGCCGCGTTCGCTGTACTGGGCTTTGAGCAGGGTGGTCATGGCGATGTCTCCCAAGGCAAGGGGCGGTGGCTCGAACAGTGGGCCGCACAGCCCGCCAGGCGCGCATCGTAGTCGCCAAACTCTGCGGCGGATACGGATGGCTTCAACGGGGACGAATCCCCGGCACTCAACCTTCCCGGGGGCGCGGCGATCGAGGCCGGCGGTCATGTCCAGAAAGGGTTTTCATGCCACGGTTTGATGGCCATCGAAAAATAGTCTATAGGCCTTGATTTTTGTCAATTGAGCGAAACAAACCTTCTTAGTTGAACATGCTGCAAACGATTGGAATGGCTTGGTCATCATTTATGGTGAGTATTTTGGGCTGGAACCCCACAAATGGGGTTTGGCAGGTTTTGGCTGGTTCTGGTGATACCTTCCGTGTTTGTCCAAGACGAAATCAAAGCCTGTTCAAATTGGTCGGAAATCCTCTGAAATCAATCACTTGTGACAACTCGGTGCCCGGTCGATGGGTTTCGCGCCGTGGTGCGGCGCTGAGCCATGCCTTGCGAGTTGACAAAAATCAAAAGCGGGTTTCCTCGTGATAAATATTGAAACGTCAGGGTGTCATTTAAATAAACCTCAGGGTGGTCTGGTCGATATGTAGCCACGGATCAACGAGGCCATCATGAGACTGAACCAACCTGTCACCCAGCGCGAGTTTCTTTTCGAAGACGATGCCACCCTCATGTCGACGACCGACAAGTCGAGCCGCATCACCTACGCCAATGCTGCATTTGTGAATGCGTCCGGATTCAGCGCAGAGCAGCTGACCGGGCAGCCGCACAACATCGTTCGCCATCCGGACATGCCCCGCGAGGCCTTCGCGGACATGTGGGCCACGTTGCAGCGCGGCGAATCGTGGACGGGCCTGGTGAAGAACCGGCGCGCCAACGGCGATCACTATTGGGTGCGTGCCAACGCGACCCCGGTGACCAGAGCGGGACAGATCACCGGCTATCTCTCGGTGCGCACCAAGCCCACCCGCGAAGAGGTGGCCGGGGCCGAGGCGCTGTACGCGGGGTTTCGTGAGGGCACGATGGCCAAGCGCTATCGGTTGCACAAGGGGGTGCTGCTGCGCCGAGGCTGGGCCAGCCTGTTCACCTTGAACAAGGTGCTGCCGGTGCGCTGGCGCCTGGGCCTGCCATTGGGGCTGCTGTACCTCAGCTCGGTCACCGCTGCGGCGGCGCTGGGCACCCGGGGCCTCACGCTCGCCGAGCTGGCCGGAGGAATGGCTCTGCCCGCCGCGCTGTCCATGTGGTGGCTGCATCGCCAGATCGCCGTGCCGATCGAGCAGCTGCGCGCCCATGCGCAAAAGGTGGCCAACGGATCGCATGACACGGTCCAAACCGACCGCGTCGACGAACTGGGCATGACTCAACGCGCGGTCAATCAGCTCGGCTTGATGTTGCGCTGGGTGGTGTCGGACGTGGCCAGCCAGGTGGGCAGTTTGAAGATCGCCACCGACGAGATCGCCCAAGGCAACTTCGACTTGAGTGCGCGCACCGAGCAGGCGGCCTCGAGCCTGCAGGAAACCGCCTCGTCGATGGAACAGATGAGTGCCACTGTCAAGCACAGTGCGGATACCGCCGAGCAGGCGGCGGCACTGTCCACGCAGGCGGGCGAAGCGGCCGAGCAAGGGCGCGAGTCGGTCGAGCGGGTCAATCAAACGATGGAGGGCATCATCCAGTCGAGCCGGAAGATCTCCGAGATCATCGGCGTGATCGACGGCATCGCCTTCCAGACCAACATCCTGGCGTTGAATGCGGCGGTGGAAGCAGCGAGGGCGGGCGAGCAAGGCCGCGGGTTCGCGGTGGTGGCCGGCGAAGTGCGCTCGCTGGCGCAGCGCAGCGCCCATGCCGCCAAGGAGATCAAGGGGCTGATCACCGACAGCAGCACCCGGGTGGAAGACGGTGCACGGGAGGTGGCCACCGCGAGCGACGCCATGTCAGGCATCGGCGCTCAGATCGAACGCATGCGCCAGATGATCAACGAGATCAGCACGGGCTCGCGCGAGCAGGCCAATGGCATCGGCCAGGTGAACCAGGCGGTGAGCCTGTTGGACCAGACGACTCAGCAGAACGCTGCGCTGGTCGAACAATCGGCAGCCGCAGCGCAGAGCCTGAAGTACCAGGCGGCCCAGTTGGTGGGCGCGGTGTCGGCGTTCTGCGCTGTGTGAGGGGCGGGCCCCCGCCCGCCCCGCTTCGACGCGTCAGGGCGCCAAGCCCAGCGCTGTCACCTTGCCGGAGGTATTGATGTACACCTGCCCACCCGCCACCGACAGCAGAGCGTAGTCGGACGTCAGGATCACCGGGGTGCTGGACACCAGCTTGCCGGTCTTGGCGTTCAGCGCCAGCACCGCGTTCTGGGAGAGCCGGTTCTGCGCTGCCACGAAGACCAGGCCGTTGGCCCAAACCGGGTTCGAAACGGCAGTCTGCTTGTTCGGCAGGTCGCGGTTCCACAGCACGGCGCCGGTCTTGATGTCGAGCGCGGTCACCTTCGTGGCGCGGGCGATGAAGGCGGCGCCTGAAGCGGCGGCCAAGGTGTGGCCGATGTAGCCCGCGGTGGCGTACGACCACTTCAATTGGCCCTGCGCGACATCGAAGCCTCGAACGACGCCCTGGTTGTCGTGGACGACCACGGTGCTGCCCAGCACCATGGCCGGGTATTCAATGCTTTGATTGCTCACCAGCACCGACCAAAGCAGGCCGCCCGTCTGCGCGTCGTAGGCGCGCAGCGTGCCGCGAACGGGTGAGGCGTTGGGTTCGCGCGCCGTCACGAACACCCGGCCGCTCGCCACCGCGGGGGCATTGAGGTAGACACCCGGTTCGATGGCCATGCGCCAGGCCAGTGAGCCATCCGCGGTGTTCAGTGCCAGCACCTGGCCGATGCCCCCGCTGATGTACAGCCGGGTTCCATCGGTTGTTGGCGAGCTCAGGCCGTAGGCGTCGTCGGCACCGTAGACATCCGTTTGCCAGGCGAGGGTGCCGGTGGCGGTGTTCAACGCCGTGACCCGATTCAGCCGCGGCGGGCCGAGCTTGTAGCTGGTCAGGTAGGTGCGATCGCCGAACGACGCGGGCGTGGCGCAATCACCGGCGCCAGCGTAGAAGGTCCATTGCGAGTTGCCGGTATCGGGCGCGAGCGCGGCCGCGCCGACCAGATTCGAGCAGACGGGCAGGTGCGCGTTCGATTGGGTGATCTCGCTGGCGTAGAACTGGCCCACCTGCCGCTCCCACAGCACGCCGAGGCGCGCCACGGTGTCGCGCGACAGTGTCTTTTCTTGTGCGTTGGCGTAGCTGCGGGCGGCGTTCTGCCCTTCTTGGGCCCATTGGGCCTGCGCGGCCGACACGGCCAGCGCGACAAGGCTCAGGCCGACGGTGAGCGAACGGATGCTCGGGATGCGGGACGTCATGTGGATGCTCGGAAATGCTCAAGAAGAGGGTGCCGGTGCGGCACGGAGGCTGCGTTGCCGGGAGGCGACGCCGCTCAATTGTGCATGCCGGGCTGATCCACATAACCCCTACGTTGGTTGTAACAAGATACGTCACCCCGGCGTTCGGGCGCAGGGGTCAATCGTCGTCACCATCCTCATCACCGTCGCTGTTCTCGCCGCCAACGCCAGCCTCGGCCGCGCGGTGGCCGTGCTCAACGGCCTCGGCGCCGGCTGGCCCGGTCGACGGCGCCGGCCCGGTGCCCAGAGACCAGGCCACGAAGACCACGAACACGCTGATGACGGCCATCGCCAGCAGCCCGTGGTTGGCCTTGGCGATGTCTGGCCCCGCGCCGTCGACGCGGCCCGTCCACATCGGCCGGGCCAGGTTGCGCCGCCTTTGCAGCGAGAGCACCAAGATGAGGGCCAGATGGGCCAGCACCAGGGTGAGAGCAGCGTTGGCCAGCCATTCGTGCGCTTCTTCCATCGCGTCTTCCAGCCCGAGCCAGTCCACCTCCGCCAGGTAGCCCGACAGTGCCACCGGGGCGGCCAGCGCCAGCAACAGCAGCATTGCAGCGCCCATGGCCAGCGTGCCCAATGAGGGCCAGCTCACGCGGCCTTCGCGTGCCTGGCGCCACCAACCACCGAAGCCGGACACACGGCGCCACAGCATCGAAAGCCGCGCCTGCCTCGGGCCGATGAGCCCATAGATGACCCTGAACAACAACAGTCCGCCAAAGGCGTAGCCCAGCGTGATGTGCACATCTCGCCAGCGTTCCGATTCGGCCGTCAGCCACGCGCCGGCAAAGCTCAACGCGAAGAGCCAGTGGAATGCGCGTACCGGCGCGTCGATCATCCGCCGCCCTGCCGGGCGTGGGGTGGTGCCGGCCGGTGATGGTGGCAGCGTGGCGTCGTGGGTGGGGGCAGTGGGTGAGGTCATCGTCATCTCCAAGTCGTTGGCGGGTCAGTCGTCCCAGGCGGCACGTTGGCGAATGCTCAGCCCCGCGGGCATGCGAAGAGAGCGCTCACCGAACTGACCTTGGTCCGCGGTGCTGTGGCAGGCCTGGCAGTTCGAGGGCGTGCGCACGCTGGGGAGCCGCCAGGTCGACGGCTCGATGTGGCCGTGCTCGTGGCCGAACCACGTGGTGCGGCTGATGCGGTCTTCAGGCGGGGGCACGCCGCCAGTGGTGCGGCGGCCTTCGTTGGCGAGCCAGGTGCTGAGGGCCTGGACATCGGCGGGGTCGAGTGAAGCGTCGGTGCCGAAGTGGCGGTCCAGGCCCTTCATCAGGCGCGCCCAGGAATCGGTGGGCAGCATGCGGGGCGGGTAGGGCACGTGGCAGCTGCCGCACTCCTGCACATACAGCGGCTTCAGGGGCACGCGAGCCGCGTGCCCGTGTTCGTCGGCGCGGGCGTGGATGCTGAGCGCGGCCAGGGCGATGGCCACGAACGTCGCGGTGCGGCGCGAACTCAGGTGTGTGGACATGGGCAAGTCTCCTCAGCGGATCGTGATCAACCAGGCCAGCACATCGGCCTTCTCGGCGTCGGTGCACTCGCGCTGCACGACGTCGTTGCAATTGCGCTTGAACCACTTCTCGGTGCGCCGAGGGTCGGTGAAGGCCTTCGGGTTGAATGCCGGGGCCAGTGCGTTGATGGGCTTGCCTGTGACGGCGTGCCGCCCGGTGGCCGATGGCACCTGGCCATGGCATGACGAGCACGACCATTCGCCCCCGTGCCGGCGGGTGAAGAAGGCCTGCCCGCGGTCGGCCCGGCCGGCTGCGCCTGCCACGGCTTCATAGCTGCGCAGCATCGACGCCGGCCCCGGCAGATCCGTCGGGATGCCCAACTCGGCCAGCGCGAAGGAGGCGCTTGTGGTGGCAGCCAGCGCCAGTGCGGCCCAGCGCAGCCCGCGGGCCGCTGGTGTGGGCGGAAGGGTGTTGTCGGTGTTCATGTTGTCTTTCAGGCGTGGGCGCTTGGTGGTGCGGTCGGGGCCGTCTGCCGGCGTGGGGCGCGTTGGTGGTGGCCGGTGGGGTGGTCAGTGGGGTGGTCGATGGCCGCATCCTCGTGCGGTGCCCTTGAACCGAGCCTGAACCGCTCGTTCATCTGCGGTTCAGGTGGATCGCGCGACACTCGCGCCATGGCATCCTGGTCTTGGCCCCTCCGATGGCTTGGCGCCGCCTGGTGGATTGCCGCGGGGGCCGCGGTGATCGCGGCGGCCGTGCTGGCCTGGTCGCCTGTCTGGGCGGACGAGGGGCGGGACCACGACCACGATCGGGCGCGGGCCGCGCTGCAGGCGGGCGAGGTGCTGCCGCTCGGTCAGGTGATGGACCAGGTGCGGCGGCGCTACCCCGGCGAGCTGCTGGAAGTCGAGCTTGAGCGCGAACGTGGCCGCTGGATCTACGAGCTGAAGCTGCTGCAGCCGGGCGGGGTGCTGGTGCGCCTGTATGTGGATGCGAAGACCGCCGAGGTGCTGAAGAGCCGCGCGCGCGGAGCCGACCATGATTGACCGGCCCCCGATGGAGACGACCAGGATGCCCGCCCGATGAGAGTGCTGCTGGTGGAAGACGATCCGGTGCTGCGGAGCCAGTTGCAGACGCTGCTGGAGCAGGCTGGCTACGCGGTCGATCCGGCGGCCGATGGGCAAGAGGCGCTGCACCTGGGTGCCACCGAACCCTACGATGCCGTGGTGCTCGATCTCGGCTTGCCGCTGATGGACGGTCTCACCGTGCTGCAACGCTGGCGTGCGCAGGGCCGCACGACACCGGTGCTCATCCTGACCGCGCGCGACAGTTGGCACGAGAAGGTCGCGGGCATCGATGCGGGCGCCGATGACTACCTTGCCAAGCCGTTTCACAGCGAAGAGTTGCTGGCCCGGCTGCGCGCGCTGGTCCGGCGTTCTCATGGCTTGGCCTCCGCCCTGTTGCAATGCGGCGACCTGACGCTGGACACCCGAAGCGGCACGGTGACGCGCAGCGGTGTGCACATCGCGCTCACCGCCCATGAGTACCGGCTGCTCGCCTACCTGATGCACCGGGCCGGCCAAGTGGTCTCACGCACCGACCTCATCGAGCACCTGTATGCGCAGGACTTCGATCGCGACTCGAACACCGTCGAGGTGTTCGTCGGGCGGCTGCGGCGCAAGCTGGGGCCGGCGTCGATCGAGACCGTCCGTGGCCTCGGCTACCGGTTGGTGGTCCCAGCGTGACGGGCGCCCTGAAGACAGGGGCGAGAGGGCCGAGAGGGGCGAGGGGGGCCACATGCGACTGACCTTTCTGCGTTCGCTGAGGCATCGGCTGTTGGCCGCCACGGTGGTATCTGCCGGGCTCACGCTGGCGGCGGCGTGGCTCATCCTCTCGGGCCTGTTCCGAGACCATGCGCAGCAGCAACTCTTCGACCGGATGACGGCCGACCTCGACCAGGTGATGGCCCGGCTGGAGCCCGATGCCGCCGGCGCGCCCACGCTCGACCCCGCGCGGCTGTCCGACCCGCGCTGGACGCGCCCGCGCTCAGGCGCCTACTGGCAGGTGGATGGCGCCGGGCCGGAAGGCACGCCGGGCCTGCTGCGCTCGCGATCGCTGTGGGATGAACAACTGCTGGCCCCGCGCGACATGCCGGGGCGCCGCGAAACCCATGTCCACGAGGTGACGGGCCCCGGGGGCGAACCGGTGCTGCTGATCGAGCGCACCTTGCAGATGGATGGCGCCGCGCGGCCTTGGCGGGTGATGGTGGCCGCAGAACGCCGGCCGCTGGCCGAGGCTGCAAAGCACTTCGATGCGGTGCTGGGGTGGTCACTGCTGGCGCTGATGGCCTTGTTGACTTTGGCCGCGCTGCTGCAGGTGTCGGTGGGTTTGGCCCCGTTGCGTCACTTGCGGGCGGCCCTGGCCGCTTTGCGCGAAGGGCGCACCCAGCGATTGGAGGGCGTCTACCCCGACGAACTGCAACCGCTGGTCGACGACCTCAATGGCGTGCTCGATCGGCACGCGCAGGTGCTTGAACGTGCCAGGGCTCAGGCCGGCAACCTGGCCCACGCGCTGAAGACCCCCTTGACCGCCCTGGCGCAGGCCGCCCGCCAGGCGCCCGCCTCGACCGCCGGGTTGTCTGAGCTGCCGGCGCTGGTGACCGACCAGGTGCAGGTGGCGCGCCGCCACGTCGATTGGCATCTTGCGCGGGCGCGGGCGGCGGCGGCGCATGGGGTGGTGGGCCTGCGCACGCCGCTGCGGCCCCTGATCGATGGCTTGTGCCGGGTGTTGCACAAGCTGAATGCCGATCGTGCACTCACCCTTCATGTCACGGCGGACGCGGGCCTGGCGTTCGCCGGTGAATCGCAAGACTTGCAGGAAATGCTCGGCAACCTGCTCGACAACGCCTGCAAGGCCGCTCGCGCCACGGTGCAGATCGGTGCCGTGCGCGATGGCCCTGTGTTGCGGATCGACATTGACGACGACGGCCCCGGCATTCCGCTGGCGCAGATTCCCGAGGCTCTGCGACGGGGCGGCCGGCTCGACGAATCGACCCCCGGCAGCGGCCTGGGGCTGGCCATCGTGCAGGAGCTGGCGATGCTCTATGGCGGCACCCTGGCGCTCGATCCGAGCCCGCTCGGCGGCTTGCGCGCGACGCTGACATTGCCGGCTGGCTGACTCTGCCTGCGCCGCCTGACGCCGCCGGCGCGACGGGCCCGGCCACCGCGTGCCCGCCGGCTGTTACCGACCCTTGCGTGCTCGCATGGAACCGTGCGGGCCGCCACCGCCACCCATCGACATGGCCAGCTCCATGAGCGCGACGCTGTGGTTTCGCGACGCGCGTCGTTCTTGGATGTGGTGATGCAGGCGCCAGCGCCGGGCTCTTCGCAGCCTGCGACCTGGCTTCGTGGCATTGCTGCCTGAGCGGCGGGCTGCCCACACGCTGTACCCCTCGAACCCTTGCCTGTTCAGATCGGAAGCGCCATGCCCCCCATCAGCCCCCGCGTGTCAACGCACGTCCCCGATTTGACGCGCACGCTGTCGACCGGATCGAGCCACAGCAGCGACTCGGTTCGCTCGACCACCGGCCACGCCCCCCGCAGCCCTGCACACTCGCACGCCTCGTCGACGGGCGGCGTGCCGACTGCGCTGCCGCGCGGGCCCGCGGTGGTGTTGCGGCCCCGCCCGACGGTGATTTCCGCGGGTGGGGCGGATCATGTGCCTGCGGCCTCGGTGAATACCGCTGACGCGCTGAGGGCCGCTCAGGCGGCCGAGGCTCGACTGCCTGAGCTGAAGGACCGACAGGCGATCGACGGCAAGGCGGCGATGCAAATCGATCAGGTGCATCTCAAATTGAAGCAAACCTGGGATCGCCTGAGCAAAACCGCTGACGAGGGAATCAAGGCGAGGCGCGAGACGCTGACCGCCGCCAACGACAAGCTCAACGAGGCCCAGGAAGCCCTTGCCAACCTGCAGGCGCAGCACGCTTCTGCCACCCGCTTGCTGAGCGAAACGCGCCGCCAGCAGCAAGACATACGCCGTGATCTGGGTGATGTCGAGAAGGCCATCGCCAAGCTGGAATCACGCGCGAGCTTGGGCGGGGCGTCGCCCGACCCTTCACCCTCTTCATCTGCTTCGCAGCTGGACCTCTTGAAGCAGGCGCGCACGGACTTGTTGGATGCGCAGCGGGAACTCGAAGAGAAGCTACAGGAGCAGCAGGGGGCCATCCCTGATTTGGATCATCAGGTGGCCGACGCGGGCAAGCTGGTCCAGACGGCGCAAGCCAAGCACAGCGCGGCCGATGACGCGCTGAAGCAACTGGAGGCCGCAAAGACCCAAGCCAAAGACGTGTTCGATGCTCAGGAGCCCTCGATCGCGACACATGCGGATGCCGCCAAGTCGGTGGTCAGTGCGCTGGATGGCGTGCGCGAGGCCTGCAAGTCTGGCAGCGACAACGCACTCAATGCGGCCCACCGCACGACTTTGGAGCAGGCGTTGGCAGAGCAGCGCGGCCAGATTGACACGGTCCAAGACGTGCGCCGCGATCAGCAGGCTCGCTTGGACCCGGGCGGTGATCTCCACCAAGATCTGACAGAGGCTGAGGCGAGGCTGGCTCAGCACCGTGCCGAGCTGGCGGGCGCTGAGCGCGACGTCGGAAACCTGAACCGAGGCATTGAGGAGTCGCAGCAGCGGATCGACGGTCTGAAGGTGCGCACGGGCGTGCGCCGCCTGCTGCACCGCGGTGAGCGCCTCCACGGGGATGAGCGTCGCCAGGTCGTGACGGACTTGCGCGCGGCACGCCAGACTCGCAGCGAGCAACGCGAACAGCTCAGGCACGCCCAGCGCGCGGCGGCGAATGCGCGGCAACAAATCGGCGAGGCTGAACCTTTGGTGGCCCAGGCCCAAGCAGCGATCGACAGGCAGCGCAACGTCGTCGCTCAGACCGATGTCGAGCTGGACAAGATGCGCACTCGGCATGGGGAACTCAGCCAGGAACTGGCCGGGCTGCAGGAGTGGGAAGCTGATCGGGGTGCAGCGGGCAGTCCCGAAGCGCTTCGCGCCGCCGAGACTCAGGTGGATCAGGCGCGCGACGAGCTCACCTCGACGAGAGCTACTGCCGTGTTGGCTGAAACCAGGATCCACACAGCGATGGACAGCCTGGTGCAGGCGTTGAAGCCGTCCACGCCTGCCTCTACCTCTGCGCCTACGTCCACGACCACCGCGCCACGCGAGCGGCTCACCTTGCGGCAGCTGATGGACGCGGAACGGGGGACCACCGAAGCGCGAACCGGCGACACACCGCCCACCGGAACTCCGCCGGCCCGCCATCTGGGCCAGCGCATGATGGACGGAGTGCGTGGGACGGCGCAGGGCCTGTCCAATCGCACCAGCCCTTTGCGGGTGGATGTGACGATCGGGCCGATCAGCCATTCGACGGCCAGCACGGGTCCGACCACCTTCAACGGTGGCCATGCGCCGGGCCGGACGGTGACTGCGGCCGAGTTGGGGCGGCGCGGGCAGCGTGCGATCGACCACAAGGGCAGCCAAGCGGCGCAAACGGCCGCCACGCAGTTGACCGGCAAGCCCGAAACCCTGCGCTTCGGGCGCCAGAACGCGCCGGCAACGACCCCGGATGCCTTGCAATCCGCGGCGGCGTTCACCAAGGAGGTCTCAGGCTTGTTCAAGCCGAGCGAGGCGGACGGCGTGGCCGGCCTGGGGCCCACCGTGCTGGCCAACCGGCTGCTCGATCACCCCAACCCCGATCCGGTCAAGCGCCCGGATGGACACCACCTGCGCCATGAACAGGCCTTGTTGGTCGCCTCGGCGCTCAGCTCGGTGACCACCGATGCGGCCCAGGCAGCCAAGGTCTACAACGCGCTGTGGAACGGCGGGCCGGATCTGCCTGGGGTGCAGCGCCGTGCGGCGGATGAGCCTTCTCCACTGGCTTCTCTGACCTCCGGGCCCGGCCTGCCCGCTGATCCCGATCACGAGAACACGATGAAGCTGGCCCACCAGGCGCGGCGTGTGCTGGCCTCGTCGCCGAATGGCATGGAAGCCTTGATGAACCTGCAAGGCATGTCGCTGCCTGCCGAGGGGGCGCCTGATCGTGCTCAGGCCCAGCGTGCGATCGAGCACTACAAGTTGACGTTGCGGGCCGAGACGGCGCTGCAAGGCAAGCTCGACATTCAAGGCGACCAGAGCACGGAGCGCGTGCTGGAAGCGGTGAACGCGGCACCCGCCTTGACCCGGGACCCTGCGATGCTTGGCGCCGGCAAGACGCGGCGAGGCGGCCTGGGTGAGGTACATGAAGACAGCAGCACGCTGGCCATCCAGGCCTTCAAGTACGCCCAGGCCAACATGAGCCGGCGCGACGGCGAGCCCGAATTGCACCCGGAGTTCAAACCCGCCTATGTGGCGCTGCGCAACGGCTTCACTGAAAGCGGCCAGAAGTCCGACTTCAACGCCATGGCCAAGCGCTTGCACAAGTTCGTTCACCACATCGATGTGGCCATCGAAGAGAAGCCGAACGCGGCCACGATGGCTGGCCGGTTCGCGAGGCAGGTGATGCGCGTGGGAGGCCAGGAGATGTCGCCCTTCAGCACGCTGCTGGAGACCGGCCGCATGGGTGTGGAGCTGGGGCAGGTGCCGGCCGAGTACAAAAAGCAGCTCGGCAAGGCGGTGAGCGAAAGCCGCACGCTGATGGACACGCACCTTCGCGCCCACGCTGCCGACATGACGCCGGCCGATCGCGCCAAGGGCCTGACCCACCTGGCCGCGATGGAGCAGTGGGAAGCGAAGCTGAAAGACCAGACCGATCCCTATGCCTCGATCGAGGTTTCACCCGAGGCCGTGAAGGCGAGGGTGGCCGAACTGGCGCAAGAGATCTTCGCGCCACCTCGCGCCGCGTCACCCGCGGGCTCCACCGCCGGTTCGGGCACAGGGGCGATACCCGCCGCGCCATCGCGGTCGGGTTCGGTGGCGTCTTCCACCGCACCGTTCAATCTTGCCGCCCATCTGGACACGAACACGCTGAACCGCGAGTGCGACACGCATCTGAAGCAGCCGCTCACGCCCAAGACACTGGACACCTGGATGGGCAAGAGCAAGGCCGCGGGCCCGGTGCCGAAGAACGACGAGCAACTCAGCAAGCTGCGCGAGTCCTACGCGATGCTGCAGGGCAAGGGCCAGTTCGTCAGTGATCTGGCCGATCGACAGAAAGAGTTCGACCGCGCCACCACGCCGCACGAGCGTCGCGAGGTACTGCGCAAGCTGCTGATCGGTGTGGTCGCCAGTGGCGACGTGGCCGACTACACGGCGGGCCGAAAGACGGCCATCGCCGGCCGCGTGGGCTTCTCGGCCGGGGGCGTCGCCGTGGGCGACAAGACCGTGGGCTTCACGCCGGTGGTAGAGGCGTCGGTGGACCGCACCAAGGCTACGGTCCTGCGGGCAGGTGTGGCCTCAAGTTCTGGAGTGATCTACCTGGGCGAAGAGAAGAAGTGGGGTGGCAGCCTGGGCGTCGGCGTTCGTGCCGGCTTGACCCACGGGGTGGGCGACTTCAGTGTGGGCGCCGTGGCCCGGCTGGGCGGCACGCATTCATCGTCGACCGGCCTGATGATCCGCACCCACAAGAAGGGGGAGGAACACAAGAACTTCAGCGACGCCGACAAGGCGCGGATGCAGTCGGACGAGGACAGCTGGAAGCGCATGTCCGAGCAGGTGGTGAACACCATCTTCGACCTGGCTGACGCAGCGGATCGCCCGGAGAACCCCAACCAGATGTGGAAGGAAGTCGTGGCCAAACTGGGCGATCACCACGACATCTCTTTCGGCTACAACCGCGGCAGCGCCACCTCGGCGTCGTGGTCGCTGCAGGCCGATGGTCTGGCCACGGCGCGCATCGGACCTGAGGACAAGAAACTGCCCAAGGGCCAGCACGAGCCAGCCGGCTTCAAAGAGAGCATTTCCGCGGGTGGCCAGATCACCGCAGGCATCAAGCGCACCTTCTTCAACAAGAGCCAGGCCACCGAGACTGGCGGCGCCATGAGGGTCTTCCAAGGCACCAGCGCCAAGCGCACGACAGGCTCGGCCGGAGGCGACATCGGTGTGTCTCATCCGGTGTTCCGCACGGGTGACGGCGGCACCGTGATGCTGTTGTCCCGCAGCAAGGTGGGGATCGAGTCGGAGATGATCTTCGGTGGCTCCAGTGGCCTGGTGCGTCTCACCACCGAGAATGGCCGCATCAACCCTGACACATCGTTCAAGCACCGCGAGTTTTCCGTCGAAGGCGATTTCTTCAAGCTGATGAACGCCCAGCGGGCCGAGTGGGCCCCTCACCTGGGCGAACGGGGACCGGACGGCCTGATGCACGGGGGCGAGAAGGCGCTGGACAAGTTCATGGCCGACCTGGCCAACCTGCCCAAGGGCAAGAACCGCGTCTTCATCGAGCGCAAGAGCATGCGGCCCGAGGCTGCCGAGACGGTGAACGCCTACCTGAGCCGGCTCGATGTATTGCAGAACGGCATGCAGCAGCATGTGGCCAATGGCACTCAGCCGCCGGCTGCCATGAAGACCGAGATCCAGGCGCTGCGGCAGAGCATCGCCAACGAGGTGAACAAGGAAGACAACTGGCAGCCCTTCCGCTTGTTCGTGAACGAGACGAACTCGGTGGCCACCGAATCCGGCACCGCGGTGGAAGGGCGCTACAACGCGCCCCCGCGCACCGACGACGCCACCACGCAACCGGACAACGCGGACGAGGCCTTCCGCAACGGCGGTGGCAAGTTCGTCATCGGCGCCCCGGTGCGGGTGGCCCGGGGCGGGCGCGACCTGCTCACCATCGACGCCGCGCCGAAAGAGGCTTGATCTGGTGCACCAGCCCCGACGGGCTGGTGCCGCCTCAGTCGTCGCCGTGGCTGTGCGACTCGGTGTCGATGGGCATGCCGGTGCCTGCGGCGCCCTCGAAGAAGAAGGGCTTGCGGGCCTTGGCGCGTGGCCACACCTCGTTCATGGACGGCACCTCGTAGAGGCGGCCGTTCTGCATCACCAGGCTGATCTGGTCGCTTTGGCGGATGTCGGCCAGCACATCACCGCGGATCACCACCAGGTCGGCCAACTTGCCGGGCTCGATCGAGCCCAGGTCGCGGTCCAGGCCCAGGTAGTGCGCCGGGTTCAGCGTGGCGGTGCGGATGGCCTCGAGCGAACTCATGCCACCAAGACCGAACATCCACATTTCCCAGTGCGCACCCAGGCCCTCGCGCTGGCCGTGGGCCCCGATGTTGACCTTCACGCCCAGGCGTTGCAGCTCGGCGGCGGTGCGCGCCACGCGCACCACGTTGTAGTCTTCCTCCGGCGCCATCGGGCGGCGCACGGCCCGCGATTCGAGCACCGTGCGGGGCACGAATTTCGCGAGCAGCGGATGCTTCCAGACGTCGGTGTGCGCATACCAGTAGTGCTCGCCATCCAGCCCGCCATAGGCCACGTTCAGGGTGGGCGTGTAGCCGACGGCCGTCTGGGGCCACAGCTGCTTCACGTCGTCATAGACCTCGGCGATCGGCAGCGCGTGCTCGATGCCCGTGTGGCCGTCGACCACCATGCTCATGTTGAGCTGGAACATCGATCCGCCTTCGGGCACCACCATCATCTGCGTCTGGCGGGCGGCCTCGAGCACCTGCTGGCGTTGCTCGCGCCGCGGTTGCTGGTAGCTCTTCACGCTGATGGCGCCCTCGGCTTTCTGACGCTTCAGGTGGGTCAGCGCGTCGTCGAGGCTGTTGACCACCGCCGTCACGCCCGCCTTGGCACCGTAGAGGATGCTGCCGGTGGAGTAGATGCGGGGCCCGACGATGAGGCCTGCGCGCTGCAGCTCGGCGCTGGTGAAGACCTCGCTGTTGCGGTTGGACGGGTCGTGCACCGTCGTCAGCCCGAAGGCCAGCGAAGCGTAGTTGATCCAGCTTTGCTGGGGGATGATGTCCGAATCCCCCATCGGGCCGTGCCAGTGCACATCGATGAGGCCCGGAATGATCGTCTGGCCGCGCGCATCGATCTGCCGCGCTTCGGGCGGCACCCGCACCTGCGAGGCCGGGCCCACGTCCTTGATGCGGTCGCCTTCAACCACCACCACGCCGTTGTCGATGACCTCTTCGGGGTTGCTGCCCTTCATCGTCACGATGCGGGCGCCGACCAGCGCCACCGTGCCTTGAGGCCGGTCGGTCTTCTGGGCAAACCCGATCTTCAGGCCTGATTCGCTCGGGCGGTAGGCCTTGTCGCTGCCCGGCGCAAAGGCATCGGCGAGCGCAGTGGTGAACAGCTCGTCGCCGATCGAGAAGTGCAGTTTCTGGCTGTCGCCGCTCCAGTGCATGGCCAGGCCGGCGTTCACATCGAGCTGGCGCACGGGCAGCGCGTCCATCTTGGAACCCACGGCGACCGACTTTCCGGTGCGCGGCAAGGGCGTCACGTAGGCATGGAAACGCTCGGTGAAGCCCAGCCACTGGCCGTTGGGCGAGACGGCGAAATCAGAGACGAACTCGCCGTGCGCGATCTCGGTTTCCTGGCGATCGTTCAGGTCGATCCGCACCAGGCTGCGCTTCAGGTCGACCTCGTTCGAGACGCTGAACCGCGACAGGTACAGCTCGTCGTTGCGATCGGCGAACTGCGGGCCGTCGCCTTCCTTGGCCAACCGCACGGGCGCCACGCGACCGTCGCTTCGCACCAAGTAGACGCCCGTCTCGATGGCGTGCCATGGCGAGGTGAGCATGCCGGGACGGGCCTTGGTGTAGACGACCGTCTTGCCATCGGGCGAGAAGCGCGGCTCCAGGTATTTGCCGGGTGTGGGCGTCAGCACCGTCTCGCGGTTGGTGTCGAGCTGCAGCTTGCGCACCGAGCCCTGCTGCTCGTCGTTCCAGGTCACGAACACCAGCTCCTTGCCATCGCGCGAGAAGCTGGGGAAGAACTCGAAACGATCGTTCTGGGTGGTGATCCGATACGGTTTGCCTTGCGGCAGGTTGCGCAGGTAGAGGTGGCCGAGCGCCGAATAGACCACGCGCTGGCCATCGGGCGATACCTGCACCGAGCCGAGCTGGTGCACGGGGAACTCGTCCGGCGCCACCGCCTGCGGGACCCGCAGAGCGGTGCGAAGCTCGCGCGTGTCCTTCACATGGAAGGGGATGTCCACCGCCGTGTTGTGGAACGGGTCGATGCGCCACAGCTTGCCGCGGGCCCACGCAACGATCGAGCGTGAATCCGGCGTCCAGGCGAAGGCGGGGTACACGCCATAGACCGACCAGGCCTCTTGCAGGTCTCGTTCGAGGCCGGGCCAGGCGGCACGCTCGACACCGGTGCTGAGGTCTTTCAGGAACAGCGTGCTCTGGTTGCGCACCCGCCGAACGAAGGCGAGGTGCTTGCCGTCGGGCGACGGCGTGGGCCGGATGGCGCCGCCCGGGCCTTGCACGAAGGGCTCGACGGAGCCATCGGACAAGTCCTGCCGGTAGATCTTGAAGATCTCCTTGTTCGAGTCCTTGTTGTATTCGAAGGTGCGGCCTGGCGTGGCGTCGTGGGAGTAGTAGAGGTAGCGGCCGTCGGGCGACAGGGCCGGCTCGCCCAGGTCTTTCTGCCAGTTCGGCTTCTCGTTCAGCGCCACCCCCTTGCCGCCGCTGACGTGATAGAGCCAGATCTCGCCCGAGCCCGCCGAGCGCGTGCCGGTGTAGTGCTTGCGCGCGGCGATGAACTGGCCGTTCGGGTGCCAGACGGGGTTGTTCAGCAGCCGGTAGTCTTCGGTGCTCACCGCTCGGGCCTGGCTGCCGTCGACATTCATCACCCAGACGTTGTCGCCCCCACCGGCGTCGCTGATGTAGGCGATCTGCCGACCATCGGGCGAGAAGCGCGCCTGGTGGTCCCAGGCGATCGAATGGGTGAGCGGCCGGGCCTCGCCGCCCTGGATGGGCAGCAGGTACAGGTCGCCGAGCAGATCGAAGACCAGCGTCTTGCCGTCGGGGCTCACGTCCACGCTCATCCAGGTGCCGGTGCGCACGTCGATGTCGGCGGTGCGGGCTTCGCCAGGCGGCTGGTTGACGTTCCAGGTGGGCTTCTTCGATGCGTCGGACGCCGCCGCGGCATCGGCTGCGGCGGCTGCACCCGGGGCCGGCGCGAACAGCAGGGCAATCGACAGCGCACCGATCGGTCGCGCCAGACGGGCAGGGTGGCAAGAGCGGGCAAGAAGCATCGCGATGTCGCACAGGCCGGAAAAGTGAAGCCGCGAGCATAGGGGCGATGGGGGCCCGGGGCGCACCGTTTCGTCGGATCGGGCCTAGGGTTTCACCTAGCCAACGCCTTGTCGCGGCAGAGACACTGAAGGGCTTTCGAATCTTCCTAGAATCGAACGATCGTTCTATTTCCTGCCTTCCGATTTCTCTCGAAGGGACACCTCACATGAGCGCGAGCTATGAGCTTCACGGCCCGGTGGCCGTCATCACGCTGAACAATCCGCCGGTCAACGGCCTGGGCCATGCCAGCCGGCTGGCGGTGGCCGAAGGGCTGGAGCGCGCGCAGGCCGATGCGAACGTCAAGGCCATCGTGATCACCGGCGCCGGCAAGGCGTTTTCCGGAGGCGCCGACATCAAGGAATTCGGCACGCCAAAGGCGCTGGCCGAGCCCAATCTGCTGTCGTTGATCCGCCTGGTGGAGCTGTGCAGCAAGCCGGTGGTCGCTGCCGTCCACAGCGTCTGCATGGGGGGCGGCCTGGAGCTCTCGCTCGGCTGCCACTACCGGGTGGCTGCGCCGGGGGCCAATGTGGCCTTGCCCGAAGTCAAGATCGGCCTGCTGCCGGGCGCCGGCGGCACCCAGCGTCTGCCGCGCGTGCTCGGGGTGGAGACGGCGCTGAACATGATCGTCAGCGGTGATCCGGTGAAGAGCGAGGTGCTGGCCTCGCTGCCCGGCCAGAAGCTGTTCGACAAGCTGATCACGGATGGCGATTTGCTGCAGGGCGCGATCACCTTCGCGACCGAGATCGCCGACAAGCGCCCGTTGCCGCTGGTGCGCGACATGAAGGTGACCCACCCGAACGCAGACGGCTACTTCCAGTTCGCCCGCAACACCGTGGGCGCGATGGCGAAGAACTTCCCGGCACCGCTGAAGTGCGTCGATGCGGTGGAGGCTGCCGTCAAGAAGAAGTTCGACGACGGGATGACCTACGAGCGCGAGCAGTTCGTGGCGCTGATGATGACGCCCGAGTGCAAGGCCCTGCGCCATGCCTTCTTCGCCGAGCGTGCGGCGAGCAAGATCGCCGACGTGCCCGAGGACACGCCGCTGCGCGAGATCAAGAAGGTGGCGATCATCGGTGCGGGCACCATGGGCGGTGGCATCGCGATGAACTTCCTGTCCACCGGCACCCCCGTCACCTTGCTGGAGATGAAGCCCGAGGCGCTGGAGCGTGGCGTGGCCACCATCCGTAAGAACTACGAGGCGCAGGTCAAGAAAGGCAAGCTCAAGCCCGAGAAGTACGAAGCCACGATCGCGCTGCTGTCCACCACCTTGAGCTACGACGCCATTGGCGACGCCGATCTGGTGATCGAAGCGGTGTTCGAGGACATGGAGGTTAAGAAGGCCGTCTTCCAGCAACTCGACAAGGTGATGAAGCCCGGCGCGATCCTCGCCACCAACACCTCGACGCTGGATGTGAACCAGATCGCTGCGTTCACCCAGCGCCCGCAGGACGTCATCGGCACCCACTTCTTCAGCCCGGCCAACGTGATGAAGCTGCTCGAGGTGGTGCGCGGCGAAAAGACCGCGAAGGACGTGCTGGCCACCGTGATGGCGGTGGGCAAGAAGATCAAGAAGACCTGCGTCGTCTCGGGCGTGTGCGACGGATTCATCGGCAACCGCATGATCGAGCAGTACAGCCGCCAGGCGGGTTTCCTGCTGGAAGAAGGCTGCACGCCCGCCCAGGTGGACAAGGCGGTCGAGAAGTTCGGCTTTGCGATGGGCCCGTTCCGCATGGGTGACCTGGCCGGTAACGACGTGGGCTGGTACATCCGCAAGCGCCGCTATGTCGAGAAGCCGGACCTGCGCTACTCGAAGACCGCCGACCTGCTGTGCGAGATGGGCCGTTTCGGGCAGAAGACCGGTGCGGGCTGGTACGACTACAAGGAAGGCAAGCGCGACGCGATTCCTTCGCCCGTGGTCGAGAAGATGATCGCCGATCACCGCCAGGCCATGGGCATCACCCCACGCCAGATCAGCGACGACGAGATCGTTCATCGCCTGGTGTTCGCGCTGGTGAACGAAGCCGCGCGTCTGCTGGAAGAAGGCATCGCCCAGCGCGCGTCCGATGTCGACATGGTGTACCTCACCGGTTATGGCTTCCCGCTGCACCGGGGCGGCCCGATGTGCTACGCCGACACGTATGGCCTGTACAACGTGGCGCAGGCAATGAAGCGCTTTGCCCAGAACCCGAACGACGATGCGGCGTTCTGGCAGCCGGCCCCCCTGCTGGCTAAGCTGGTGGAAGAGGGCAAGAGCTTCAACTGACCGCCCATGCTCAAGCGCCTGTGGTTCACACTGCTGGCCGCGGTGGCCTTGCTGGCCGCCGCGGTGGTGGTGAACACCTATCGCCAAGGTTCGCGCCAGCTCGATGTGCCGCCGGCCCCGCCGCTGGCGTTCGACGAAGCTGCGGCAGCCCAGCGGCTGGCCGAGGCGATCCGCGCACGCACCGTCTCCAGCTTCGACGATGCGCATCAGAACGCCGATCAGTTCGAGCAGTTGCACGCGATGCTGCAGGCGCGCTACCCGCAGGCCCACCGGGTGCTGCAGCGCGAAGTGGTGGGTGGCTTGAGCCTGCTCTACACCTGGCCGGGCTCCGATGCGAAGCTGCCGCCCGTCTTGCTGCTGGCCCACCAGGATGTGGTGCCCATCGCCCCGGGGACCGAGGGCGACTGGGCCGAGCCGCCGTTCGCAGGCACGGTGAAAGACGGCTTCATCTGGGGCCGTGGCGCTTGGGACGACAAGGGCAACCTGATCGCGCAGATGGAGGCGATCGAGCTGCTGGCGGCCAGCGGCTTCCAGCCACGCCGCACCATCCACCTCGCGTTCGGCGCCGATGAAGAAGTAGGTGGCGAGCGCGGTGCGCAGAAGATCGCCGCCGTGCTCAAGTCTCGTGGCGAGCGACTGGACTTTGTCATCGACGAAGGTCTTTTGGTCACCGAGGGCATCGTGCCGGGCCTCAACCAGCCGGCGGCGCTGATCGGTATCGCCGAAAAGGGGTACCTGTCGGTGGTGCTCAAGGTGCCGGCCACGCCCGGCCACTCGTCGATGCCTCCGCCGCCCGGCGACAGTGCCATTGCGATGATGAGCGCGGCGCTGAAGGGGTTGGACGACCACCAACTGCCTGGCGGCATTCGCGGCGTGGCGCGCGAGATGTTCGAGACGCTGGCGCCCGATATGAGCGGCTTCGGCCGTGTGGCCCTGTCCAACCTGTGGCTGTTCGGGCCGGTGGTGCAGCGGCAGCTCGAAGCCAAGGCCAGCACCAACGCGATGCTGCGCACGACGACGGCGTTGACGATGGTGCATGCGGGCAACAAGGACAACGTGTTGCCCGGCCGTGCCGAGGCCACCATCAACTTCCGCCTGCTGCCGGGCGACAGCGCCTCGGCGGTGATGGGGCATGTGCACGATGTCGCCGGCGCCGCCATGCCGGGCGCCCGCTACGAATTGGCCGCGCTGCCGGGCGCGAGCGAGCCGTCGCGCGTATCGCCCACGCAGTCGGCCAGCTACCAGTTGGTCAACAAGACGGTGAGAGAGGTCTTCCCGGGCACCCTGGTCGCCCCGGGCTTGATGGTGGCGGCCACCGACTCCCGGCACTTCGAATCCATCAGCGACCACATCTACCGCTTTTCGCCGGTGCGGGCGAAGCCAGAAGACCTGGCCCGCTTCCACGGCACGAATGAACGCCTCTCGAACGCCAATCTGGCCGAGATGATCCGCTTCTACCACCGCCTGGTCAGCCAGGCGGCTGGTGCTTGACTACAACGACTTTCCTACAGGAGCCCGCCATGAGCCGAGCCGTCATCGTTTCCACCGCACGCACCCCGCTGGCCAAGAGCTGGAAAGGCGCCTTCAACATGACGCACGGCGCCACGCTGGGTGGCCATGCGGTGAAGGCGGCCGTCGAGCGCGCCGGCATCGAGGCGGCCGCGGTAGAAGACGTGATCATGGGCTGCGCCAACCCGGAGGGCGCCACCGGTGCCAACATCGCTCGCCAGATCGCACTGCGCGCAGGCCTGCCGATCACCGTGGGTGGCTTGACGGTCAACCGCTTCTGCTCCAGCGGCCTGCAGACGATCGCCCTGGCCGCCCAGCGCATCATCGCTGGCGAGGGCGATGTCTACGTCGCCGGTGGCGTGGAGAGCATCTCGTGCGTCCAGCAGGAGATGAACACCCACATGCTGCAAGACAGTTGGCTGAAGGAGCACAAGCCCGAGATCTACTGGAGCATGCTGCAGACCGCCGAGAACGTGGCCAAGCGCTACGGCATCTCCAAAGAGCGGCAGGATCAGTACGGCGCCGCCAGCCAGCAGAAGGCTTGCGCGGCACAAGCCGCCGGCAAGTTCAACGACGAGATCGTGTCGATCACCGTCACCGCCGGCGTGGCCGACAAGGTGATGGGCCTGCGCACCCGTGAGGTCACCGTCAGCGCCGACGAAGGGCTGCGTGAAGGCACCACCTACGAATCCATCAAGGACATCCGCACCGCGATGCCAGGAGGCGTGATCACCGCGGGCAACGCGAGCCAGTTCAGCGACGGTGCGGGCGCCTGCGCCGTGGTGAGCGAGGCCTACGCCGAGCGCAAGGGGTTGAAGCCTCTGGGCCGCTTCCTCGGCTTTGCCGTGGCGGGTTGCGAGCCGGATGAGATGGGCATCGGCCCCGTGTTCGCGGTGCCGAAGGTGCTGCAGCGCCTGGGCCTGAAGATCGATGACATCGACCTGTGGGAGCTGAACGAAGCCTTCGCGGTTCAGGTGCTCTACTGCGCCGACCGCTTGGGCATCCCGATGGACCTGCTGAACGTGAACGGCGGCGCGATCGCCGTGGGCCACCCGTATGGCGTGTCGGGCCAGCGCTTGACGGGCCATGCGCTCATCGAAGGCAAGCGCCGAGGTGCCAAGAAGGTGTGCGTGACGATGTGCATCGGCGGCGGCATGGGCGCGGCTGGCATCTTCGAGGTGCTGTGATGCCCGGGCCCGCGCGGCGCTGGGCCCGGGCCGGACTCCGCGGAGGTCTGGCGGCGGTGGCGGCCGGCGCGTGCCTGCTGAGTCACGCTGCCACGGAGGCGACCCGGGCGGTGGTCAAAGCCATCGAGGCGAAAGACTGCGCCACCGCCGTGAAAGAGCTGAATGCCGCGATGGCGAGCTCATCGCCCGATGCCTGGTTGCTGGGGGGCGCGATGTTCGAGCAGGGCCTGTGCCTGAAGCCCAACGTCGAACGAGCGGCTCGCCTGTACCTGCGGGCGGCAGAGGCTGGCCGCACGGGGGCCCGATCGCGCCTGGCGGGGCTGTACGCGCTGCCGGCGGCGGGCCCGGACAAGGGCGCCGCCTTGTGGTGGGCCCAGCAGGCGGCATTGCCGATGCCTGCAGCGTGCGCTGTCCCAGCCGATGCGCGGGACGACGCCGATCGCTTCGCCCAGGCGCTGGGGGCCTGGCCCGCGGCCCGGCTGGACGGCTGTGTCTACGTCGCGGGTGTGCTGTCGGCGCTGGACGCCGAGTTCGCGATCCATCCCGATGAGGCTGTCAAGGATGGCGTGAGCGTCGACTTCCAGCCCGCCGAAGGCCGCGCGGTGGTGGGCTTCGCGCGGCTGCACCAGCAGGGCAACGAACAGCGGCCTCAACTGGGCGGTGGCTTGCGCTTGCAGGGCTACGCCTACGACCCTTCGCCCGACCAACTCCGGGCGTTGCAGACCGAAGCCGGCAAGGCCGAGCTGGCCGAACAGGCCGATGTCGTGGCCCAGCAGGCCTTGGCCCGGTTCCCTAAGCCAGGCGGGATCGACGCCGGCTGGCGAATCCGCTTGCGTGTGGATGGGCCCCGGCTGCAGTGAGCTGGTGGCCCTTCTGATCTCTGGAGGCCTGCGATGACGAGCGATACCTTTGATCCGGACGTGTTCTTGCAGCTCGGCCGCGATGTGCTGCAGCGCCAGCCTTTCAGCGTGCTGCTCGGCGCCGAGCTGACGCACCTGATGCCGGGCGACGTGGAGCTGCAACTGCCCCTGCGGGACGATCTGAAACAGCAAGACGGCTTTGCGCACGGCGGCGTGGTGAGCTACCTCGCCGACAACGCGCTGACGTTTGCGGGCGGCACCGCGATGCGCGTGCCGGTGGTCACCTCGGAATTCAAGATCAACTACCTCAAGCCAGCCATGGGGGAGCGCCTGGTGGTCCGTGCCAAGGCCGTGGGCGTGGGGCGCAGCCAGACGGTCTGCCGATGCGACGTCTTCTCGGTGCTGGGGCACGAAGAGACGCTGTGTGCGGTGGCGCAGGGCACGATCAGCAAGCGCGGTGATGCGCCCCCTGCGTGAGGCGGCGATGAAGACCGATCTGGCGACTTTGCGCAGCTTTTTCGCGGCTTCTCCCTTCATGGTGGATCTGGGCGTCGAACCCACGGCCGTCGGCGAAGGGCGGGTGTGGACGGTGCTGCCGCTGGCCCATCGCCACCTGCAGCACACCGGCCAGGCCCATGCCGGGGTGATGGCCTCATTGGCCGATCATTCGATGGGCGCGGCAGCACAGACCGTGGCGCCCGACGGCCACTGGGTGTTGACCGCCGAATTGAAGACCAGCCTGCTGCGGCCCGGCCGGGGTGAGCGGCTGGAGTGCGAAGCCCACGTGCTGAAACCGGGGCGGATGCTGAGCTTCACCGAAGCCGAGGTCTACGCCGTGAGTGGCGACCAACGCACCCTGGTGATGAAGGCCTCCGGCACGATGGCCGTGGTCCCGATGAACCGATAAATCGATTACCTCAGCGCCGACATGCTTCGACCCACGATCGACTTCCTGCTGTACGACTGGCTGCAGGCAGACACGCTGCCACAGCGTGCCCGCTTCGCCGACCATTCCCGCGAGACCTTCGGCTCGGTGCTGGATGCCGCCGAGCGATTGGCACGCGAGAAGTTTGCCCCGTTCAACCGACTGGTCGACACCGAGGAGCCGCGCTTCGATGGCGAGAAGGTGATCCTGCCGCAGGCGACCCATGAGGCCTGGAAGGCCTTCGGCGAGTCCGGCATGCTCAGCGCTGCGCAGGACTACGACATCGGCGGCATGCAGCTGCCCTACCTGGTGGAGACGGCCGCGAATGCGTTCTTCGCCAAGGCCTCGGTCGGCATCGGCGGCAGTTTGCTGACGGTGGGCAATGCGAATCTGCTGATGGCGCATGGCAATGAAGCGCAGCGGCGGGTCTTCGCGCTGAACGAGTTCAGTGGCCGCTGGTCGGGCACCATGTGCCTGTCCGAACCGCAGGCGGGCTCCAGCCTGTCCGATGTGGCGACACGTGCCGTGCCGGACGGCGACAACTTCGAGTCCGATGCGCTGGGCCCGCGCTACCGCCTTCACGGCAACAAGATGTGGATCTCAGCAGGCGAGCACGAGCTGACCGAGAACATCATCCACCTGGTCCTGGCGAAGATTCCCGGCCCGGATGGCAAGCTGGTGCCGGGCACCAAGGGCATCTCGCTGTTCGTGGTGCCGAAGAAGCTGGTGGATGCAGAAGGCCGGCTGACCGGTGAGCGCAACGATGTGGCGTTGGCGGGCCTGAACCACAAGTGCGGCTGGCGTGGCACCACCAACACCTTGCTCAATTTCGGCGAAGGCCGCTTCAAGCCGGCGGGCCGCGCTGGCGCGGTGGGCTACCTGGTGGGACGGCCCGGCGAAGGCCTGCGCTGCATGTTCCATATGATGAACGAGGCGCGCATCGGTGTGGGCCTGGGGGCCGCCATGCTGGGCTATGCGGGCTATGAAGCCTCGCTGGACTATGCGCGGCAGCGTCCACAGGGCCGCCCGATCACCGGCGCCCCGAGCGCGCCGACCTCCGCCCCGGCGAGCGGCACGCCCGCCTTCGGCAAGGACGCTGCGGCGCCCCAAGTGCCGATCATTGAGCACGCCGATGTGAAGCGCATGCTGCTGGCCCAGAAGGCGTACAGCGAAGGCGCGCTGGCGTTGTGCCTGTACGGCGCGCGCCTGGTGGACGAGCAGCACACCGGGGCCCCCGAGGCGGGCGCCGAAGCGGCGCTGCTGCTGGAAGTGCTCACGCCCATCATCAAGAGCTTTCCGAGCCAATGGTGCCTGGAGGCGAACAGCCTGGCCATCCAGGTGCACGGAGGCTACGGCTACACGCGCGACTTTCCCGTCGAGCAGTACTGGCGCGACAACCGCTTGAACATGATCCACGAGGGCACGCACGGCATCCAGGCGCTTGACCTGCTGGGGCGCAAGGTGGTGATGCAAGGCGGTGCGGGGCTGAAGCTGCTGGCCTCGCGCATCAATGCCACGATCGAGCGCGCCGGCCATGTCCAGGGTTTGGCCGAGTTCGCCACCCAACTGGGCGGCGCGGTGCAGCGCCTGGGCGCCGCCACCAAGGCGGCCTGGGCCACTGGCGAGCCTGCCGAGGCCCTGGCCAACGCGACACCTTATCTGCAGGCCTTCGGCCATGTGGTGGTCGCGTGGATCTGGCTCGATGTGGTGCTGGCTGCACAAGCCGCCGAAGCGCCGCGGCGCGACGGCAGCCTGGCGGCTTGCCGCTACTTCTTCGCCTATGAGCTGCCCTTGGTCGATGCCTGGCTGAAGGTGGTGAGCAGCCGAGAGGCCGTCTGCCGCGAGATGCTCGACGAATGGTTCTGAAATGAATCGCCCGCGCCCCCTTCCGGTACGGCGCCCACCCGCTCCAGACTTACCGCAACCATGAGGTCCCATTCATGAGCACCCCTGTTCAACAACTGTTCAACCTCGAGGGCCGCACCGCGTTGGTGACGGGGGGCTCGCGTGGCCTGGGCCTGCAGATCGCCGAGTCGCTGGGTGAAGCCGGCGCGAAGATCCTGCTCAGCTCGCGCAAGGCGGCCGATCTGGAAGAAGCCGCCGCTCACCTGCAAGACAAAGGCATCGATGCGCGATGGGTGGCCGCCGATGCCAGCCAGCCCGAGGATGCGCGCCGCGTGGTGGATGACGCCATGAGCCGCCTGGGCCACATCGACATCCTGGTGAACAACGCGGGCGCCACCTGGGGCGCGCCGGCGGAAGATCACCCGCTGGAGGCCTGGGACAAGGTGATGAACCTGAACATCCGCAGCCTGTTCGTCTTCAGCCAGTTGGTCGGGCGCGCCAGCATGATCCCGCGCCAGTCGGGCCGCATCATCAATGTGGCTTCCATCGCCGGGCTGGGCGGCAACCCGCCGGAAATGCAGACCATCGCCTACAACACCAGCAAGGCAGCAGTGATCAACTTCACCCGCACATTGGCGGGGGAGTGGGGCCGCCACGGCATCACCGTCAACGCCATCGCGCCGGGGTTCTTCCCCAGCAAGATGACCAAGGGCCTGCTGGAGAAGCTGGGCGCCGAGAAGATGGCGGCCCACGCGCCGCTGAGGCGCCTGGGCGACGACGACGATCTGAAGGGCGTGGCGCTGCTGTTTGCCTCGGCCGCCGGCAAACACATCACCGGGCAGACGCTGGCCGTGGATGGCGGTGTGTCGGCCCTCACAGGAGGTTGATGACTTGTCCAGCCGATCGAAGATCCCGTTTCCGGTCAAGGTGCCGTTCGTCGAGCGCCTGGGGCTGGAGCTGCATGCGTGCGCCGATGGCGCCAGCGAAGTGCGTGTGGACCTCGCCGAGTCGCACATGAACTCGTGGGAGGTGGCTCACGGCGGCGTGCTGATGACCATGCTGGATGTGGCGATGGCGATGGCCGCCCGCAGCCAGAATCTCGATGGCCCGGGCGTGGCCACGATCGAGATGAAGACCAGTTTCATGCGCCCCGGCGAAGGCGAGCTGCGGGCGCTGGGCAAGCTGCTGCACCGCACCGCCACGATGGCCTTTTGCGAAGCCACGGTGCTGGACGCTGATGGTGCCATCTGCGCCCATGCGACCGGCACCTTCAAGTACGTGCGTGCCTTGCCGGCGCGCGACCGAACCCTCAAGCCGCTGCAACGCAGCGACTCGAACCTCGACCCCCATTCCTGAAAGGATCCACCCATGACCACGATCAACCGCCAGGTGCTGCTGGCCTCCCGCCCCGAAGGCGAACCGACCGTCGAGAACTTCCGCCTGGTCGAGACGCCGGTGCCGGCGCTCACCGAGGGCCAAGTGCTGGTACGCAACCACTTCCTCAGCCTCGACCCGTACATGCGCGGCCGCATGAATGAAGGCAAGAGCTACGCTGCGCCGCAACCGCTGGATGAGGTGATGATCGGCGGCACGGTGGGTGAAGTGATCGAGTCGAGGAACGACCACTTCAAGGTCGGCGACAAGGTCGTCGGCATGGGGGGCTGGCAGGAGTACGTCGTCGTCAATGCCACCCAGCGTGGCGTGCTTCAGAAGGTGGACACCACCCATGTGCCTTTGTCGGCCTACCTGGGCGCGGTCGGCATGCCGGGTGTGACCGCGTGGTACGGCCTGGTGAAGATCATCAACCCCAAGGCGGGCGAGACCGTGGTGGTCAGCGCCGCCAGCGGTGCCGTGGGCGGCGCCGTCGGCCAATTGGCCAAAGTGCGGGGGTGCCGCGTGGTGGGCATCGCGGGCGGGCCGCAGAAGTGCGCTCAGGTGGTCGAAGAGCTGGGCTTCGATGCCTGCATCGACTACAAGGCGCACGCCGATGTGAAGAGCCTGTCGAAGGCGCTGAAGGACGCGGCGCCCAACGGCGTGGACGGCTACTTCGAGAACGTGGGCGGCATGATCCTGGACGCCGTGATGCTGCGCGCCAACGCCTTCAGCCGCATCGCCCTGTGCGGCATGATCGCCGGCTACAACGGCGAGCCGATCCCGATGAGCTACCCGCAGTTGCTGCTGACCAACCGCATGAAGCTCGAAGGCTTCATCGTCAGCGAGCACATGGAAGTCTGGCCCGAGGCCCTGAAGGAGCTCGGCACCTTGGTCGCCACGGGACAGTTCAAGTACCGCGAGACTCTGGCGCAAGGCATTGCGAGTGCCCCGGAGGCCTTCCTCGGCCTGCTCAAGGGCAAGAACTTCGGCAAGCAATTGGTGAAGTTGGTGTGAGCGCGATGCAGATCCATTGGGACTGGTTCCGCTTCGACGGCTTCAGCACCCAGACGCTGTACGAGGTGCTGCATCTGCGCCAGCGTGTCTTCGTCGTCGAGCAGAACTGCCCCTATCTGGACTGCGATGGTCTGGACCAGCAGAGCTGGCATCTGCTGGGCCGTGCCGCCGACGGCCCCCACCAGGGCGAGCTGCTGCTGTACCTGCGTGTGGTCGACCCGGGCCTGAAGTACGCCGAACCCTCGATCGGCCGCGTGATCAGCGACGAGCGGCTGCGCGGCAGCGGTATGGGCCGTGTGTTGATGGCCGAAGCCGTCAGGCGCTGCGATGAGGCTTACCCGGGACAGCCGAACCGCATCAGCGCCCAGGCCCATCTGGCCAAGTTCTACGGCGGGTTCGGCTTCGAGCCCGTGGGTGAGCCCTACCTCGAAGACAACATCCCGCACCAGGAGATGCTTCGGCGGCCGTGATCGCCCGGCCGCCGGGCATCGGAACCGGCCCTCGCTGGAGGTTTGAATGACCCCATCCCAAGAGCTTGTCCAGGGGCACGTTTCCGGGCTCACCCACGAGGTGACCAACCAGAGCGCCCCGCTGGTCGGCGCGAACCTCTATCGGGGCCACCGGGCGCTGCGCGACGCTTTGGCCTTCCACGGGGTGGCGGCGGACGACGCCGCGCTCGATGTCCTGGGCGCCGAGGTGGGCTCGGCAGAGATGCAAAGCCACGCCCGCCTGGCCCACGTGCACCCGCCCGTGTTGCACACGCACGACCGCCAGGGCCGCCGCATCGACGAGGTGGAGTTTCATCCCAGCTACCACCGCCTGATGGAGCGGGTGATCGGCCACGGCCTCCACGGCGCGCCGTGGGCCGGTGGCCCGGGGGCACACGTGCGAAGAGCCGCGGGGTTCATGCTCTTCACCGAGCTGGAGCCTTCGGTGATGTGCCCGGTGTCGATGAGCTATGCGGCGACGCCGGCACTGAAGGCCCATCCAGTGCTGCACGCGTTGTGGTCGCCCAGGCTCACCGCGGCGACCTATGACCCGAGCGCACGGCCGGTGGCCGACAAGCGCGGCGTCACGCTGGGCATGGGCATGACGGAAAAGCAGGGCGGGTCGGACGTGCGCGCCAACACCACCCGGGCGTTGCCCGATGGCGCGGATGCGTGGGGCGAGCGCTACCTCATCACGGGCCACAAGTGGTTCTTCTCGGCCCCGATGTCTGATGCCCACCTGGTGCTGGCCCAAACCGGCGGTGGGCTCAGTTGTTTCCTGGTGCCGCGGTGGCTGCCGGATGGGACACGCAACCGCGTCGAGGTGCAGCGCCTGAAGGACAAGCTGGGCAACCACGCCAACGCGAGCTCCGAGGTGGAGTTTCGCGAGGCATTCGGCTGGCGCGTGGGCGACGAGGGCCGGGGCGTGACGCAAATCCTCGCGATGGGTGCACTGACGCGGCTGGACTGCGCACTGGGCACCGCCGGCCTGATGCGCCAGGCTTTGTCGATCGCCATTCATCACACGTCTCAGCGCTCGGCGTTCGGCCGGCCATTGATCGACCAGCCGTTGATGAAGAACGTGCTGGCGGACCTGGCGCTTGAAAGCGAAGCCGCGACGGCGCTGGCGCTGCGCGTGGCCCGCACCGTCGACCGCACCGAGCACAGGCAAGACGCGACCGGCCATGAAGCAATCATGCGACGCGTTCTCACTCCGGTCGCGAAATTCTGGGTCTGCAAGCGTGGCAGCCACTTCGCTCAGGAGGCCATGGAGTGCCTGGGTGGCAATGGCTATGTCGAAGAGCAGGGCGAAGGAGTGATGGCGCGCATCTACCGCGAGATGCCGCTGAACTCGATCTGGGAAGGGGCCGGCAACATCATGGCGATCGACCTGCTGCGATCGCTGCGCGCGGGCCCCGTGGCCGATGCGCTCGCCGCAGAACTCGCCCCGGCGCTGGGCGCCCATCCTCATTTCGACCGCCTCGCTCAAGGCCTGCCTGCACGACTGGACGGCCTGACCGACGAGATCGAGGCCCGGGTGCTGGCACGCGATGTCGCGCTCGCTGTGCAGGCGGCGCTGCTGCGGCAGCACGCCCCGGAATTCGTCTTCGAGGCTTTCTGCGCGTCGCGGCTGAACGGCGGCGATTCACTCGGTGCCTTCGGCAGCCTGCCACGCTCCTGCGCGTTCGATGCACTGATCGACCGCGCGAATCCCATCTCATCATCATCTTGAACAAGGGGAACCCCATGGGCTACTTCACCGGCCGCACCGCGGTCATCACCGGTGCCGCGTCAGGCTTCGGGCTCGAGGCCTCGCGCATCGCGGCGCGCGAAGGCATGAACGTGGTGATGGCGGATGTCATGGCCGAGCCGCTCGAGAAGGCGGCTGCCGACGTGGCGGCCTCCGGTGCCGCGGTCCTGCCGGTGCAGGTCGACGTGTCCCGCGCCGACCGGTTGCAGGCGCTGGCGGACGCGACCCTTCAGCGCTTCGGTGTGCCGCATTTCGTCTTCAACAACGCCGGCATCTCGGTTGGCGGGCTGATCTGGGAGCACACCCAGAAAGACTGGGAATGGACGATCGGCGTCAACCTGATGGGCGTGGCCCACGGCGTGCGCATCTTCACGCCGTTGATGCTCGAAGCCGCCAAGAAGGATGCAGGCTACCGCGGGCACATCGTCAACACCGCCTCGATGGCCGGCCTCGTGAACATGCCCAACCAGGGGGCCTACAACGTCACCAAGCATGCGGTGGTGTCGCTGAGTGAAACGCTCTACCAGGACCTGGCGCTGGTGACCGATCAGGTACACGCCCATGTGCTGTGCCCGTACTTCGTGCCCACCGGCATCGCGCACAGCGAGCGCGCGCGCCCCGGCGAGATGAGCGACGACGGCCCCATGACGGTGAGCCAGCGCGTGGCCAAGGCGCTGGGCGAGAAGGCCGTGGCCAGCGGCAAGGTGAGCGCCGCCGAGGTCGCACAGTTCGTGTTCGACGCGATGCAGGCCAACCGCTTTTACATCTTCAGCCACCCCAACGAACGCGCCCTCGCACCGGTGGCGGCGCGAAACGAAGACATTCTGCAAATGCGCAACCCCAGCAACCCCTTTGCGCATCGGCCGGAGTTGGGTGAGCAGTTGCGGGTGGCGTTGAACGCGGGTTGATCCCCCCGCAGGCGTCGAAAACGGCGTCCGCCGTTCATCGTGGCTATGGCGGCCAGCGTCTAGGCCGTCCCCACCAGGAGAACGCCTGCATGACTCTCACGACGGTTCAACTACCGGCCTGCGTGATCGTCGGCCTGCAGATTCGCACGGCACCCATGTGGCCGGATATCCCCGCGCTGTGGCCGAAGTTCGTGGCGCGCATCGACGAGATCGCGCGCCCCGCCGAGCCCTTCGTCAGCTACGGAGTGACGGAGCAGCAAGCGGGCCGGCTGGAGTACCTGGGGCGGCCCTGTCGGTTACCTCGGCCGCCTCGCTGCCACCAGGCATGGTGTGCCTGGCCATCCCGACCGCTACCTACGCGATGTCGCGCTGTCCGCTGGTGCAGACCGGCACAGGTTGCGCAAAGATCTATGAGAACTTGCGGCCTGAGTCTGAATACCGTCAGGCGCCGGGGCCGCTCTTCGAACGACATGACGAGGCATTCGACCCCACGGATCTTCAGTCGACGGTCGAGATCCACATCCCATCATGTCGAGATGAAATACGCGACGATCCGCCAGTACGCCCTGGCCCTGCCCAACGTGACCGAGGAGCCGCACCGCGCGCACGGCTTATTCCGCATTCGCGACAAGATCTTCGTCACGGTTCCGCCTGAGCAGGACCGGCCTCACGTGTTTGTTGGCGAAAGGGCGCGCGACCAGGCGATCGCGATGTACCCCGACTTCGTCGACGCTGGTGTGGTGCAAGAAGGCGTCGGGCGTTCGCTTGTTGCAGGCGCCAGCCGGATCCGGCATTCGTGAAGCGCCCGGTGCGCCTGGCGGGGGTGCGAAACGCGCCGAAGACCTTGTTTAGCCGCCACTCGGAGCTTGAGCGGACGGCCCGAACCGGCCTGCCCCACTTCAGCTTGTGGGGATTGACGTCGATTGATATTTTAGCGCAGCTGATTCTGAGAATTAGGTGGCTGCTGATCTTGGTTTCCCAGCGTTAGTTGCAAATGAGTTGTAAATTCCTGTAAGCGATTCTGGAATCGCTGTTTTGATCCTCTAGCATTGCCTCCGAGCCAAAGCTACAAGATGTTTTCAGTGGCGCAAGGGGAGGGGCACGGGCACGTTTTGCGCGCCGTGTGGTTATTGCTTTCCCTGGGCTTTAGGATATTCATTTGCTGGGGGAGAGATGTCACAACTGCGCTGCGGATCTAGCGTTGCGGGCCTATGGGGTCGACTGTATTCGGCCGCTGTAAGGGACGGGTTTTTGCGGCGCATGAGTCTGGCCCTGCTGCTTTGCAGCGCGGCGGCTTACGCCGGTGTCAGCAACGTCTACGACGAGTTGGGCCGTCTGGTTCAAGTCGTGGCGCCTGATGGCGACAGCGTGCAGTACAAATACGACGCCGTCGGCAATATCACTGAGGTCAAGCGATACCCGGCAAATGTGCTGGCTTTGACCGAATTCACCCCGAATGCCGGTCCCAGCGGCACGGCCGTGACCATTTATGGCTCCGGTTTCAGCACCGTTGCGGCCGAAAATACCGTCAAGTTCAATGGTAAGGCCGCCACGGTTCAGTCTGCCACGGCCAACAAGCTGGTGGTCAAGGTGCCGGCGGGCGCGACAACGGGTCGCATCACCGTCAGCAATTCTAAGGGGCAGGTGACCAGCGCGACCGACTTCGTGACCGGCGCTGACAGGCCCATTCCGGTTATCACCTCGATCACGCCGAATATTGGTAAACCAGCCGATGTCGTGACCATTGCGGGTAATAACTTCCAGATTGGTGTCGTGGATAACGCCGTTTCCTTTGGAAATGGCCCTGCCCAAATCGTCTCGGACGCCGACAGCCCGTCGCCCACCCTTCTCAAGAGTAAGGTCCCGCCAGGAGCGCCGTCCGGCCCGATCACTGTGGCGACGCGATTCGGCAAATCGGGTAAATCGGCTGATTTCTTTGCCGTTCCGGGTGTGCACCTGGTTTCCGATATTGAATACAAGTCGCGTGCCGTCTTGGATAGCGTCGCCGTTCCGCTGGCGATCTCCACGCAGGGAAAAAAGGCCCTAGTTATTTTTGATGCGAATCCAGGACAATATCTCAGCCTGGTGACCTCTGGTGGTACTTTTGCGTCCTCCGCGACGATAGAGGTCTATCGTCCTGACGGGGTTCTTGCGGAGTCATCTAGTTCTGTCAGCGCGAGCGGCGTGGTGGATTTCACCAAGCCCCTCACGGCCTACGGCACCTACACGCTCGTTTTCATTCCGAAGCCGACCGAGACCGGTGCGATCAACCTGAGCCTCGTCGCGAACGTCCAGGGCGCGCTGACCATCGATGACCCGTCGCCGACGTTGGCCACGCTGAAGGCAGGCCAGAACGCGCGCTACACCTTCAACGGCGTGACGGGCAAGAACCTGCAACTGCTGCTGACCAACAACACGCTGGACGACGGCAACACGGGCACCAACAACTACACCTACGTGTACGTGTACAAGCCCGACGGCAGCATCCTGACGTCGGCCTACCAGTACACCAGCGATCGCGCCGGCTTCTTGTTGAGCCTGCCTGCGCTGCCGGGTGATGGAGCGTATTCCGTGCTCGTGCGTCCGGATGGGTTTGACGAAGGCCAGATCAAGCTGCACCTGAGGACGGCCAACAGCGGCACGGCGCTGGCGACCGACGCCACGGTCACGACGGTGAACGTGGCAGACCAGGAGCTGGGTTACTACAGCTTCACCGGAGTGGCGGGCAGGGGCTATGGCCTGGCGGTGAAGGACCTGGTGTTCACGCCGGGGGTGAATAGCCCGAGCCTGTATGCCTACCTGTACAAGCCGGACGGCACGTACGTCACGAGCTGCAACTTCTCGAGCGCGGGTGACTGCGACTTTGCTGCCAGCAATTTCACGGTGGATGGCAAGTACGGTCTGGTGTTTGTGCCGCGCTACCAGAACTCGGTGAGCTTCAAGGTGCAGCTGGGCAA
>NZ_JBBUTG010000020.1:0-1775 GCF_038066555.1 Ideonella lacteola | reverse complement strand
TCGAGCGCGGGTGACTGCGACTTTGCTGCCAGCAATTTCACGGTGGATGGCAAGTACGGTCTGGTGTTTGTGCCGCGCTACCAGAACTCGGTGAGCTTCAAGGTGCAGCTGGGCAAGGATGTCGGCAACGAACTGGTCGTCGACGCGGCGCAACCGACGACGGCGACGCTCGCCGCCGGGCAGAACGCGCGCTACACCTTCAACGGGGTGACGGGCAAGAACCTGCAGCTGCTGTTGACCAACAACACGCTGGACGATGGCAACACGGGCACCAACAACTACACCTACGTGTATGTGTACAAGCCCGACGGCAACTACCTGACGTCGACTTACCAGTACACCAGCGAGCGCTCGGGCACCCTGCTGACGCTGCCGACGCTGCCGGTGGACGGTGTGTACACGGTGCTGGTGAATCCGGACAACCTCGACGAAGGCCAGATCAAGCTGCACCTGAGGTCGGCGAACAACGGTACGGCCCTGCCGACCGATGCCAGCGTCACCTCGGTGAATGTGGCCGACCAGGAGCTGGGTTACTACAGCTTCACCGGAGTGGCGGGCAGGGGCTACGGCCTGGCGGTGAAGGACCTGGTGCTGACGCCAGGGGTCAACAGCCCGAGCTTGTCGGCCTACCTGTACAAGCCCGACGGCACGTACGTCGCAAGCTGCAGCTTCTCGAGCGCGGGTGACTGCGACTTCGCCGCGAGCTACTTCACGATGGATGGCAACTACGGCCTGGTGTTCGTGCCGCGCTACCAGAACTCGGTGAGCTTCAAGGTGCAGCTGGGCAAGGATGTCGGCAACGAACTGGTCGTCGACGCGGCGCAACCGACGACGGCGACGCTCGCTGCCGGGCAGAACGCGCGCTACACCTTCAATGGCGTGGCGGGCAAGAACCTGCAGCTGCTGGTGACCAACAATGCGCTGGACGATGGTGACTCGGGTACCAACAACTACACCTACGTGTATGTGTACAAGCCCGACGGCAACTACCTGACGTCGACCTACCAGTACACGAGCGATCGCTCGGGCTTCCTGATCAGCCTGCCGGCGCTGCCGGTCAGTGGCACGTACACCGTGTATGTCGCTCCCGACAACCTTGATGCCGGGCAGATCAAGCTGCACGTGAGGACTGCCAACAGCGGCGCAGCCCTGCAGACCGACGGCACGGCTCAGGCGGCGAACGTGGCGAACCAGGAGCTGGGCTACTACCGCTTCGCCGGGGTGACGGGCAAGGCCTACACCGTGGTGCTGAAGGACCTGGTGTTCACGCCGGGAACCAACAGCCCGAACGTGACGGCCTATCTGTACAAGCTCGATGGCAGCAACGTGACGTCCTGCACGCTGTACACGAGCCAGTCGTCATGCGAGTTCGGCGCGAGCTACATCACCGCCAACGGTGACTACGGGTTGGTCTTCGTTCCCAAGTTCCAGAACTCGGCTCAATTCAACGCGACCGTCACGGCGCATTGAACTGACCCGACGGCGCAATAGAAGGCCGGGCGTGGACCATGCAGCGATGGTTCTGGCCCGGCGAATCCAGAGGGGGAGGGCATCCAAATGTCGGACTTTGATTTCAGCCGCAAGGCGGTGGTGAACGCGTGCGTGGCGGTGTGCCTGGCGATGGCCAGCGGGGTGTCGGTGGAAGCGGCGCAGGCTGATGCCAAGGCGCCGGTGGCGGCAGCGCAGAAGCAGTCGGTGTTGGCTGTCCGTGTGCAGTTGCCCGATGGCCGCTGGTTGGAAGCCGGTGGCACGGGCAAGGCCGATTCGCTCGCGGC
>NZ_JBBUTG010000019.1:0-125644 GCF_038066555.1 Ideonella lacteola | reverse complement strand
CTGCAGAGGCTGCCTACGCAACGGGCCTGCAACATCGGCGAACTGCTGCCGCACCACTGGGTGCCAGCTATCTGACCGAACGCTCCGCCTCGGTCAATATGTGTTCCCTGGCTGCTTACATTCATCGAGCACCGCGCGCTTGAGGTCAGCGTCGTGACGGCGTCGCCTTGCCGGCTTGGTATCTTGCGTGGTGTCCACTTAGTCCTTGGTGGACACCATCGTCGGCGGCAGGCCGCCCATACTCAAGACGGGTTCGCCGGACGCTTGCTCATTTCGATCGCAAGCCGGCTGCGCGCCAGCACGGCGCCGGCGAGGCCCCTACTGCCAGAGCAGTTCGAGGTTCTTGAAACCCCAGCGTTCCGGGTCTTCCGGACCGACGATGGAGTCCTTGCAGCCCGGGGCCGCGAGATCGAGGGTGTTCGCTTGGATCGGCTCGTTCGAGCGCAACGAGAAAAACACCCGCACCTTCGGATGCAGCAACGAATCGCCGCCCTGCTCCACCACGACCGCGAGCCGGTTCGAAGCCAGTTTCACCAGCGAGCCCACCGGGTAGATGCCCACCGACTTGACGAAGGCGTTGAACACCCGCTTGTCGAAGTCGCCATCCCAGCGCGCCATCTCGCGGATGCTCATCGCCGGATCCCAAGGCTTCTTGTAGGCGCGGATCGAGGTGACCGCGTCGTACACGTCGCACACCGCCCCCATCCTGGCGAGCAGTGAAATCTCGTCACCCTTCAGGGCATGCGGGTAGCCGCGGCCGTTCACCTTTTCATGGTGGTGCAGCGCGATATCGATCGCAGCGGGCGTGGCCTGGCTGTCGGCCAAGGCCTTCGCGCCAGCGGCCGGGTGCAGCTTCATCACCTCGAACTCTTCGTTGGACAACCGCGCCGGCTTGTTCAGGATCTCCAGCGGCACGAACATCTTGCCCAGGTCGTGGGTGAGGCCGCCAATGCCGGCGAGCCGGGTCTGTTCTTCGTCGAGGTTCAGCTGGCGCGCCAATGCGAGCATCAGCGCGCACACCGCCACCGAATGCATGTAGGTGTAGTCGTCGTGTGCCTTCAGGCGCGCCACGCTCAGGATGGCCGAGGCGTTGCGCTGCACTTCAGCCTGGATGGCATCGACCAGCGGCAAGGTGGCCTGCGTATCGATGGCCTTGCCCAACCGCGCCTGCTGGAACATGTTGGCCACCTGGTCACGGGCGTTGTGGCACACCTTGCGGGCCCGTTCGACGTCGAGCTCCATCGAGCGCGCGGGCTTCGGCCGTGCCACCGCCGGGGCCACGGCAGGCGGCGGTGCCGCCACAGGCTCGGCCACCATCGGCGGGGCCAGCACGTCGGCGGCCTCCATGCCCAACGCGTCGTCGTCCAGCGTGGCGTTCATGGTGGTGTCGCCACCGTCGCTGATCCAGACCTCCTGGATGCCGGCGTCGATGATGCGCTGAATGTCCGCCGGGTCTTCCAGGATGAAGCGGCCTCGCAGGAAGGGGTGCTGCATCCACGAGCCGCCCAGGCGCTGGATGCGCATGCCCACCCGCAACTCGGTGGCCTTGATCTTGATACCGGGCTTCGACATCGTGGACTGCCTAGCTGAATACGGCGCTCAGGGCTTGGCCGGCACGCTCAGGCGACCAGCGCACCAGCGCGGTCGCGCTGCACGCTGCAACCGATAAAGCCGTCGTCACCCAGCGGCAGGATGTAGCCGCACTTGGGCACCGCCTGCCCCATGCCGAGCTTCTGGAAGTCGTATTCGATCCAGCCGCCACCGCTGCCCACGGCTCGGCGCGCCTGGTCGAGGAAGCTGTCGGCCACCAGCGTGGGAACGCCGGGGCACTCGTGCAAAGGCCGGCCCAGCAACGACGGGTCGACCCCGTTGGCCAGATAGCGGCCGTTGGCATCGAAGGCGTAGATGTACAGGTCGCGGTCGACGAACCCACCGTAGGGGTTGTTGAACATCGAAGCCGCTTCGCGCCAGCCCTTCTCGGTCACCAGGGCGCGAGCGCGCTCGACCAGGTCCTTGGCCTCGTCGGCGCTGCCCTGGCGCAGTCGCATCACTTCCACCGAAGACTTCAGCACGGCCGACTGGTTCGTCAGGTCTCGCGACGCTGCTTCGGCGTGTTGAACTGCCACACCGTTTTGAGCGGTCAGTTCCTGCAGCGTCAGCATGGCCGCCGTCACCTCTTCCAGGCCGGCGCTTTGCGACTGGCTCGAATCGCTGACAAGCCGCAGGTGTTGGCTGACTTGATCGACGTTGTCGATGATGCCGGCGAGCTGCTCGCCCACCCCCACGATCTGGCCCGAGGCCACATCCACCTGGTCGTTCGTGTCTTCGATCAGGTCTCGCACTTCGGCGGCGGCCTCCACGCAGCGCATGGCCAGGCTGCGGATCTCGCCGGCCACCACCGAGAAGCCCCGGCCCGCCTCGCCTGCACGCGAGGCCTCGACCGAGGCATTCAGCGCAACGAGGTTGGTCTGGAAAGCGATGTCGTCGATCACGCCGTTGATCTCGGCCACCCGGCGCGCACGCTCTTGCAAGGTGGTCATCGACGACACGGCTGCGTCCATCGCGGCGCGGCTGTCCTGCACCGACGTGCGCAGCTCGCCTGTCATGGTGTTCAAGCGGTCGAGCGAATCGGCCGTGGTGGCCACCCCGCCGGTGATCTCTTCGACCACGCTCACCGATTCGCGCAGGCTCGCCGCCTGTTGCTCGGTGCGCCGGGCCAGCGCCATGCCTTCGTGGGCCACCGTGTGGCCGGCGGTTTCGACGCGCACCGCGCTGGTCCGGATCTCCGACACCATGTGCGACATGTGTTGCGCCATCTTCTCGACATGGCGGCTAATCTCGGCCAGCTCGTCCGAGCCTGTGAGGGTGGCGGTGGCAGACAAGTCACCTTCGGTGTAGGCCTGCAACCGGCGCCCCAGCGCGTGCACCGAGCCCACAAAGCTCCAGTAGAACAACAGCCCCAGCATCCAGACGCTGAGCAGCCCGAAGCCGGTGAGACTGGCCGCAATGATCATCGAGCGAGACACCGCCGCCACCCGAGCCTCCAGGCTGTCATCGAGCCACTTGTGGATCTCGGTGTAGACGGCCGCGATCGTGGCCTGCACGTGGCGGCCCCGGTCGATCACCTCTTGCGGGTCGCCGTTGATCACCTCGCCAGCAAAGATCTCATCGATCATGCGGCTGAGTGCGGCCATCTGCAGACGCAGGTCGTCCCACTGCGCGGGCGGCTGCGCGCCATTGCGGCGCAGCGCCTCCATCCGGCCCTCGACCGCCTTGAACTGGCCGTTCATCAAGTCCAACCCCGCATGGACGGCAGCGCGGTCCAGCGTGCCGGCGTCGCCTCGGGCAAGCACACCCACCACCCGGGATTGAACATGGCTCATCCGGTCGATCAGGCTGGGCAGTCGCTCGACCAGCATGTCCATCTCGTGATACGGGCCGGCCTCCGGGTCGTAAAGCAGGCCCGATTTCTCCGCCACGATCATCATCAGCTCACGCAGGCGCAGCATCTGCTCGTCGTGCGCATGGGCTGCCGCGACCCGATCGCCTTCGGTGGGCAGATTCCCGAGTGCCTGCAGCCCCTGACGAACGTCGGCCCACATGTCAATGGTGCCCAGCCGGCTGGCTTCGGCGAAGCGGCGATCGACCTCGCTAACGCCCTTGGCCATGGATTCACGCACACCCGCCAACGCGGTGCGGGCGCTCTCGTCGCCATGCATGGCCGCCGTGACCAGCGCGCGGTGCTCGCTGAGGCGGCCGGCCTCATCCATCAGGGCCTCCAGCACCTCGGTGCCGGCAATCTCGTTGCGAGTGAAGTTGAGCTGGTCCATGCCCTGGCGCCAGGATTGGATGGCCAGATGCACCAGCGGCAACGTCAGCAGCGCCGCGAGAACGATCAGCTTGGGCGCCAGCCGGATGTGTCGCATCACGTAGACACCCCGGCGGACCAGGGATTGGTACGGGTTTTTCATCGAAGCGTCTCCTCTGCCGACTGGCGCCTCATTCGAAAACGAAGTGCTGCATCGAACGCTTGAGGCTGTCGCCCTGCGTGCGCAGGTCTTCCGAAGCCTTGGCAAGCTGGTCGACCATGCGGGCGTTGCCGCCCACCGACTCGGCCACGCCGTGGGCAATGCCCACCACCTCGCGCGACTGGTCATGGCCGTTGTGGGTGAGCCTCACGATGTCGCTCACGATCTGGCTCACTTCGGCGATGCGCTCATCGGTGTGACGCACCGCCTCACCCACGCGTTCGGTAAGGATGCCGCCCTGCTCGATCTCGGCAACCGAGGCATTGACGATGTCATAGATCTTGCGCGCGGCGGATTCGCTGCGCTGGGCCAGGTCACGCACCTCTTGCGCCACCACAGCAAAGCCCTTGCCGGCCACACCGGCACGGGCCGCCTCGACCGAGGCGTTCAGCGAGAGCAGCCGCGTCTGGTGCGCCACCGCCTCCACCAACGACACCACGCGGGTGATCTCGCGGCTCTTCTGCTGCAGGCCGTCCATGCGGCCCTGCAAGGATTCCATCGCCTTGCGGCTGCGCTGCGCGTCGGCCCGCACATCACGCATGTGCTCGGCGATGCGTTCGACCTCGATGCTGCAGGCGCTCATGGCGTCCATCGAGCCGCGGGCGCGGTTGCTCACCTCGCCAATCGACTGGCGGATGTCGTTCGTGCGGCCGGACAGGCCGGCGTTGCCACTGGCCACTTCGCGTGAAGCATGCGACACCGCGGCCACGCCCTGGGTGACCGCTTCAAACAGCGAGGCCATGCGCCGCACCGACTTGGCCAGCGCATCCAGCGCATGGCCCACCTCATCCCGGCCCCAGGCGGGCGGCTTGTCGCTCAGGTCGCCGGCCGCCAGCTTGTCGACGCGCGAGCACAGCTCACGCAGACCGCCGCCCACCACCTTGTTCATGCAAATCATCAGGTAGGCCACCGACAGCAGGCCCGAAATCAGCATCGCCAGCGCGAGGTGAGCGTCGTTGTTGGCCTCGGCACGGAGTTGCGCCACATCGCGCACCACCTTGTCCAGCGCCTCTTCATGCAGCGCGCCAATGGCCCGATCGGTCGCCTCGACCGAGGCGAGGAAATCCTTCATCTCCAGGCCGATCGCCAACAGCACGTCACGTTCGTTCTGCGCGGTGCGGGCCACACGCACGGCCCGTTCGCCACGGTCGGACAAGGCGATCACCTGTTCGAAGACCGCCTTGCCCAGCGACTGGTCCAGCTGCCCGGCGCTGATCACCGGCTCCAGCTCCATCTGCATTTCCTGCAACCGGACCCGCAAGTCCGCCAGGTATTCGCCCAATCGCTTGGAGACATCCGCCCGATTCGGCTCGATGTAGATCCGCCAGGTGGCCACCCCCACACGGGCCACGTCATCACGAACGGCCGGCAGTTGTTCCAGCGCTCCGCGCATGGTGGCCACCATCAACTCGTTGTTCTGCAGCGGCTTGGTCGCGGCGCGCAGCAAGATCGTGCGGTAGCGCCACAGCTGTTGTTGGTAAGCCATCGCCGCGCGGTAGCGGGGTGGCGCCGAGGTGGAGTCGCCAGCGCCTTGGTCCAGGTCGAGCGCGGTGGCCCGGGCCCGCTCTCGCAGCGGCTTCAGCAACGACATCTGCGCCACGGCGCCGCGGGGTGGGGCCTCCAGCTCGTTCAGGCTGCGCTCCATGCCGTCGAATGCCTTCTGTTCGGCATCGAGCGCCGCTCGGATGTGCGATTCGTCGGCGGCGCCGTATTCGCGTTGGAAGATGCGTGTCACGACGACGCGCATGGCCTCGGCGGCGTCCTGGGCCGCAGAATAGCTGGCCATCGCCTGGGCGCTGGCTTCGAAGGCGTGCCCTTCTGCCGACGCGCGTTCCAGCTCCCGGTTGGCGAGGTAGGCCAGCGGCACCAGCACCACCACCACCAGCACCAAAGCCTTGTAGCGGAACTGCAGGTTCTGCAACAACCGCACCCCGGGCGACCAGATGCCGTGGTAGCGCGCCGCATCGAGCAGGCTGCGAAACGCTCGGACGAACGCTGATCGCAGTAGGGCCAGATAGTGACTCATGCGTCGGTTTCCGTGAAAGCCGGTGGACCAGATGTGATGACGTGGCGAAGCAGGCTCGCCACGAGTGGGTTGCACTGTAGGAGCCGGTTCCTGGCGCGAAGTGACGAATAGCACGGCCAACACCCTCTTCATCGTCATTTCTTGGCGCCTGGAGCGCTTCACACTGCCCTCTATCGGCCGATAAATGGCGAGGTTGACCCGTGTCGGCCCCCTTACAGGAGCACAGGAGCGTATTTATGACCAATGCCGCAGACCGGGCACCACCAGCGTCAGCACGCCGCATGCTGCCGCTCGGTTTGGCCCGGGCCATCGGGCTGGGCCTGCTCGGCTGCTCGGCGGGTGCCGTGGGCATGTGGTCGGGCGCTGGCCCGGCGGCAGTGGCGGGCGCCGGTCTGGCCTGTGGCCTGCTGCTGTGGGCGTTGACACCCCGCTTCCCAGCCACCACCCAGGGCCCCGTGGGCGACGCCGTTGGCCGCACCGCCGGCGGGCGCATCGTTCACACCCAGGCCAGCGGCCTCACCCGGCAGATCGTGCCTGTCTGGCAGCGCAATGTGGACACTGCCCGCCTGCATGCCGAGCAGAGCATGAAGGGCTTGATCGAGGGCTTCGGCAACATCCTGGTCGACCTGGAGCAATCGCTCAACGGCTCCAGCGAGTTCCACCACATGGACGGCGCCAGCATCGACAAATTGCTCGAACGGCACCGCCCCGAGGTGGACGCGCTGCTCGATTCCACCCGCCGCATCGCCCAGGCCAAGGATGAAATGGCCCGCGGGGTTTCAGAAATATCCGAAGCGCTGACGGAAACCTCTCGCCTGTCCAAAGAGGTGCAGACCATCGGCCGGGCCACGCACCTGCTCGCGCTCAACGCCTCGGTGGAGGCCGCGCGCGCCCAGGGCGGCGGCGCCATGGCGGCCGGCTTCGCCGCTGTCGCCCACGAGGTGCAACAACTGGCGGCCCAATCGCGCCAAGCCGGTGTGTCGCTGGCGCGCCACCTGGGCCGCATCCATGAACGGGTGCAGGCGATGAAGCTGCACGGAGGCCGCCTGGACTGCGACGAAGACGAACTCGTGCGCCAGGCCGAGCAGAACGGCCGCACCCTCGTGCGTGCGCTGTTGACCAATCTGGCCGAGGTGACGCGCTCGCAGCGTTCGCTGCACGACGCCGGCCACCGCGTTCAAGATGAGCTGGAACGGATTCTGGTGGGCCTGCAGTCGCAAGACCGGCTGAACCAGATGCTCGAGTCGGTCACCGTCGACATGCAGCGCCTGCACGCCTGGCTGGACGGCGCCCCGGATGAATCGGCCGCCTCCGCGAACAAGTGGCTCGAGCGGCTGGAGTCGAGCTACACGATGGAAGAAATGCGCACGAGCCATCACGGCACGGTGCAAGTCGAGAAGGCCTCTGAGGTCGAATTTTTCTGAAACAGGAGCGATTTCAATGAGCAAGACCGTGATGGTGGTGGACGATTCCGGCAGCTTCCGCACCGTGGTGAAACTGGCCCTTCAAAAGGCCGGCTATGGCGTGGTAGAGGCCTGCGATGGCAAAGACGCGCTGGCGAAGCTGACCACGCAGAAACCCAACCTGATCGTGTGCGACGTGAACATGCCGCAGATGGATGGATTGACCTTCCTGCGGCAGATCAAGTCGACGGCGACCCACAAATTCACGCCGGTGATCATGTTGACCACCGAGTCGCAGGAAGAGAAGAAGGCCGAAGGCCGGGCCGCTGGCGCGCGCGCCTGGATGACCAAGCCCTTCCAGCCCTCGCAGCTGGTTGACGCCGTCAACCGCCTGTGCGTCTGATCCCCCCACTCGCCGGGAGACAAGCACCATGGCGACCCTTCCACTGCAAGGCGAGTTGACGATCGTCGCTGCCGCCGCGCTGCGCGATCAGCTGCTGGCGGCCTTGCCCGAGCAAGGCGGCGAGCTGGTCGTCGACCTGGCCGCGATCGAAGCGTGCGACAGCGCCGGCATCCAATTGCTGCTGGCCACCCGGCGCCTGGCCGCCGGCCGCGGCACGCAGTTCGCACTCGACCATGTGCCCGAGTGCATCGTGCAGGCCCTCGCCACCTACGGCGTGGATGCGCGCACCATCGCTTACACGGGGCATGCTGCATGAATCGTGACGACGAAGAAATACTGGCGATCGCCCGGGTCGGCTTTCTCGAAGAGGCCGCAGACATGCTGCGGCAGTTCGAGCAGGCCCTGCTCATCATGGAGACAGACCCCGGCGATACCGAAAACCTGAACGCCGCCTTCCGCGCCGCCCACACCATCAAGGGCACGGCGGGCCTGTTCGGCTTCGATGCGGTGGTGAGCTTCACCCACGAAGCCGAGGCGCTGCTGGAGAGCTTGCGGGCCGGGCGCATCCAGGTGTCTGAACCGGTGATCGCCCTGCTCTTGCAGAGCCGTGACCAGATGGAAGCCCTGCTGGCCGAGGTGGCCTCGGGCGAGCAAGACCCGTCGATCGCCGAGGCCTCGCGCGAACTCGGCGCGGCGCTGCGGGCGGCGATGGGCGGCCCCACCGCGGCCGCAGAAGCACCACGCGCCGCTGCGGCCCCCACCGAACCTGGCGCCACCCAATGGGCCATCGGCCTGCGCTTCGGGCCCGATGCGCTGCGCAACGGGCTGGACCCGCTGTCGTTCATCCGCTACCTCGGCACGCTGGGGCGGATCGACGAGATCCGCTTGCTGGAAGACGCGATACCGCCGCTGGACCAGCTCGACGCCGAAGCCTGCTACCTCGGCTTCGACATCCTCTTCTCCGGCACCGCGACGCGCGAGCAGATCCAGCAGGTGTTCGAGTTCTGCATCGACGATTGCGCATTGACGCTGCAAGCCCTCAGCGCCCCCGAGGCCGACGCGGCGGACGGCGATGCACACGACAGCGACACACATGAGGCCCACGCCCCTGACGATGCACCGACTCACGGCACCGCAGCAGCCACCGACCGCCGCACGGGCGAGCGCCGCACCGCCGACCGCCGCGCGGGCAGTGACGACGCACGCGTCGTCAAGGTGCGGGCCGACAAGCTCGACCGGCTGATCGACCTCATCGGCGAGCTGGTGATCGCCAGCTCGGGCGCCAACCTGGTGGCCCACACCGAAAACTCGCCGGCCATGATCGAAGCCGCGCAGCGCATCAGCGATCTGGTCGAAGAGGCCCGCGACGGCGCCTTGGCGCTGCGCATGGTGCCCATCGGCGACACCTTCGCGCGCTTCCAGCGCGTGGTGCGCGACCTCTCCAAGCAGTTGGGTAAAGAGGTCGAGCTGGTGGTGACGGGCGGCGACGCCGAGATGGACAAGTCGATGGTCGAAACCATCGCCGACCCACTGATGCACCTGGTGCGCAACAGCCTGGACCACGGCATCGAGCCGGTCGAGGCGCGCCTGGCCGCCGGCAAGCCCGCACAGGGCCGGCTGGCATTCAACGCTTACCACGAGTCGGGCTCGATCGTAATCGAGGTGAGCGACGACGGCCGCGGCCTGGACAGCGCCCGCATCCTGGCCAAGGCCATCGAGCGGGGCCTGATCTCGGCCGACGACGAGCTGAGCGAAGAAGAGGTTTACCAGCTGATCTTCCTGCCCGGCTTCTCCACCGCCGAGGCCGTGACCAACATCTCGGGCCGCGGTGTCGGCATGGATGTGGTCAAGCGCAACATCGAATCGTTGCGGGGCCAGATCCGCGTGGCCAGCACGCCGGGGCGCGGCGCCACGATGCAGATCCGCCTGCCGCTGACGCTGGCGATGATCGACGGCTTCCTCACCCAGGTGGGCAAGGTGCACTATGTGCTGCCGTTGGCCGTGGTGGCCGAATGCATCGACGTGCCGCCCGAATGCCGCGCCGACCCCGATCGGGTGTGCGGCACCTTCGACCTGCGCGGCCAGTTGCTGCCCTACCTCGACCTGGCCCGCTTCTACGGCGCGCCGCGCACCGAGCAACGCCGCCGCAGCCTGATCGTGGTGAACCAGGGCGAGACCCACATCGGCATCGTGGTCGACCGGCTGCTCGGCGAACACCAGACGGTGATCAAGCCGCTGGCCCCGATGTTCCGCCACCTGCAGGCCCTGGCCGGCTCCACCATTCTGGGCTCCGGTGAAGTGGCCCTGGTGCTCGACATGCAGGGCCTCATCGCCGCCGCCGGCCGCCACGGCACCACTTACCGCCATTCCCACGCGTTCGCCGCGGGCACTGCCCCGCTGAATTCACAGTCGATCGGCTGAAGCCACAACGCCTTACCGAAAGAGAGACCTCCCATGAAGAACATCCTGCGCCGCATGAAGTTGTGGCAGAAGTTCGCCGCTCTCGGCGTGATCGGCACCGTGATGTGCGCGGTGCCGCTGGCCCAGTTGCTCAAATACAAACAAGACGAAGTCACTGTCGCGCGGGCAGAGGCCGAAGGCATGGGCCCCGCCAAGCTCGCGCACAAACTGATCATGCAGGTCGACCATCATCAGCAGTTGGCGATGCGTCTGGCGCTGGGCGACGACCGTGCCGATGCAGAGATGCGCCGCGCCGCCTCGGACGTGAAAGACACGTTCGACAAGCTCGACAAGACGCTGGGCGAGTTGAAATACGAGGGCGCCGGCGAAAACGCTGGCAAGGCCCGCACGGCATGGGACAAGGCAAGGTCCGCCTCCGAGTCCGGAAAAGCAGCGATCAACGAGATCGGCGACGCGCACGGCAGCGTGGTGGACGGGCTGCTGGCGTTGCTGGACGACATTGCGGATGGCTCCGGCCTGGCGCTCGACCCGGCGGCCGACAGCTACAACCTGATGACGGCGCTGATGGATCACCTGCCCCGAGCCGTCAACGAAGCCACCACGCTTCGAGCGATGGGTACTCAGGTAATGCACAACAAGCAGGTTTCCGCAGTCGACCGGGTGGCACTGCAAAACGAGATCGAGCGGATCACGTACTTCTTTGACCGCGGGTTGGGCCAGGTGACCCACGCGATGCACATGAACAAGGACTTGGAAGAGGCGCTCACCGCCCCATTGAACAAGGCCAAGGCCGAAACCGCCAAACTGACGGCGGCTATCAATGATTTGGCCGCCAAAGGCCGAGACGGCATCTCGGAACAAGCCTTCCAGGCGGTTGGCGCTGCCGCCGTCGAGGCCCAAGACCAACTGCTGGAGGCTGGCGCGAATACGCTCGAAGCGATCTTGACCGTTCGGGTGGATTCGATCACTCGTACGCGCAACACGCTCATCGGCAGCATGGCGCTCATGGCGCTGTTGGCGGTGGGGCTGGTGGTGGCGATCGTCCGATCAGTCACCCGCCCGCTGGGCCGGGCCGTGGAAGCCGCCACCGCCGTGGCCGAAGGCGACTTGTCGATGAAGCTGGATGACTCGGGCACCGACGAAGCTGGTCAACTGCTCTCCCAATTCGTCCGCATGCAGAACGCCATCCGTGAACGCAATGATCGCGACACCAAGCAAATGCAGGAGATGTCTCGGATACGTCAAGCGCTCGACGCCGTGTCGGCCAACGTGATGATGGCCGACGCAGACTCGAAGATCATCTACATGAACAGATCGGTGCTGTCGATGATGAAGCGCAATGAAGCGGCTCTGCGACAAGGGCTGCCAGGCTTCGATGTAGAAAGGCTGATCGGTCAGAGCTTCGACAATTTCCACCGCAACCCTGCGCACCAGCGCAGCTTGCTTGGCGGGCTGAAGAGCGAGCACAAAGTGCAGATCAAGGTCGCGGGACTCTCGTTCAGCCTGATCGCCAACCCCATCTTCGACTCGGCTGGGACGAGGCTTGGCACCGTGGTGGAGTGGGGTGATCGCACCGAGGAAGTGGCAGCAGAACAAGAGATTTCTGCGATGGTCAACGGTGCGTCACAGGGCGACTTCTCCCAGCGTATCGACACCTCCGGCAAGGCGCCGTTCTTTGCCTCCTTAGGCAGCTTGTTCAACGAACTGGTGTCTACCGTCAGCAAGACGATCGTCGAAGTGCGCGCCGCGGCAGAGCAACTGACCTCTGCATCGTCGCAGGTGTCGTCCACCTCACAGGCGCTGTCCCAATCGGCCTCCGAGCAGGCCGCGAGCCTGGAAGAGACCACCGCCTCGCTGCAGGAGATGGCAGCCTCGGTGAAGCAGAACTCGGACAACGCCACGGTCACCGACGGCATGGCCTCGAAGGCCGCCAAGGAAGCCATCGAAGGCGGCGAGGCCGTCGGCCAGACGGTGGAAGCGATGAAGTCCATCGCGAAGAAGATCTCGATCATCGACGACATCGCCTACCAGACCAATCTGCTGGCGCTGAACGCCGCGATCGAGGCGGCCCGGGCCGGTGAGCACGGCAAGGGCTTCGCGGTGGTGGCTGCCGAGGTGCGCAAGCTGGCCGAGCGCAGCCAGGTGGCCGCACAGGAAATCGGCCAGCTGGCCAGCGAATCGGTGGGCACGGCCGAACGTGCCGGCGCGCTGCTGGGCGAGATCGTGCCGTCGATCAACAAGACCTCGAACCTGGTGCAGGAGATTGCCGCCGCCTCGGCCGAGCAATCCAATGGCATTGGCCAGGTGACCAACGCGATGAACCACCTGAACACCTCGACGCAGCAGAACGCATCGGCCTCCGAGCAGTTGTCGGCCACCGCCGAGGAGCTGTCGGCCCAGGCCACGCAGTTGCAAGAGTTGATGGCCTACTTCCGCCTCGCCGACGACGGCGCCGGCGCGCCGGCCCCGATGGCGAGCAGCGGCGGCTCGCGGCGCGCCAGCCCGGCTGGCAGCAGCCAGGCGGTGCAGCGCGCACGCCAGGCTGCAGCGCAACGCGAAGCCGGCGGCCGTCGCGGCAAGGGCGGCGCCCAGGTCGACTCGGTCGACGAAGAGGCTTTCGCACCGTTCTGAGCGGCACACCATGGAAGCGCTTGACGTTTCAATCGACAGCGACGCCGACGGCGCAGGCGCGGCTTCGCAGCAACTGCTGCGATTCGCCCTCGGCGACGACGCCTACGGCGCGCCGATCGACCGCATCCGGGAGATCCTCGAGGTGCCCCCGACTACTGAAATGCCGCGCATGCCCTCGTTCGTGCTGGGCGTGATGAACCTGCGCGGCGCCGTGGTGCCGGTGATCGACCTGGGTGCGCGCTTCGGCCTGGCCGCCACCCGCATCGGCCGGCGCAGCTGCGTGATCGTGGTCGACAGCTCGACAGAGCCGACCAACGGCTCGGCGCGCCAGCCGCTGGGCCTGCTGGTCGACGCGGTGCACGAGGTGCTGGACATCGATGCGGGGGCCCTGGCCCCTGCACCCAGCCTGGGCACCCGGATCGCGCCGGAGTTCATCGCGGCCGTGACGCGCGCCCGCGACCAGTTGCTGACCATCATCGACCTGGATCGGGCGTTGAACAGCGACGATCTGGCCCAACTCATCTCCGCCGAAGCGGCACACGCCTGAGGCCACCCCCATGAACCTCTCCAACGAGTCGTTCCAGGCTGTGGCCGACCTGTTCCACGGCATTTCAGGCATTCGCCTGGCGGAGTCGAAGCGCTCGCTGGTGGCCGGCCGACTGCAGAAGCTGGCGCAGGTGCAGGGCATGCGGAGCCTCGACGACTATGTCGACCGCCTGCTGAGCGACCGCGACCCTGACGAGATCATCCGCGTCGTCGACAAGCTGACCACCAACGAAACCTACTTCTTCCGCGAGCCGCAGCACTTCCAGTTCATGGCCGAGGTGCTCGGCCGCTGGCCGGCAGGCAAGCCGTTTCGGGTCTGGAGCGCAGCCAGCTCGTCGGGCGAAGAGGCCTACAGCATCGCGATGCTGCTGGCCGAAAAGCTGGGGCCTTCGGGCTGGGAAGTGGTGGGTACCGATCTCTCCACCGAGATGGTGGCCTCGGCGCAGCGGGCGCTCTACCCGATGTCCCGTGCCCGACACACACCACGCGAATACCTCAAGCGCTATTGCCTGCGGGGCGAAGGCGCCTACGACGGCCAGCTGCTGATTTCGAAGGCACTTCGGCAGCACGTGCGATTCAGCACCGCCAACCTGATGGAGCCCTTGCCTGACCTGGGCCGATTCGACATCATCTTCCTGCGCAACGTGCTGATCTACTTCGACTCGCCGGCGAAGACCGCGATTGTCGAAAGCGTCAGCCAACTCCTTCAGCCCCATGGCTACCTTTTCGTCGGCCACGCCGAGTCGCTTGCCCACCTCCAAGTCGGGCTCCGCGCCGAACGCACGGCCGTCTACACCCGCACCTGAAGCCCATCGCCTGGGCGGCGAGAAGCTGGCCAGGGCTGGCGAGGCGCTGTTCCTGATGCCGGGCGAGTGGTACTTCGGCCGCGAGGCGATGAGCGTGCGCACGCTGCTGGGCTCGTGCGTGGCGGTGACGCTGTGGCACCCGGTCAAGCAGATGGGCGGCATGTGCCACTACCTGTTGCCAGAGCGCCGTGGCCCAGCGGGTGCGCCGGACGGACGCTACGGCATCGAAGCGATCGAATTGCTGGTGCAGCGGCTGAAGCGGGCCGGCACGCAGCCCGATGAATACGTGGCGCACCTCTACGGCGGCGCCGACACCATGCCGGATGCCACCGGCGTGAAGCTGAATGTCGGAGAGCGCAACATCGAGACCGGCTGGACACTCATCGACAAGTACGGATTTCAACTCGATGGCGTGGACGTGGGCGACCACATACCGCGTAACGTGACGCTGCACCTGGCCAGTGGCGAGGTGCATGTGAAGCGCGGCACACGCCACCAGACGCCGCAAGGGGAATGACATGCCAGCGATTCGCGCCGTGATCGTTGACGACTCCGCCATCGTGCGCAAGCACCTGGGCGATCTGCTGACCGCCGGCGGCATCGAAGTCGTGGCCACCGCACAGGACCCGCTCTTCGCGTGGCCGAAGATTCAGACCCTGCGGCCCGATGTGATCGTGCTGGATGTCGAGATGCCGCGCATGGACGGCATCAGCTTCTTGCGCAAGGTGATGGCCGAGCAGCCCACGCCGGTGGTGATGTGCTCGACGCTCACCCAGGCCGGTTGCGAAACCACGCTGCAGGCGCTGGCCACGGGCGCGGTGAGCTTCGTCACCAAACCCAAGATGGGATTGAAAGACTTTCTGGAAGACAGCAGCAACGGCCTGGTGGACGCAGTGCGTGCCGCGTCACGCGCCAACCTGCGCGCCATCGCACGGCCGGCCGTGGCCGCGAGCCAGGGTGCCCGGCCGGCGACGCCGCCACCCTCCATCGGCGCGTTGGCCGAAACCACCGACCGTGTCGTCGCCATCGGCGTGTCGACCGGCGGCGTGCAATCGATCGAAGTGGTGCTGCAGGGCCTGCCTCGCAACGCACCCGGGGTGATGATCGTTCAGCACATGCCCGAGCGCTTCACGGCCTCGCTGGCGGCCCGGCTGAATGCCATGTTCGATCTGGACATCGTCGAAGCCAAGGACGGCGACCGCGTGATCAATGGACGCGTGCTCATCGCCCCCGGCGGCAAGCACATGCGCCTGAAGCGCAGCGGCGCGCAATACCTGGCCGAGGTGGTCGATGGGCCCCTGATCAATCGCCATCGCCCCTCGGTGGATGTGCTGTTCCGCTCGGTGGCGCAACACGCCGGCCGCAACGCGATCGGCATCGTGATGACCGGCATGGGCGACGATGGCGCGCGAGGGCTGAAAGAGATGCGCGACGCCGGTGCCATCACCGGGGCGCAGGACGAGGCGAGCAGCGTCGTCTACGGCATGCCGCACGAGGCCTTGCGCATGGGCGGCGCCCGCGATGTGGTGGCGCTGCGCGACATCGCATCGTGGATCCTGCAGGCCAGCCGCGACCCTTCCGGAAGCCGAGCCAAGGCAGCCGCGCACTGACCCAGGCCGCTGCAGGCCCGAGCGCCTGTGGTTCGGACGGATACTGCCGGGCTTCGCAGCTTTGTTCCGCCCGCACATGCATTACGTCCACATCGTGGCGATGGTCGCCGTCCTGCAGTACATCTTCTTCTCCGCACTCGTCGGCCGGGCGCGTGGCACGTACGGCGTGAAGGCGCCGGCGGTCGTCGGCCACGAGATGTTCGAGCGCGCCTACCGGGTGCAGATGAACACGCTGGAACTGCTGGTCGCGTTCATCCCGGCGTTGTATGTGGCGGCGCACTACTGGGCCCCCGCCATCGTGGCCGGTTCCGGCGCCGTTTATGTGATTGGGCGCTTCATCTACTGGCGCGCCTACGTCGCCAATCCCTCCAGCCGCCAGCTCGGCTTTGTGCTCAGCATGCTGCCCGTGATGGGCCTGGCGCTCGCCGCGCTGGTGCCCGCGGTGATCGCCGTGGCGCGATAGGGGCGGCTCGCCCCATCGGTTGACGGCGGCTTGCGCCGCGTCAAGCCGGGGCAGCCGGTCTGCAGGCAGCATGCCGCACCATGCCCAATCGCCTGACCGAACGCGCCCTGCAACAGTCCCGCAGCTTCGGGGTGCGGCGCATCCCGGCGCTGCGACCCCTCGGCTGGCTGGCGCGCGGCTGGCAAGACCTCATCGCCCGCCCCCTGCCCGGCCTGCTGCATGGGGTGGCCTTGGCGGGCTTCGGTGCCCTGCTGATCTGGTACGCACGGCACCAGTTCTGGTGGCTGGCGGGCGCCATCTCCGGCTTCCTGCTGGTGGCGCCAGCGCTCGCCACGGGCCTCTACGCCATCAGCCGCGCATTGGAGCGGGGTGAACCGGCGGGGCTCTCGACGGCGCTGCGGGCCTGGATACCGCAGGATCACCGCATGGTGGTCTTCGGGCTGTTGCTCGCGCTGGCCGGCACCGGCTGGATGCTGACCTCGGCGTCGCTGATCACCAGCGCCCTGCCCGGCCAGGTGAATCGTCCGGTGGATTTCATCCGCCTGGTGGTGCTGCCTGACCACGGCGTGCTGTTCGAAACCTGGCTCGCCCTGGGGGCGCTGATGGCGGCGCCGGTGTTCGCCTCCAGCGTGGTGGCGATGCCGATGCTGCTCGATCAGCGCATCAGCGTGCTGGGGGCGGTGTTCACCAGCTGGCGGGCGGTGATGGAGCACCCCGCGCCGATGGCGCTGTGGGCACTGCTCATCCTCTCGCTCACCACGCTCGGCATGGCCACGATGATGCTCGGCCTGGTGGTCGTGCTGCCTTGGCTGGCCCACGCCAGCTGGCACGCCTACCGCGATCTGGTGCGGCCGATCGGGGAGCATTGATGTTCGGCTTCACCGAGGAACAGATCGCCAATTTCGGGCTGACGTTCGGCGTGACCGCGTTCATGCTCTACATGGCATTCATCATCTTCCAGCTGGCACGCGAATCGAAGGCCGGCCGCTTCGGCACCTTCGTGCTCTTTCTCGGCCTGGGCGTCGGGCTGGTGGGCTTCGCGGCCAAGGGCCTGATCAAGTTCTTCATGGCCGGCATCGTGGAATAGCGGCCCCGTGCGGCCCCGCCGTCGACAAGGTCAGGGCGTGGACTTGGCCGCCCCAGGCGCAGGTGACGACATCGGAGCAGCAAACCCATCGGCCCGCAGCAAAGCGCCCACCTCGGGGTCGCGCCCCCTGAAGTTGCGGAACGCCTGCGCCGGATCGACGGTGTGGCCCACGGCCAGCACGGTGTCGCGGTAGCGCCGTGCCACCTTGGCATCGAAGGGGTCGCCCGCCTCGATGAACGCGCCAAATGCGTCGTGTGACAGCACTTCAGCCCACAGGTAGCCGTAGTAGCCCGCGGCGTAGCCGTCGCCCGCGAACACGTGGCCGAACTGAGGGATGCGGTGGCGCGCCGCCATCGCGGCCGGCATGCCCAGCTCGGCAAAGGTCTTTTTCTCGAAGGCGCGCGGGTCCACCGGGGTGGCGCCCTCGAGGTGCAATTTCATGTCGAGCAGGGCCGAGGCCAGGAACTCGACCTTCCAGAAGCCTTTGTCGAAGTTCTTGCTGCGCTCGATCTTCGCCACCAACGCGGGAGGCAGCGACTCGCCCGCCTCATTGACCAGCATCGCCAGCACCGGCGGCGTGGGCAGCCAGTACTCGTTCACCTGCGACGGAAACTCACCGAAATCCAGCACCGATCGCGGGCCCGCGAGGCTGGGGTAGGTGACGTCCGAGCACAGCCCGTGCAGCGCGTGGCCGAACTCGTGGAACATCGTGACGGCATCGTCCCAGGTGATGAACACCGGCTCGCCGGCACGGCCGCGCTTGAAGTTGGAGTTGTTCGAGACGATCGGGCGCACCTCGCCGCCAAGCCGGCCCTGAGCGCGGTAGCTGTCCATCCAGGCGCCCGAGTTCTTGCCCTCGCGCGCATACGGATCGAAGTACCAGAGCCCGACATGGCCGCCCTGCGCATCCAGCACACGGTAGACGCTGACATCGGCATGGAACACCGGCACGTCGCTCACCCGCTCGAAGCGCAGGCCATACAGCCGGCCTGCCGCCCAGAACATCGCCTCGCGCACCTTGTCCAGCTGCAGGTAGGGCGTGAGCTCGTCGACATTGAAATCGAGCTGGCGCTTGCGCAACTGTTCGACGTAGTAGCGGTAGTCCCAGGGCTGGATCTGGAAGCCGCCCTTCTCCTCGTCGACCAGGGCCTGCATGTCGGCCACCTGCTGCCGAACCTGAGCGACCGCCGGCCCCCACACCTTGAGCATCAGATCGATCGCGGCCTGGGGCTCGTGCGCCATCGTGTCCGACAGCTTCCAATGCGCGTAGGTGTCGAAGCCCATCAGCTTCGAGCGTTCGGCGCGCAACGCCAGCACCTCTGACACGATGCGGTTGTTGTCGTGCGCGTCGCCGTTGTCGCCGCGGCCCACGAACAGGCGCCAGGCCTTCTCGCGCAGCGCGCGCCGGGGCGAGCGTGAGAGGAACGGCTCCATCGCCGACCGGGTGTTGGCGATCACCCAGCGGCCTTTCAGGCCCCGCTGCTTCGCTTCCATCGCCGCGGCTTCGATGTCACCAGCCCCCAGGCCGGCGAGGTCGGCCTCGTTGTCGATGACCAGGCCCTGCCCACCCTCGTCGGCGAGCAGGTTCTGGCTGAAATCGGTGGCCAGCACCGCCAGACGTTGGTTGATGGCGGCCACCCGCCGTTTCTCGGCAGGCCCGAGCCGGGCGCCTTGCTTGTCGAAATCATGGCGATACGACCAGACCAGGCGCTGTTGCTCGGGGCTGAGCTGCTTCATCTCGTCGGAGCGGTACACCGCCTCGATGCGTTGAAACAGGCGGGCGTTCTGCGCCAGTTCGTCTTCGAAGGCAGCGAGCCGGGGCTCCATCTGGCGCTGCACCTTCTGCAGGGCCGGGCTGCTCAACGAGCCGGTCCACACACCATAGAAGACCCGCACCCGGTGAAGCAACTCGCCCGAGCGTTCGAGTGCCAGCACCGTGTTCTCGAACGTGGGCGGCGCCGGGTTGCCGGTGATGACCGCGATCTCACGCCGGTGCGCGGCCATGCCCGCCATCAGGGCGGGCGCGAAGTGCTCGACCCGTACCCGGTCAAACGGCGGCACGCCACCATAAGGGCCCGCCCAGTCGGCCAGCAGCGGGTTGCCGGCGCGCGGGGCGGCGGCGGCCTGTGCCGCTCGGGCGGGCGCCGGCGCAGCCGATGCCCATGTGACGACGGAGGCCAGCAGCAAGGCACTGGTCGACCAAATGGCTGCACGCCGCATGAAATGTCTCCCTCTATTGGACCGGGCCACCATGAAAAAGCGGCCCGAAGGCCGCTGAATGTAGCGCGTCGCGCCCGGCAGAAAGCTCTGCCGCAGCGCCCGCCTCGCCCACCCCGCGCGCCGACGCTGTCGGCCGTGCCCAGTGGCGAGCGGAAAGCGTGTCAGCCCATGTGCAGGCCGCCGTTGCAGGAGAAGTCTGCACCGGTGGTGAAGCCCGAGTCGTCACCTGCGAGCCAGGCCACGACCGAGCCGATTTCTTCGGGCGTGCCCAGGCGCTTGACGGGAATCGTGGCCACGATCTTCTCGAGGATCTCGGGCTTGATCGCGCGGACCATGTCGGTGCCGATGTAGCCCGGGCTCACGGTGTTCACCGTCACGCCCTTGGCGGCCAGCTCTTGGGCCAGCGCCATCGTGAAGCCGTGCATGCCGGCCTTGGCGGCCGAGTAGTTCGTCTGGCCGGCCTGGCCCTTTTCGCCGTTGACCGACGAGATCTGGATGATGCGCCCCCAGCCCTTTTCCACCATGCCCGACACGACCTGCTTGGTCACGTTGAACATCGAGTTCAGGTTGGTGTCGATGACGGCGTCCCAGTCGTCGCGGGTCATCTTCAGGAACATGCGGTCACGCGTGATGCCGGCGTTGTTCACCAGCACGTCGATGGTGCCGTGTTCGGCCACGGCCTTCGAAAAGGCGTCCACCGTCGATTCCCAATCGGCCACGTTGCCCACCGAGGCGTAGAAGGTGAAGCCCAGCGCCTTTTGCTCGTCGAGCCACTTCTGGAAGTCGCGGCTCGGACCACAGCCGGCAATGACCTTGAAGCCCTCTTTGTGCAAGCGCTGGCAAATGGCGGTGCCAATGCCACCCATGCCCCCGGTCACGTACGCCACTTTCTGTGCCATTTCAGTCTCCTTTTTCCAATCCAACCATGTTCCGGGCGGCCCCGGGGCCAACGCCGACTATTGCGCGTGTGCGCCCTGCAGGGCAGCCCGTGAAAGCCCTAGGCTGACACTATCGTCACCAACGTCACCCCCACGCTTCAGCGCTCGACCGTCAGCGCCACGCCCATGCCGCCGCCAATGCACAGCGAGGCGATGCCTTTCTTGGCATTGCGGCGCTGCATCTCGTGCAGCAGCGTCACCAGGATGCGGCAGCCCGAAGCGCCGATCGGGTGGCCGATGGCGATGGCGCCACCGTTGACGTTCACCTTGCTCGTGTCCCAGCCCATTTCCTGGTGCACGGCGCAGGCTTGGGCCGCGAAGGCCTCGTTGATCTCCAGCAGATCGAGGTCGGCCGGCTTCCAACCGGCACGCTCCAGCGCGCGCCGGGCCGCCGGCACCGGGCCCATGCCCATGTAGGCCGGATCCAAGCCCGCGCTGGCGTAGCTGGCGATGCGCGCCAGCGGCGTGAGGCCCAGCTGCGCCGCCTTGGCCGCTGTCATCACCACCACGCCAGCCGCGCCATCGTTGATGCCCGAGGCATTGCCCGCCGTGACCGAGCCGGCCTTGTCGAAAGCGGGCCGCAGGCCGGCCAGCGCTTCGGCACTGGTCTTCTTGTTGATGAACTCGTCCGCGTCGAAGACGACCGGGTCGCCCTTTTTCTGCGGAATCGTCACACCGACGATTTCGTCTTTGAACTTGCCCGCTTCCTGAGCGGCCGCGGCCTTCTGCTGCGAGCCAAGCGCCAGCGCATCCTGCTGTTCGCGGGTGATGCCGTACTTCTTGGCCACGTTCTCGGCCGTGATGCCCATGTGGTACTGGTTGTAGACGTCCCACAGGCCGTCGTTGATCATCGTGTCAACCAGCTTCCAGTCGCCCATGCGCTGGCCGTCGCGTGAGTTCGGCAGCACGTGCGGCGCCAGGCTCATGTTCTCTTGGCCGCCGGCGATCACGATCTCGCTGTCGCCATCACGGATGGCCTGGGCCGCCAGCATCACCGCCTTGAGGCCCGATCCGCAGACCTTGTTGATCGTCATGGCCGGCACGCCATGCGGCAAACCGGCCTTCACCACCGCCTGGCGCGCCGGGTTCTGGCCGGAGCCGGCCGTCAGCACCTGGCCGAGGATGACCTCGTTGATCTGCTCGCCCGCGAGGCTGCTGCGCTCGAGCAGGGCCTTGATCACGGTGGCGCCGAGATCCGGTGCGGCGGTCTTGGCCAGCGTTCCGCCGAACTTGCCGACGGCAGTGCGGGCGGCGGCGACGATGACGATGTCGGTGGTGCTCATGGTGCGGGTCTCCTTGGAGTGGGGTGGCGAGTGGGGCGGGGCCTGAGGAATTTCAGTGCGTGATGCAGGGACGAAGACGGCGGTACGGCGATGCGCGGAGGCGCTTTGGCGTGCCAGGCGGTCATGGGTGTATGACTCTCAGCCTGTCAGGCCTTTTCTTTCACATAGCGGCCGGGTGCGGGCTCGATGACCTTGTGTTGGCGATCACCGGGCGTCTTGGGCGCGGCGACCATCGGGCCGGCGTGGCCCTTGAGCCATTGCGCCCAGTCGCCCCACCAGCTGCCAAGCACTTCTTTGGCGTTGGCCAGCCAGTCGTCGCCCTTGGGCGTGAGCTTGTCATTGACCCAGTGGCTGCGCTTCTTGGCGGCGGGCGGGTTGATCACCCCCGCAATGTGACCTGAAGCACCCAGCACGAATCGCTTCTTGCCCTTGAAGATTTGCGTGGATGCGTAAGCACCCTTCCACGGCACGATGTGGTCTTCACGCGAGGCGTAGAGGAACACCGGGGCCTCGATCTTGCCCAGGTCGAGCTTTTCGCCGCAGACCGTGAGCTTGCCCGGCAGCTTCAGCTCGTTCTGCAGATAGGTGTGCCGCAGATACCAGCAGAAGAACGGCCCAGGCAGGTTGGTGGAATCGCTGTTCCAGTAGAGCAGGTCGAACGGCGGCGGTGTTTCGCCCTTGAGGTAGTTGCCGACGACGTAGTTCCAGACCAGATCGTTCGGCCGCAGGAAGCTGAAGGTGGTGGCCAGCTCCTGGCCCTTGAGCAGCCCGGGGCCCGTGGGCGCATTGGGCCCGAGCGTCATCTCACGCACCTGCACCGAGGTCTCGTCGATGAAGACGTCGAGGATGCCGGTGTCAGCGAAATCAACGAAGGTGGTGAGCAAGGTGACCGACGCCGCCGGCTGCTCGCCACGCGCCGCCAGCACGGCAAGCGCCGTCGCGAGAATGGTGCCGCCGACGCAAAAGCCGAGCGTGTCGATCGTCTCCTGCCCCGAAATGGCTTGCACCACCCGGATGGCCTGGATGGCGGCGTGCTCGATGTAGTCGTCCCAGGTCTTGCTGGCCATCGACTCACCGGGATTGCGCCAACTCACCACGAAGGTGCGATGCCCCTGCTCGACGGTGTAGCGGATCAGCGAGTTCTCCGGCTGCAGGTCGAGGATGTAGAACTTGTTGATGCAAGGCGGCACGAACAGCATCGGCCGCTGGTGCACCTTGGCGGTGAGGGGCTTGTATTCGATGAGCTGGAAGAACTCGTTCTCGTACACCACCGAGCCTTCCGTGGTGGCCACGTTGCGACCCACCTCGAACACGCTCTCGTCGGTCTGCGAGACATGCCCCTGCTGCAGGTCATGCACCAGATGCTGGATGCCCTGCGTGATGCTCTCGCCGTGGGTCTCCAGCGCCTTGCGCTGGGCCTCTGGGTTCAGCGCCAGGAAGTTGCTGGGGCTCATCGCATCGACCCACTGCTGCACGGCGAAGCGCACACGCGCCTTGGTCTTCTCGTCGCCCTGCAGGCTCTCGGCCATCTGCATCAGCGTGCGGGCGTTGAGCAGGTACATCTGCGCGGTGTAGGCCGCGCCGGGGTTGGCAGCCCAGTCCTTCGCGGCAAAGCGGCGGTCGCCCACCGGCTTGGGCGCCTTGTCGCCCTCCCCCCCGGTGGACAGCGCCTCGACGGTGCTGTTCCACAGTGACGTGGCCTGCTTCAGGTATTCGCCCTGGAGCTCGCTCATCGATTGCTGCGGCAGCGTCAAGCCGGAGAATGAGCGCCAGATGTCGCCCACGGCGTGTCCGAACGCGTCGGCCTGAGCTTGCGCCTGGGCTCCCAGGGCTCCGAATGCTTCCAAAGAGGGCTTCTTCGATGGGCCAGTCACTTCGAATGTCTCCTTGCGGGCGGGCCGCGGCTCGGGCTGGGATGGCCGCGTGAAAAAAAGCACGCGGCGCTGCAGGCATTGGACGGCCAGCAGCTTACCGCATGATGACTCGATTTTTCGTTACGTGAGATTACTTATCACTGCCTGAAATGCACATTGTCGCCCTGGGATGGATATTTGTCGTGGTGTTGATGAGCCTGGCCGAAGCCACCGCACCGAATGGAACGGTGCTGGGCGCGGTGTTCACGCTGCTCTTGTATGGGGTGCTGCCGGTGTCGATCATCGTGTACGTGATGAACACGCCGCACCGTCGCCGCGCCCGCCAGCGGAGGGACGCGGAGGATGCCGCCCTGGCCGCGAAAGCGCCAGACGACGAAGGTCAGTTGTAGGAATACCGAAGATCGGGCGCCCCCGGCGGGGGTCGCCCCTCGTGCCTGCCCGTCAGCGAATCCAGATCGCCGCGGCGTGGCGGCCCGTCAACCGATCGCGGCGGTAAGAAAAGAAGTGGCTCGGCTCGCTGTACGTGCACCACTGCCCGCCGCTGACGCGCGAGACACCGGCACGCTGCAATCGCCAACGCGCCAACCCCGGCAGATCGGCCCACCACTTGCCCGGCGCAACCCCCGGGCGAAAGAACGCGGCGGGCTGGGCGGCGGCATCAACGCCCAGACCCACCCCCGGCTCGGCACCGGATGACCCCCCGAACGCTTCGCGGACATCGTCGCCCACTTCAAACGCCTGAGGCCCGATGCAAGCGCCCAGCCAGGCGCTCACCTCGCTGGCTTCGCACGCCGCGGCCTGGCACAGCGCGACCAGCGTGGCTTCGAGCACGCCACCCGCCAGCCCTCGCCAGCCGGCGTGTGCGGCCCCCACGGCACGCGCGCCGGGCGCCGCCAGCAGCACCGGCAGGCAATCCGCCACCAGCACCGTGCAGGCCACACCCCGCTCGGTGGTGATGCTGGCATCGGCCTGATGAAAGCCCCGGCCTGGCCCCAGGTCACCACGCCCCAGCCGCACCACCTGCGTGCCGTGCACCTGGTCGAGGTAGACCGGCTGGGCGCCCTCGAGCCAGCTCGTGAACCGGCGCTGGTTCTCATGGATGGAAGCCGGTTCGTCCGACGCATCCCCCCGCAAACCGGCGGGCCGCAAATTGAGGCTGTCGAATGGCGCACGGCTGACGCCGCCCCGGCGGGTGGCCATCACCCCGCCGGCTTCTGCAGGCAGACCCTCGGCGCACAAATAGTGGCCGGGGCCTGGCGAACCCACGGCGGGGCGGGGGGCGACGTTGGTCATCAAGCCGCGTCCGGGCATTTCTCCGGCCGCGTCGCCTCGAAGGCGTCCAGCTGCATGCAAGCGTCGAACACCCGCATGACATGAGGCACGTGGTCGACCCGGCACTCGAAACGCCGGGCGTTGAAGATCTGCGGCACCAACACGCAATCGGCCAGCCCCGGCGTGTCGCCCACGCAATAGCGCGAAGGCGACGCGGCCAACTGCTGCTCGACGGCCTCCAGCCCGGTTTCCACCCAATGGCGATACCAGCGGTTCTTCGCGTCTTCGTCCAGACCCATCGGCCCCGTCAGGTAGCGCAGCACACGCAGGTTGTTCAGCGGATGGATCTCGCAGGCGATGTCCTGAGCCAGGGCCCGGGCGCGCGCGCGGGCCACCGGATCTTTCGGCAGCAAAGGCGGTTCGGGGTGGGTTTCATCCAGGTACTCGATGATGGCCATCGACTGGTGGATGTGGTGATCGCCGTCCTTCAGCAAGGGCACCAGCCGCGTGGCCGACACCGCCGCGTACGACTCGGCCATCTGCTCGTTCTTCTGCAGGTGCACCGATCGGTAGTCGTAAGGCAAGCCCTTGAGGGCCAACGCGATGCGCACCCGGTACGAAGCAGATGAGCGGAAGTAGTTGAAGAGTTCCATGGTGCTGTGTTCCTCAGGCGCGCTCGGGCGCATGTCCTACTGCGTTGGCGCTCAGGCGCCCGCCGGCACGATCTGCAGTTGCAGCGTCCCCAGGCCATCGATCGAAGCCGTGAGCGTATCGCCCGCCACCACCGCGCCGACGCCGGCCGGCGTTCCGGTGAAGATCAGGTCACCCGGCGCCAACGTCCAGGCCTGGCTGAGCGTGGCGATGGTTTCGGCCACGCTCCAGATCAAGTCTTTCAAGTCGCCGGTCTGGCGCCGCTGGCCGTTGACATCAAGGCTGATCGACCCGTGCCTCAACTCGCCGGTGCCCGCCTTGGGGTGGATCGGGCCGATCGGCGCGCTCGCATCGAAGCCCTTGCCAATGCTCCACGGGCGGCCCTGCTTCTTCATGTCGTTTTGCAGATCGCGCCGGGTCATGTCCAGGCCGATGGCGTAGCCCCAGATCAGGCTGGCCGCTTGCTCGACCGGGATGTTGCGGCCACCGGAGCCGAGCGCCACCACCAGTTCCACCTCATGGTGCAGGTTGCTCGTCAATGGCGGATAGGGCATGTGGCCCACTGCACCGTCGGCCACCGGCAACACCGCATCGGCTGGCTTCATGAAGAAGAACGGCGGCTCGCGGCCGGTGTGCCCCATCTCGACCGCATGCTCGGCGTAGTTGCGCCCGACGCAGTAGATGCGGTGCACCGGGAAGGAGCGGCCATCGGTGGTCGGCACGGCCGCCTGAGAAGGCGGCTGAATCACATAGGTCATGGCAAGTGAGGAGCTCGAAAAGGCCAGTGATCGCTTGATGATGCCACGGCATCATGGCCCCGCCCGGCGTGCGGGGCTACGCGTGCGGGGCGAGGCCCGGCCATCACGATCGGCTGGCATGCCCTGGCAGGCGCCGGGGCCCCGCGCAGGCCCTACACTGCCCCACCATGCTCACGGGTCGTTCCATCGTCCACTGCCGCGCTTGCGGCACGAAGGTCAACTACGTGGTGCCCGCAGAGGACAACCGGCCGCGCGCCGTGTGCCCGAACTGCGCCACCATCCACTACGAGAACCCGCTCAATGTGGTGGGCACCCTGCCGGTATGGCAAGACCAGGTCTTGCTGTGCAAGCGCGCGATCGAGCCGCGCTACGGCCTGTGGACACTGCCCGCCGGTTTCATGGAGTTGGGCGAGTCCACCGCGGAAGGCGCGCTGCGGGAGACCGACGAAGAAGCCGGCGCCAAGGTCGAGTTGGAAGGCCTGTTAACGGTGTTGAATGTCGTGCGCGTCGGCCAGGTGCACTTCTTCTACCGGGCGCGGATGCTGGACACCACCTTGGCGCCAGGCACCGAGACGCTGGAGGCACGGCTCTTCCGCGAAGACGAGATCCCCTGGGATGAGCTGGCTTTTCGAACCGTTCGGGAAACCCTGATGCGGTACTTTCAGGACCGCCGGGCCGGCCACTTCAACGTGCACTGTGCCGACATTGCTTGAGCCCCGGACGCAGCCATGATCGAATGAACGAAGCGACCCGCCACCCCCAGTGACCGACGCCACGCAGAACCCGCCCGCCACGCCCGCTGCACCGCAGCCGCCCAACGGCCTGCCGGTTCAGCGTCCGTTACCTGCCCCCTCGGGGCGGCTGCGCGAGGATCTGCTTCAGACCGATGCCCTGCTCGACTGCCTGGTCGAGATCTGCCGCCTGCACGGCCGCAGCGCCACGCGGGCCTCACTGGCGGCCGGTCTTCCACTGGACAACGGCCGCCTCACCCTCGACCTGGCCGAGCGGGCTGCCGCGCGTGCGGGCATGGTCACCCGATTGGAGCGCGTGGCCGCTGCGTCCATCGAACCCGCTGCGCTGCCCGCCATCCTGTTGCTCAAAGACCAGAAGGCCTGCGTGCTGCTGGGTTGGGAGGGCGACGCCGAAGGCGCTTCACCCGGCACGGCGCGCCTGCTGCTGCCGGAAACCGGCCAAGGCACCGTGACGTGGGGAGCCGACGAGTTGGCCGCGCGCTCGATCGGCCTGGTGCTGCACGTGCGGCCGCACTTCCGTTTCGACGCACGAACGCCCGAAGTGCGCGCGCCGCGCGAGAGCCACTGGTTCTGGGGTGCCTTGCTGTCCCAGCGCTTCGTCTACCGCGACATCCTCGGTGCCGCGGCGCTGATCAACCTCTTTGCCATCGCGAGCCCGGTGTTCACGATGAACGTCTACGACCGGGTGGTGCCCAATGGCGCCCTCGAAACGCTGTGGTCGCTGGCCGTGGGGATGACGCTCGTGCTGGGGGCCGACTTGTTGTTGCGCAAACTGCGCAGCCGGTTCGTGGACGAGGCCAGCGCCCGCATCGACGTGCAGATTTCGGCCCGGCTGATGGAGCGGGTGCTCGGCATGCGCCTGGAGCACCGGCCCGAGTCGGTGGGCTCGTTCGCCTCCAACCTGAGGGGCTTCGAGCAGGTGCGCGATCTGATCGCGTCGTCCACCGTCACGGCCTTGATCGACCTGCCCTTCGCCCTGCTCTTCCTCATCGTCATCGCCATCATTTCGCCGTGGCTGGCCATTCCGGTGGTGCTCGGCTTTGGCGCGGTGCTGGCCTCGGGCTGGCTCATCCAAGGCAAGCTGCATGCACTGGCCGAAACCACCTACCGCGCCTCGGCAGCGCGCAACGCCACGCTGATCGAGGCGCTCACCGGCATCGAGACGATCAAGACGCAAGGCGCCGAGAGCAGCATCCAGTCGCGTTGGGAGCGCGCCAACGTCTTCCTCGCTGGTGCCAACGTGAAAATGCGGGCCTTATCGTCCGGCGCCAACTACTTCACCAACTGGGCGGTGCAGATGGTGACCGTGGTCACGGTGGTGGCCGGTGTCTACCTGATCGGCGAACGCATGGTCACGATGGGCGGCCTGATCGCCTGCAGCATGCTCGCCTCACGGGCCCTGGCCCCCGCCGGGCAGATCGTGGCGCTGCTGATGCAGTACCAGGGCGCACGCACGGCGCTGGCCGGGCTCGAGAAGATCATGGCGCAGCCGGTCGAGCGCGAGAGCGAAGCCCAGGGTGCCGCGTACATCCACCGCGCCACCTTGCGCGGAGAAATCGAGTTTCGCAACGTCAGCTTCAAGTACCCGGGCCGCAGCGACAACGCCATCGAGAACCTGTCGATCAAGATCCGCCCTGGCGAACGGGTGGCGCTGATCGGCCGCGTGGGCTCGGGCAAGAGCACCTTGCAGCGATTGATGATGGGGCTCTATCGGCCCACCACCGGCGCCGTGCTGCTCGACGGCATCGACCTGAACCAGCTCGACCCCGCCGACCTGCGCAAGAACGTGAGCTGCGTCTCCCAGGACGTGCTGCTGTTCTACGGCACCCTGCGCGAGAACATCACCTTCGGCCTGCCCTATGCAGACGACGGCTCGGTGGTGGCGGCGGCGGAAGTGGCCGGCCTGGCCGACTTCGTCAATCGCCATCCCCAGGGTTTCGACATGAACGTGGGCGAACGCGGTGACCGCCTCTCGGGCGGCCAGCGGCAGAGTGTAGGCATCGCGCGAGCGGTGCTGCACAACACGCCGGTGCTGCTGCTGGACGAGCCGACGAGCGCGATGGACTTCTCCACCGAGGCGGCCATCACCAAGCGCCTGTCGGATTTCAGCGCCGGCAAGACCGTGGTGCTGGTGACGCACCGCACATCGCTGCTGGCCCTGGTCGACCGGGTGGTGGTGATCGATGGCGGCAAGGTGGTAGCCGATGGCCCGCGTGACCGCATCATGGAAGCGCTGCAAAGCGGCCGCATCGCGAGGGCGGCGTGATGTCGGCATCGCCCACCGATTCGAACGTTCCGGCTCCAGTGGCCGCCGTGCCGGCCGCACCCTCCGCGCCGGCGCCAGCCCGCTGGCAGCGCGCTTGGCGCGGCATCGGCCAGGCCCTCAGCGGCCCGGAAGACCCGCAGGTGATACCCGGCATGGGCGACTTCGAGCGTGCCGCCGACGCCGTGATGTCCCGCCAGGCCACCCGACGGGCCCAGCACCTCGTGCGCGTGACCCTCGGCGTGGTCGTGGTGCTGCTGATCTGGGCCGCCTTCGCCCGTGTGGACGAGGTGACGCGGGGAGAAGGCCGGGTCGTTCCTTCGCGCCAGTTGCAGGTGCTGCAATCACTGGATGGCGGGGTGGTGGCCGACATCCTGGTGCGTGAGGGTCAGGTGGTGGAGGCCGGGCAGTTGCTGCTGCGCATTGACGAAACGCGCGCCACCTCTGGCGTGCGTGAAAGTGCCGCCCAGGGCTTTGCGCTGCGTGCGCGGGTGGCGCGCCTGCGGGCTCTGGCCGAAGGCGCGAGCTTCAAGCCCCCCGAGCCGGGTGACGAGGAGGAGCGCCGCATTCTTGAAGAAGAGCGCCGGCTGTATGAAGCGAAGGTGAGTGAGCTGAGCACGCTCATCTCGATCAGCCGCCAGCAGCTGATGCAGCGAGAGCAAGAGCGAACCGAGGCCGAGGCCAAGCGCAGCGCCGCCCTGCGCGGCCTGGAGTTGGCACAACAAGAGCTGAACCAGACGCGCCCGCTGCTCGCCACGGGCGCGGTATCGCAGGTCGAGATCCTTCGGCTGGAGCGCGATGTCACCCGCAACAAGGGGGAGTCCGAACAAGCGCAGGCGCAGATCGCCCGTGTGCAAGCCGCCATCGGCGAAGCCAGCCGGAAGATCCAGGAAACCGAGTTGTCGTTCCGCAACGAGGCCCGCAAAGATCTGGCGGAGGCGGTGGGCAAGCTCAACGTGTTGAGCGAAGGCTCGGTGGCGCTGGCCGACAAGGTGGACAAGGCGCAGGTCAAGTCCCCGGTGCGTGGCCGGGTGCAGCGGCTCTTGGCGAACACCGTCGGCGGCGTGGTGCAACCGGGCAAGGACATCGTCGAGATCGTGCCGCTGGACGACGCGCTGGTGCTGGAGGCCCGCGTCCTGCCCAAAGACATCGCCTTCATCCACCCAGGCCAGGCGGCGATGGTGAAATTCACCGCGTACGATTTCTCGATATTCGGTGGCCTGGAAGCCAAAGTAGAAAACATCAGCCCGGATACGGTGATCGATGAAAAAGGGAATGCCTTTTACGTCGTCCGCGTGAAAACGGTTCGTCCGAATTTCGACGACAAACTCCCCATCATGCCCGGCATGACCGCCGAAGTGGATGTATTGACCGGTCAGAAAACCGTGCTCTCTTATTTGCTGAAGCCGGTTTTGAAAGCCAAGGCCTACGCCCTGCGCGAGAGATAGCCGATATACCCGTCACCAGCCCGGGAGGGCTGGTATGCGAGCGCTCGGATCGCTATCCGAGTTTGTGCGACTTTGTCCGGTGACTTCGATCACAAGGTTCTGCCGCGACCTGCCGATAAGCAGATGCGGGCTTCTAAGCTCGCGCGCAAGGCAAGAGTCCGTCTGGAGCAACCCGCATGTCGTCGTCCGAGAACGTTTCCGCCAATCCATCGCACGGCCATCGTGCGGTTCATGTCGCGGTAAACCGCCCGGCCGCTGATCCGGCAGTCGTGCAGGACGCCGCCATTCGGGCGCTCATGGCCCAGGGCTATGTACCGGTTCGGCAGCTGACGGGCAAGGTGATGGGCGTCTGGGGCGCTGCATTGCTGAGAGATGCCGACGGGCACATCCATCCGCTGAAGGTGGGCCATGTGGTGGCACCGGGCGAGATGGTATTGACCGCTCAAGACGGCATCGTTCAGATCGCGGCCGCCAAGACGCCCGCCCCTGCAGACATTGAGCGGGTGATCGCCGAAGTCGACCAAGGTCAGGCCGATGCGGCGCCTGCAGCGGGTTTGCAAGGTGGAGACGGTGGAGATTTGCAGCCGGGCCTTCGGGTAGATCGGATCAGTGAATCCGTCACGCCGGCCACGATCGGCACCGAGCCGATTTCGGCCCCATCCAGCGAGTTTCGTGACGACGAGACGGGCAGCGCCCCATCGACTCAGACGCCGATCCCGTCGAATACCGCCACACCCGATTTGGTGACGGTGCCTGAAGACGGCAGCGTGAGTTTCGACCCGCGCGTCAACGACAGTTTTCAAGGCGGCGGGAGTCCGGCGGTGCAGACCGTGGCAGGCCAAGCCATTTCGGTGGGCAATCCGGTGGTGCTGCCGCAGGGGACGCTGACGCTGAATGACGACGGCACGCTCAGTTTCAAGCCCGCGCCCGACTTCAACGGCAGCTTCAACATCCCGTACACGGTCGACGATGGCAGCGGCCAGCCGGTGACCTCGACGATTGTCATCACCGTCACACCGGTCAACGACAGCCCAGTGGCGGTGGACGACACCGCCACGACCGCCGAAGGCACACCCCTGGTGATCGACCTGCGTAGCAATGACACCGATGCGGACGGCGACCCACTCACCATCACAGAGATCGACGGCCAGCCGATTGGCGCCCAATCACCCGTCACGCTCACCGATGGCCAGGGCCACCCGATCGGCACGGTGAGCCTCAACGACGACGGCAGCGTGACCTTCACGCCGGCCCCCGGCTACCGGGGCCCCGCCACCTTCGACTACACCCTCAGAGACGGCCAAGGCGGCACCGACACAGGACGCACCACCATCATCGTCGAAGCCGTGGACGACCGGCCCTTGACGGGCAGCGACACCTTTGCGACGAGCGAAGACGGGGCGATCACAGGCAACCTCGGCACGAACGACACTTTGTCGGCGGATGGGGGGAATGTCTTCGCGGTCGGTACTGGCCCCGCTCACGGCACCGTCGTTGTCAATGCCGACGGAACGTTCACGTACACGCCAGCTGCCAACTACAACGGGCCGGATTCGTTCACCTACACGCTGACCGATGCGGATGGCGATGTCTCCACGGCCACCGTCACGCTGAACGTCGGCGCGATCGACGACCTGCCCACGGCGAAAAACGACACCTTCTCGGCCACCGAAGACACCGCCCTCACTGGCAACCTCGCCTCCAACGACACGCTTTCGGGCGATGGGGGCAACGTCTTCGCCGTCGGTACCGGCCCCGCTCACGGCACCGTCGTCGTCAACGCCGATGGCACCTTCACCTACACACCCGCCGCCAACTACAACGGTCCCGACTCGTTCACCTACACACTGACCGACGCGGATGGCGATGTCTCCACCGCTACCGTCACGTTGAACGTCGGCTCGGTCGACGACCTGCCCACCGCGAAGAACGACACGTTCGCAGCGACCGAAGACACCGCCCTCACTGGCAACCTCACCTCCAACGACACGCTCTCTGGCGACGGCGGCAACATCTTCGCCGTCGGTACTGGCCCCGCTCACGGCACCGTCGTTGTCAATGCCGACGGAACCTTCACCTACACGCCCGCCGCGAACTACAACGGCCCCGATTCGTTCACCTACACACTGACCGACGCGGATGGCGATGTCTCGACGGCCACCGTCACGTTGAACGTCGGCTCGGTCGATGACCTGCCCACAGCCAATAACGACACCTACGCGGCGACCGAAGACACCGCCTTCACTGGCAACCTCGCGTCCAACGACACCCTCTCCGGCGACGGCGGCAACGTCTTCGCCGTCGGTACCGGCCCCGCCCACGGCAATGTCGTCGTGAATGCCGACGGAACGTTCACCTACACGCCGGCAGCCAACTACAACGGGCCCGATTCGTTCACCTACACGCTGACCGATGCGGATGGCGATGTGTCGACGGCCACCGTCACGTTGAACGTCGGCGCGGTCGACGACCTGCCCACGGCCAAGAACGACACCTTCGCTGCCACCGAAGACGCTGCCTTCACTGGCAACCTCGCGTCCAACGACACGCTCTCGGGTGACGGCGGCAACGTCTTCGCCGTCGGCACCGGCCCCGCCCACGGCACCGTGGTCGTCAACGCCGACGGCACATTCACCTACACGCCGGCGGCGAACTACAACGGACCGGACTCGTTCACCTACACGTTGACCGATGCGGATGGGGATGTCTCCACTGCGACGGTGACGCTGAATGTCGGCTCGGTCGACGACCTGCCCACGGCCAAGAACGACACCTTGGCCGCCACGGAGGACACCGCCCTCACCGGCAACCTTGCCTCGAACGACACCCTGTCAGGCGATGGGGGCAACGTCTTTGCCGTCGGTACAGGCCCCGCTCACGGCACTGTCATCGTGAATGCCGACGGAACGTTCACCTACACGCCAGCAGCGAACTACAACGGCCCCGACTCGTTCACCTACACACTCACGGATGCGGATGGTGATGGCTCCACGGCCACCGTCACGTTGAACGTTGGCGCTGTCGACGATCTACCCGCAGCCAATAACGACACCTTCTCGGCCACTGAAGACACCGCCCTCACTGGCAACCTCGCCTCCAACGACACGCTTTCGGGCGATGGGGGCAACGTCTTCGCTGTCTCGACCGGCCCGGCGCACGGCACAGTGGTCGTGAATGCCGACGGAACCTTCACCTACACGCCTGCCGCCAACTACAACGGCCCCGACTCTTTCACCTACACGCTGACCGATGCGGACGGCGATGTCTCGACAGCAACGGTGACTCTCAACGTCGGCGCGGTCGACGACCTGCCCACCGCGAAGAACGACACGTTCGCCGCCACGGAGGACACCGCCCTCACCGGAAATCTCGCCTCCAACGACACCATCTCGGGTGACGGCGGCAACGTCTTCGCTGTCGCGACCGGCCCGGCTCACGGCACGGTTGTCGTCAACGCGGATGGCACCTTCACCTACACACCCGCCGCGAACTACAACGGACCCGATTCGTTCACCTACACGCTGACCGATGCAGATGGCGACGCATCGACAGCGACGGTGACTCTCAACGTCGGCGCAGTCGACGACCTGCCCGCAGCCAAGAACGACACCTTCGCCGCTACTGAAGACACCACCCTCACCGGCAACCTCGCCTCTAACGACACGCTCTCGGGTGACGGCGGCAACGTCTTCGCCGTCGGGTCCGGTCCGGCTCACGGCACGGTAGTCGTCAACGCCGATGGCACGTTCACCTACACACCCGCCGCGAACTACAACGGACCAGACAGCTTCACCTACACGCTGACAGATGCGGATGGTGATGTCTCCACCGCTACCGTCACGTTGAATGTAGGCTCAGTCGATGACCTGCCCACAGCGAAGAACGACACCTTCGCGGCCACGGAGGACACCGCCCTCACCGGAAATCTCGCCTCTAACGACACCCTCTCAGGCGATGGCGGCAATGTCTTCGCTGTCGCGACCGGGCCCGCTCACGGCACCGTGGTCGTCAACGCCGACGGCACATTCACCTACACGCCGGCGGCGAACTACAACGGACCGGACTCGTTCACCTACACGTTGACCGATGCGGATGGCGATGTCTCCACTGCGACGGTGACGCTGAATGTCGGCTCGGTCGACGACGTGCCCACGGCCACGAACGAGACCTTCGCCGCCACCGAAGACACCGCCCTCACCGGCAACCTCGCGTCCAACGACACGCTCTCGGGTGACGGCGGCAACGTCTTCGCCGTTGGCACCGGCCCCGCGCATGGCACCGTGGTCGTCAACGCCGACGGAACCTTCACGTACACGCCCGCTGCCAACTACAACGGGCCCGATTCGTTCACCTACACGTTGATCGATGCAGATGGCGACGTATCGACAGCGACGGTGACTCTGAATGTCGGCGAGGTCGACGACCTGCCCACAGCCAAGAACGACACCTTCGCCGCTACTGAAGACACCACCCTCACCGGCAACCTCGCCTCTAACGACACGCTCTCGGGTGACGGCGGCAACGTCTTTGCCGTTGGCACCGGACCGGTTCACGGCACTGTCGTCGTCAATGCCGACGGAACCTTCACCTACACACCTGCCGCGAACTACAACGGACCCGATAGCTTCACCTACACGCTGACAGATGCGGGTGGTGATGTCTCCACCGCTACCGTCACGTTGAATGTAGGCTCAGTCGATGACCTGCCCACAGCGAAGAACGACACCTTCGCGGCCACGGAGGACACCGCCCTCACCGGCAACCTCGCCTCGAACGACACGCTGTCAGGCGATGGAGGCAACATCTTTGCGATCGGCACCGGTCCCGCTCACGGCACGGTCGTCGTCAATGCCGATGGCACCTTCACCTATACACCCGCCGCGAACTACAACGGCCCCGACTCGTTCACCTACAAGTTGACCGATGCGGATGGCGATGTGTCGACGGCCACCGTCACGTTGAACGTCGGCGCTGTCGACGACCTCCCCACGGCCAAGAACGACACCTTCGCCGCCATCGAGGACACCGCCCTCACCGGAAACCTCGCCTCCAACGACACGCTCTCAGGCGATGGCGGCAACGTCTTCGCCGTCGGTACCGGCCCCACGCACGGCATGGTCGTCGTCAACGCCGACGGAACGTTCACCTACACGCCGGCAGCGAACTACAACGGCCACGACTCGTTCACCTACACGCTGACTGACGCAGATGGTGATATCTCGACAGCGACCGTCACGCTGAACGTCGGCGCGATCGACGACCTGCCCGCAGCGAAGAACGACACCTTCTCCGCCACCGAGGACACCGCCTTCACCGGCAACCTCGCCTCCAACGACACGCTCTCAGGCGATGGCGGCAACGTCTTCGCCGTCGGTACCGGCCCCACGCACGGCACGGTCGTCGTCAACGCCGACGGAACGTTCACCTACACGCCGGCAGCGAACTACAACGGCCCAGATAGCTTCACCTACACACTGACCGACGCGGATGGCGATGTCTCGACAGCGACGGTGACTCTCAACGTCGGCGCGGTCGACGACCTGCCCACCGCGAAGAACGACACGTTCGCAGCGACCGAAGACACAGCACTCACCGGCAACCTCGCCACCAACGACACCCTGTCCGGTGACGGCGGCAACGTCTTCGCCATCGGCACCCGCCCCGCTCACGGCACCGTCGTCGTCAACGCCGATGGCACCTTCACCTACACACCCGCCGCGAACTACAACGGCCCCGATTCGTTCACCTACACGCTGACCGATGCAGATGGCGACGTATCGACAGCGACGGTGACTCTCAACGTCGGCGCAGTCGACGACCTGCCCGCAGCCAAGAACGACACCTTCGTCGCCACCGAGGACACCGCCCTCACCGGCAACCTCGCCTCCAACGACACGCTTTCGGGCGATGGGGGCAACGTCTTCGCCGTCGGTACCGGCCCCGCTCACGGCACCGTCGTCGTCAACGCCGATGGCACCTTCACCTACACACCCGCCGCGAACTACAACGGCCCCGACTCGTTCACCTACACACTGACCGACGCGGATGGCGATGTCTCCACCGCTACCGTCACGTTGAACGTCGGCTCGGTCGACGACCTGCCCACGGCGAAAAACGACACCTTCTCCGCCGTCGAAGACACTGCACTCACCGGCAACCTCGCTTCCAACGACACGCTCTCGGGCGACGGCGGCAACGTCTTCGCCATCGGCACAGGCCCCGCCCACGGCACCGTGGTCGTGAATGCTGATGGCACGTTCACCTACACGCCTGCCGCCAACTACAACGGGCCCGACTCGTTCACCTATACGCTGACTGACGCAGATGGCGATGTCTCCACCGCCACCGTCACGTTGAACGTCGGCGCGATCGACGACCTCCCCACAGCCAAGAACGACACCTTCTCCGCCACCGAAGACACCGCCCTCACCGGCAACCTCGCCTCCAACGACACCCTCTCCGGCGACGGGGGCAACGTCTTCGCCGTCGGCACTGGCCCCGCGCACGGCACCGTCGTCGTCAATGCCGACGGCACGTTCATCTACACACCCGCCGCGAACTACAACGGGCCTGACTCGTTCACCTACACGCTGACCGATGCGGATGGCGATGTGTCGACGGCCACCGTCACGTTGAACGTCGGCGCGGTCGACGACCTGCCGACAGCGAAGAACGACACCTTCGCCGCTACTGAAGACAACGCCGTCACAGGCAACCTCGCCTCCAACGACACGCTCTCGGGTGACGGCGGCAACGTCTTCGCCGTCGGCACCGGCCCCGCCCACGGCACCGTGGTCGTCAACGCCGACGGCACATTCACCTACACGCCGGCGGCGAACTACAACGGACCGGACTCGTTCACCTACACGTTGACCGATGCGGATGAGGATGTCTCCACCGCGACGGTGACGCTGAATGTCGGCTCGGTCGACGACCTGCCCACGGCCAAGAACGACACCTTGGCCGCCACGGAGGACACCGCCCTCACCGGCAACCTTGCCTCGAACGACACCCTGTCAGGCGATGGGGGCAACGTCTTTGCCGTCGGCACCGGCCCTGCGCATGGCGCTGTCGTTGTCAATGCCGACGGAACCTTCACCTACACGCCGACAGCGAACTACAACGGGCCCGATTCGTTCACCTACACGTTGACCGATGCAGATGGCGACGTCTCGACAGCGACGGTGACGCTGAACGTCGGCGCGGTCGACGACCTGCCCACCGCGAAGAACGACACGTTCGCAGCGACCGAAGACACAGCACTCACCGGCAACCTCGCGTCCAACGACACGCTCTCGGGTGACGGCGGCAATGCCTTTGCCCTCGGAACCGGCCCCGCGCATGGCACCGTGGTCGTGAATGCCGATGGAACGTTCACCTACACGCCTGCCGCCAACTACAACGGTCCCGACTCGTTCACCTACACACTGACCGACGCGGATGGCGATGTCTCCACCGCTACCGTCACGTTGAACGTCGGCTCGGTCGACGACCTGCCCACCGCGAAGAACGACACGTTCGCAGCGACCGAAGACACCGCACTCACCGGCAACCTCGCCTCCAACGACACCCTCTCGGGTGACGGCGGCAACGTCTTCGCCGTCGGTACCGGCCCCGCTCACGGCACTGTCATCGTGAATGCCGACGGAACGTTCACCTATACGCCGGCAGCGAACTACAACGGGCCGGACTCGTTCACCTACACGTTGACCGATGCGGATGGCGATGTCTCCACGGCCACCGTCACGTTGAACGTTGGCGCTGTCGACGATCTGCCCGCAGCCAATAACGACACCTTCTCGGCCACCGAGGACACCGCCTTCACCGGCAACCTCGCCTCCAACGACACCCTCTCCGGCGACGGCGGCAACGTCTTCGCCATCGGTACTGGCCCCGCTCACGGCACCGTCGTCGTCAACGCCGATGGCACCTTCACCTACACACCCGCCGCGAACTACAACGGGCCCGACTCTTTCACTTACACACTGACCGACGCAGATGGCGATGTCTCCACGGCTACCGTCACGCTGAACGTTGGCGCTGTCGATGACCTGCCCACAGCCAAGAACGACACCTTCACCGCCACCGAGGACACCTCTCTCACCGGCAACCTTGGCTCGAACGACACCCTGTCAGGCGATGGGGGCAACGTCTTTGCCGTCGGCGCCGGCCCTGCGCATGGCGCTGTCGTTGTCAATGCCGACGGAACCTTCACCTATACGCCCGCCGCCAACTACAACGGGCCCGATTCGTTCACCTACACGTTGACTGACGCAGATGGCGACGTATCGACAGCGACGGTGACTCTCAACGTCGGCGCGGTCGACGACCTGCCCACAGCCAAGAACGACACCTTCTCCGCTACTGAAGACACCACCCTCACCGGCAACCTCGCCTCGAACGACACCCTCTCAGGCGATGGCGGCAACGTCTTTGCGGTCGCGACCGGCCCGGCTCACGGCACGGTCGTCGTCAATGCCGATGGCACCTTCACTTACACCTCAACGGCCAACTACAACGGCCCCGACTCATTCACCTACACACTGACCGATGCGGACGGCGATGTGTCGACAGCGACGGTGACTCTGAACGTCGGCGCGGTCGACGACCTGCCCACCGCGAAGAACGACACCTTCTCCGCCACCGAAGACACCGCCCTCACCGGCAACCTCGCCTCTAACGACACGCTCTCGGGTGACGGCGGCAACGTCTTTGCCGTCGGCACTGGCCCCGCTCACGGCACCGTCGTCGTCAACGCCGATGGCACCTTCACCTACACACCCGCCGCGAACTACAACGGCCCCGACTCATTCACCTACACACTGACCGACGCGGATGGCGACGTCTCCACCGCTACCGTCACGTTGAACGTGGCTGCCGTCAACGACGCGCCGGTCTCGGCAGGGGGTGCGGTGACTGGCTCGGAGGACACCGGGCTGGTGTTCACCTGGGCCCAGTTCAACGTGTCCGACGTCGACAGCGGCGCCAGCAGCCTGGGTGTCCAGATCACCTCTCTGCCTGCCGATGGAACACTGCAGTTCTTCAACGGCACCAGTTGGGTCGCTGTCAGCTTGAACCAGACGGTGAGCCAGGCATCCATCGCGGCCGGCAACCTGCGCTTTTTTCCGGATGCCAACGAAAGCGGCGCCGACGCGTTCGGATCTGCCGGCACCGGCAACTTGAAGAACGACTACGCACAGTTCAGCTTCAAGCCCACCGATGGCACGACGCCAGGTGCAACCGCCAGCATGCGGATCGACATCACCCCGGTGGCCGATACACCGAGCCTGACCACCAAGAACCACAGCGTCACGGTGTTCACGACCAGCTTCGAAACCTCGGACACGGGCCTCAGCCAGGGCACGCTGAACCCCAACACCACCTCGACCAGCACGCTCACCCAGACCACGCTGGCAGGCTGGACACGCGTGGACACGCCGGACGCCTACGCGGGCGGCACCAATGTGTGGGAGCTTTGGAGCAATGGCGACACGATGGCCAACCAGTCCAACACCCAGATCGGCATCTCTGCCGGCACCGGCAATGGGCAGAACTGGCTGGAGCTGAACAACGCCGACAACAACGGTGCACTGGTGCAGACGCTCGGCCTCAGCCGCAGCGTGACCACCACGGCGGGCTATGTTTACGACCTGTCGTTCGACTACGCTGGCCGCCTCGGCTACAGCCAGGATTTCACCAAGATCACCGTGCTGGTGGATGGTGTCAAGGTGGCGAGCTATGCGGGCACCAGCGGATCCGACGCCCTGAACTGGGAGAACCTGCACTTCAGCTTCGTCGGCAACGGCTCGGCGCAGACGATCACCATCATCACCGACGCCACCCAGTTCAACACGAACGGCCGCGGGGCGATGATCGACGACATCAAGTTGACCGAGTCTCAAGGTGCCCTGGCGGGCAACGCGGCTGGCGGCACCAAGACTGAAATCGCGCTGTCGGGCTATATCAACACGGCCTTGGCAGACAACGACGGATCGGAATCGCTCTCGCTCACGATCGGCGGCCTGCCGGCCAACGCCACCATCGTCACCGCCAGCCATCCGGGCGGCTACACCGTGGTCAACGGCTCGGTGACGATCCCGGCCAGCGAGCTGGCATCGGCCAAGCTGCAGATCAGCTCCAGCTACCTGGGCGATCTGCCCCTCACGGTGACGAGCACGTCCCTCGAGCCCAACGGCAGCACCGCCACGACGACAGCCTCGCTCAACTTCAACATCCTGGTGGGCGCTGGCGATGTCGGCACAGAGGGCAGCACGCACACCTTGAGTTCGAGCACCACCGTGCTCAGCACCGCCACCGGCCTGCACGGCGAATACTTCGGCTACAACGACACGGCCAACCCCGGCCAGTTCTACAACCTGCAGTCGGGCGACGGCACCGTGGGCAACCTGGACAGCATCGCCGACATCACGGGCATCATCAACCTGCGCCAGGGCGGCAGCATCGTCGGCAGCTCGGCGTCGGCCAGCACCGCCGCCACCGATGCCTCGTTCAACGCCACGAGCATTTCCTACGGGCAGTCGGTGGCCGTGGCGAACAGCCTCGGCAGCAACTCACCCACACCCGTGGGCAACAGTATCACCACCGGCTCGCTCTACAACTTCCTTGGCGCATCGAATGCCGGCAGCGATGCGGGCAGCCTCAAGGCCACCAGCAGCTTTGGCCAAACGACCGACGCCATCATGCGCATGGTCGGTTCGGCGTATTTCAACGCAGGCACCTACGATTTCCAGGTGCGCGCCGACGACGGCTTCAGCATCCGCCTCGATGGCCAGGTGGTGTTGCAGTACGACGCGAACCAATCGCCCACCACCCGTTCCACCACCGTGCCGGTGGCCATCGGCGAAGGCTTCCACACCATCGAAATCGTCTATTGGGAGCAAGGTGGCAATGCCGAGCTGCTGGTGCAGTACAAGCCCACCGGGTCGGCCACCTATCAGACCCTCAGTCTGGACAACCTGGCGCTCCTTCAGACCGAAAACGCCCCCGCGCTGACCGAGCTGCAAGACATCATCGAGAACCCCACGGTGAATGGCCAGTACCTGATCCGCACCGGGCAGGAGGCCTATGGGGGCACGGGCGCCGACAGCATCACGGGCAGCGAAGGCCGAGACGTGATCCACGCCGGCGCTGGCAACGATTCGATCAACGGCGGCGGCGCGGCCGACCGACTCGAAGGTGGGGCGGGCAACGACACCCTCACCGGCGGCCTCGGCGCCGACACCTTCCGCTGGGAGCTGGCGGACCACGGCAGCCATGGCACGCCTGCGGTCGACACCATCACCGATTTCGATACGCGGGGCTACACCTCGGGGGGCGACCGGCTCGACTTGCGTGATCTGCTGGTCGGCGAGAACAGCGGCAACCTGGGCAACTTCATCAGCTTCGAGAAGGTGGGCAGCAACACGGTGCTGCACATCTCCAGCTCGGGCGGGTTCAGTGGCGGCTACAACGCCTCGGCCGAAGACCAGACCATCGTGCTGCAGAACGTGGATCTGACCAACGGATTCAGCACCAATGCCCAGATCATTCAAGATCTGTTGAACAAGGGCAAGCTGGTCACCGACTGACGACAGCAGCCGCCAGCACCGGCCCCCACAGTGGGCCGGCGCGGCAGCTTCACACCGGCGCGTGCGTCATTGGCGCAAGAAGGCCAGCAGGTCCGCGTTCAGACGGTCTTTGTGGGTGTCGGTGATGCCATGGGGGCCGCCGCTGTAGACGATCAGGCGAGCACCTTTGACGAGCTTGACCGTTTCCTTCGCGGTCATCTCGATCGGCACGATCTGGTCGTCGTCGCCGTGGATGACCAGCGTGGGGACATCGAACTTCTTCAGGTCGTCAACGAAGTTGCTCTCGGAAAACGCGCGGATCGAATCGAACGTGGCCTTGTGCCCGCCTTGCATCCCCTGCTGCCAGAATGAATCGACCAGGCCGGCAGAGACCTTGGCCCCGGGCCGGTTGAAGCCAAAGAAGGGGCCCCCGGCAATGTCCTTGTAGAGCTGCGCCCGGTTGTCCAACGAGGCTTTGCGCAAGCCGTCGAACACCTCCATCGGCACGCCGTTCGGGTTGGCGGGCGTCTTCACCATGATCGGCGTCACTGCCCCCACCAGCACCGCCTTGGCCACTCGGCGCGTGCCATGGCGGCCGATGTAGCGCGCGACTTCGCCACCGCCCGTGGAGAAGCCGACGAGCGTCACGCCCTTCAAATCGAGCGCTTCGATCACCGAAGCCAGGTCATCTGCGTATTGGTCCATGTGGTTGCCCGCCCATGGCTGCCCCGATCGGCCGTGGCCGCGCCGGTCGTGCGCCACCACGCGATAGCCCTGTTCGGCCAGGAACAACATCTGCGATTCCCAGCTGTCGGAGCTGAGGGGCCAGCCGTGGCTGAAGACGACGACCGGGCCGTTCTTGGGGCCCCAGTCCTTGTAATAGAGCGCTGTGCCATCGTTCGCGGCGATGTAGGAGGACGCTGGTGCGCTGCTGCTGCGCGAGGTGGCCGCAGGGGTGGCCTGCGCCTGCGCGGCCAGCGAGGCCGTGCCGAAGACCGAGGCCATGGCCATGGCACCGAGAAGCCGGGTGAACGAGGAACGGGTCTGCATGAAGTGCTCCTTGAGGTTGATCGCGCCGCCCACGTCGGCGACGGGATGAACTTTGCCCGCATGATCCGTACGATATATTTCATTTCATACGCCAAACTTGATTCATCGTCCCGATCATGACCCATCTACCCTCAGATCGGCTGGCCGGACTGCTGGAGCACTTTTCGGTCAGCGCGCGCACCTTCCAGGCGGGCGCGCTGTGCGGCATCAACACGATCGACGCGCACGAGCCCTTCGGTCAACTGCACCTCATCCAGCGCGGCGCGGTCGAGGTGCACCACGGCACCGCCAAGCCGCTGCGCATCGACGAACCCAGCTTGTTGCTGTATCCGCGGCCGCTGCCGCATCGCTTCGTCACCGATCGCGAGCACGGCGCAGATTTCGTCTGCGCGCATGTTCAGTTCGAGGGCGGTGCGGCCAACCCGATCGCGGCGGCCCTGCCTGCGGTCGTTCACCTGCCCCTGCATCAGTTGGTCAGTTGCCAGCCCCTGCTCCAGTCGCTGTTCGATGAAGCAGCGGCCAGCCACTGCGGCCGCCAGGCGATGCTCGATCGGCTGTTCGAGGCGGTGCTGATCCACATCCTGCGCGAGTTGATGGTTCAAGGGCGCGTGCAAGCCGGCATGCTGGCGGGCATGGCGCACGAGCGCCTGCGCAAGGCGCTGGTGGCGATGCACAACATGCCCCAACGCGAATGGACGCTGGAAGACCTGGCCGACCAAGCTGGCATGTCCCGCACCGTCTTCGCAAGCGCCTTCCGCGACACGCTGGGATGCACCCCGGGTGCCTACCTGCAACGCTGGCGGATCGGTTTGGCCCAGAAGCGGCTTCGCCAAGGGCAAACGCTGAAGCTCATCGCCACCGAGGTGGGCTACGGCAGCGAAGCCGCACTGTCGCGGGCGTTCAGCGCGCAGACCGGGCTGTCGCCGCGGGAGTGGCGCAAGTCGCAGACCCCGTCGAGTTCCGGGCAAGTCAACGATGCGCCAGCGACACTGCACGGCCAAGGACCTGCAACGCGATGACCCCTCAGCCCTCCATGGAAAGCCCCGCCTACAGCTACCGCTTCGGTACCGCCGAGTTCGACGAATCCCGAATGGAGCTTCGAGTCGGCTGCTTGCCCATCGACGTCGAGCCTCGTGCACTCGAAGTACTTCATTACCTCCTGCGACACGCGGGAGAGGTGGTCACCAAGGAGGAATTGCTGCGCGAGGTGTGGTCAGGCCGAGTCACGGTAGACAAGGTGCTGTCCAACGCCATCAACAAACTGCGACGTGCTCTTGGCGAATCGAACAGCAACCTCATCGCCACGCAGGCGCGCATCGGGTACCGGCTGGATGGCGCCGTCACACGCACAGCGGTAGGTCGGCAGCCACTGAGCCGACTGGACCTGAAGGCGGGTCATCCGGTACCAGGAAGAACCAACTTCGTCCTCCACCAGCAACTGGGTAGAACGCAGGCCCATGAGGTCTGGCTGGCCGAGCATGCGAAAACGCGCGAGTTGCGCGTCTACAAGTTTGCGCTCGACGCCGACCATCTGCGCTCACTGAAGCGTGAAGTGACACTGCTGCGCGTCCTGCAAGAGGGCCTGGCCGATACCAGCCATGTGGTCGAGGTCCTCGATTGGAACTTCGAATGGCCACCGTACTTCCTGGAATGCCGGTACGGCGGGCTCAACCTGGCGCAATGGGCGGGCCGGCACCTGCAGACGATGGAGGCCACGCAGCGGGTGGCGCTGTTTCTGCAGATCGTCGACGTCGTCGCTGCCGCCCACTCCGTCGGGGTGCTCCACAAGGATCTGAAGCCCGGCAACATACTCGTGAGCGGGGACGCGACACAGGCGCACGTCCGCCTCAGCGACTTCGGCAGCGGCCGCCTGCTGGAGCCGGAGCGATTGGCGCAATTCGGCATCACCCGCCTGGGCATGACCGTGGAAGACGCGGTCAGCCCCGACAACAGCTCGGGGACACCGCTGTACCTCGCGCCAGAGCTCTTCGCGGGCCAATCGCCCACCGTCAAGAGCGACGTCTACGCACTGGGCATCCTGCTCTATCAGTTGCTCACCGGCCGCATCGGGCAGCCGATGGCGCCCGGCTGGGCCAAAGAGATCGACGACGAACTGCTGCGCGAAGACCTGCAATCGGCCACCGAGGCCAACCCGGACCAGCGCCTGGCCCATGCGAGTGAGTTGTCCCGCCGTCTGCATCGACTGGACCAACGCCGCGCCGAACTGGCCGAAAGGCGGCGCGCCGATGAAACCGCCCAGCAGCTTCGGGAATCGCTGTCGCGAGCTCGGGCCCGCCGACCCATCGTCTTCGCGTTGTTTGCCGTTCTGGTGGTCGGGCTCTTGGTCTACGCTTGGCTGTGGCGGCAAGCCGAGGCCTCCAAGCTCCGGGCCCAAGACGAGCTGCGACGCGCCAACGCCTTGTCCCGGTTCTTGAACGAAGACTTGATCGGTCGATCCAATCCGCTCGTCTCCGCCAAGGGGCCTGACACCACGCTGCGCGAGGTGCTGACGGTCGCCCGCGATCGCGTGCCGGCCCGCTTTGCGGATCAGCCCGGCACCCAGGCGGCCATCCACGGAAGCCTGGCGCAGATGTTCAGCGCCATCGACCTGTTTCGGGATGCCGAAGAGCAAGCGCGCCAGGCGCTGGAACAGGCGCAACGTGACGACGGAGCCACCTCAGAGGCCACGCTGCAGGCTCAAAGCGTCCTGGTCCGCGCGCTCTCGCGGTTGGGACGGCTTGACGACGCGGAGCACCAACTTCGCCTGCTCGAACAATCGACTGCGAGGTCGAGCACGCCCGCGGCACTACAGCGGCTGGCCGCCGCCCGCAGCACCTGGTACATCGCCAAAGGCCAGTTTGGCGATGCGGCGGCGGCACTGCGACTGGCCATTGAGGGCATCGACCCCGGCGACCTCGACCAGATGGCCTCACGCGACACCTTGCGCCTGGACCTCATCACGACGCTGTCGCTGGCGGGCCAACGGGAGCAAGCACGGGCTGAAGGAAAGCGGCTGCTCGAAGAGGCTCAGGCTCGCTCCGGGAACAACGAACTTCTGATGGCCCTTGCCCGATTGGCTCAGGTACGCGCCGTCGGAAACGACCACGACGAGGCCGAACGGCTGCTGCTGCAGGCTCAGCCGGTCATCGTCGCGCAGCTGGGAGACAACCACTCCAGGCACCTGCAGTTGCTGGGCGAATTGCTGGGCGTCGCCTTTCGCCGCGGAGATTGGCCTCGTGCGACCCAATATGCGCAGCAAGTGCATGAGAGGGTTCGGTCGAAACTGGGAGACGGGCACGCGCTGACCTACGTCAGTCTGGTGAACTGGGCGCGGACATTGGACGAGGCGGGTCAAGCCGAAACCGCGCTGCAGAAAGCGAGAACGGGATATGAGAGGCTCCGGGAAATGGCCGGTCCGAGATCGCCTCAAACCCATGATGCGGCCTTTGTGCTGGCACTCATTGAACTGGAGCTCGGCCATATCGCCAGCGCGCAGACGCTGATTGACGAGTTGGATCCGTCAATCCTCGAATCCGGTCGTGCGACCGGCCAGTGGCCCGACGCCATCAATGCCCTGAAGGGGATTTCGCTGGCCCAACGGGGAAAGGGTATGGAGGCCAAGGCGCTGCTGGATTCAGCCCTGGAGGCCCTGGGCCGAGACGGCGGCGTCGAGAAACCCGACCGCTTGTACCTCGAAGCTGCCAAGGCGAGAAAGCATCTGAAATAGCTCCCTCCGCAGGGGGCGGCGGGGGGCGATGGTGAACGTTTGTCGACGCTGAGAATGTGCCGACACGGTCATCCGGGACCTGCCCTGCACATCCGTTTCCGATTCGTTCCTGATCCGTTTCCGCTGGACGTGGACTGAGCTTTCCTGGACTGACAGCATTCATCGCGCTGACCCAACGCCAAGCGCCCCCCGGAGAAAGAACCCATGGTTTTCAACCGGGGAGAACCGATTCAGCGTCTTGGCCGAAAGCCCAGCACCACTCGCCGGGAGAAACACCCACGTGGGTGTCCATCCAACTGCCCATGAAACCTGTCAGGAGAAATCATGAAGAGTCTTCTTGTTCGATGCGCCGCCTTTGCCGCCATTGCCACGTCGGTGGTGACGGCACCGTCAATGGCCGTTGCGGCCTATCACGGCCAAGGATTCATCGTCAATTCGTCGTACGGAAAGTGCCTGCAGTTCGCCCCGGGCGACCTCAGCAATTTCGTGACGATGCAATTGGGCTCTTGCGGAGGCAATTCGGCCATCCACCAGCAATGGAATTTCCTGGCCGTCGGGAACAACACCTACCTATTTCAAAACGCCATGAACTACACCTGCGCGGCCGTTGAAGACGACTCGCTGGCCAATGGCGCACGAATCGTGCAGCGCACATGCGACATGAACAATCGCAGCCAGCACTGGATTCAAACGGCCAAGGCGCCTTTCGGGACGAAGACGCGCTGGATCAACAGCCTCAGCGGCAAATGCCTGGATGCCTGGAACCGCAACAACGGCACGGTACTTCAGCAATACGACTGCGCCTCTTCCAGCAACTGGCCACAACAGGGGTTCCATGAGGACCTCTTCCCTATCGGCAGCTGATCGCCAGCGGCCTGGTCCATCAAGGCCAGGTCTCTGCGCTCAAGGGGTCGCCAGGCTCGGTGCGTGACGCACTGAGCCATCTGCCTGCAGCCTTTCAGCGGCCAGAACCCGGTGGACAGCCGCCCCGAGCCCGTGTCAGCACGGGCCCAACGCTTCTGGCCACCGGCTCAGTTCAAGATGCCGGCACCACCGGCCCCGTCAAGCCGTCGAGGCCGCAGGTGGCCAAGGCGGTGGCGTCATCGGACGAGGTGACGCCTTCGGCATAGACCTTCAGCCCGATGCCGTGCAGCATGCGGACAGCGCCTGCCACGTGCTCGCGGCGGGCATGGTCGCCCGACAGGCCTTCGACGAAGCTGGCGTCGAGCTTGACGAAATCCAGCCCCACTTCGAGCAGGCCAGAGGCCTCGGTGAGGCGCTCGCCTGCGTGTTCAAGGCCGACGCGCGCGCCACAACCGTGCATCTGGGTGACCATCTCCCGGACGAGCTCGATGTTGCGCAAGGCGCCGTCTTCCGCCACTTCCAGCCACAGGCCGGGCGCTTCGGCGGTGAACGCCGACAGCAAGGCGCGCAAGTTGGGCACGAAGCTGCTGTCCGTCAAAGAGCCAGGGCTGATGTTGACCGCGCGGGCCATGCCGTCCTTGGCGATCGCGGCCAGGGCCAGCTTGGAGGCCAACAGGTCGATGCGCGAGGTGAGTTGGGTGCGGCGAGCCATGGGCAGCCACTGGGCGGCCGGCACCATTTCGCCGTCGTCTTCGAGCTGCAGGCGCAGCGGGCACTCGCGGTGCACCACGGCACCGTGCATGTCCACCAGCGGGAACTCCACCAGCTGCGCACGCTGCTCGGTCACCGCCCCTTCGAGCCGGGCTCGCCAGGCGTCTTCGCCCAGCACCAAGCCATCGCCGGTGTCGTCGAGCTCGACGGCGTAGGCGCCGCGCGTCTCGGCCCGGGCCAGCGCCTGGTCGGCCGCCGCCAGCAACGACGACATCGGCGCGCCGTGCCACCAGCGCACCGCCCCCACCACCGCGTTGGCGGTCGGGTCGTGAGAGCGCAGGAGGTTGCGCAGGCGTGCGGCCACGTCCACCGCCGGCTCGCGCAGCGAGCCGACATCGGGCAGCACCATGGCGAAGTCAGAGCCGTTCAGGCGTCCCACTTCGTACGATCCCGCACGGCGGGCCGATTCGACGATGGCCGCCGCCGATTCCTGCAGCAGGCGGTCGGTGGTCGCGTGGCCCAGCTTGCGGTTCAGGCCTTGCAGATCGGCCAGGCGCACCAGCACGATGGCACCGCCGGCACTGCCGTCTTCGCTGCCGAGCATCACCTTCAGCCGGCCCATGAAGTGGGCGCGGTTGGACAAGCCGGTCAAGGCGTCGCAATTGGCCTGGCGGCGCAGTTGCTCGACCTGGGCCGCCTGCTCATCGAACATGCCCTTGAGCCGGGCCACCATGGTGTTCATCGCCCGGGTCACTTCGCGCAACTCGGGCACCACCGGCTCGCTGATGGTGATGAAGCGGCGTTCAGTGAGCGCCACCGCCTGCTGCACCGTGGCCTGCAGCGGCAGGCGAATGCGTCGCACGGCGAAGCCGGCCAGCGTGCCCAGCGCCACGGCCAGCATGGCCAGCAGCCCGGCGGTGCGCAGGGTGTTTTTCCAGAGCTGGTCGTGGGCGAAGCTCGAATGGCTGCGCACCTCCAGGCGGCCGATCTGCTTCCAGCCATCGCTCACCTGGGCAGAGCCTGGCGTCGGGGCGATGCCCAGCAGATGCACGAACCAGCCCGGCGCGTTGCTCGCCTTGGGATCGGCGCGGCGCTCTTGCAGCACCTTGCCGTCAATGCCGCTCAGGCGGACGAGCTCGTAGTAGCCCGTGTCGAACTGGCTGGCGATGACCAGCTCCATCGCCGTCGGATCGCCCTTCTGCTGCGACAGCGTCAGAGCCAGAAACTGCGCCGTGTCGTTGTTCTTGAGCGCGAGCTGCGTCTCGAGGTATTGGCGTGCCGAATGGATGGTGATGCCGAATGCCGCGGCAAACGCCAACACCAGCGTCAGCGCAAGCAGCAACCAAACCTGGCGGATCAGTGACATGGTCCCTCCTGGGGCATGCTTATACCTCGTTCATGCATATGGAATTACTGGAAAAAGCCGTCCTGTCGCGCCTTGACCAGGGCGTCGCGCCAGCGCGAGAGCCGCTCGGCAGGCCCCGCACCGGCCACCGGCACCGGGCCGGCGCCTTCCCACAGGCCTTCGGCGTTGAAGCTGAACACGGGTGACAGATCCGGCCGGCGGCTCGCCGGGCGCAGCTCGCCGACCAGGTTGTCCATCACGTAGGGATCGGCCTCGGGCGTGGGGTAGTAGGCCAGCACCATGTGCGGCTGCACCACGCCCGCCGCGGCGCCCCCGGCGGCCAAGGTGGCGCGCACGTAGACCAGCCGCAGCTTGCGGTGCGGCATCCCCAGCGCCGTGAGGGTGAAGTACTTGGCGATCGCGTAGTCCTCGCAATCGGCCATCCCCTTCTGCAGCGCTTCAAGGGGGCTGGCCCAGTAGTCGACCTGGCCCCAGATGTCGATGTCGTCGCGGTATTGGAGGCGACGGTTGAAGAAGTCATTGACGGCGACGGTCTGGCTCATTTCGTCTTGCGATTGCACGGCCGACATCGCCTGGCGCAAGGCCTGGGCCCCGGCCACGGCCTGCTCGCCGCGGCGCGCGGCGGCCTGCACGATGCGCTCCGGATCCCACGCCTGGGCCCCGAGCGACATGACGGCGGCCAGCACCAACACCCAGCGCCAGCCCGCCCGCCAGACCCTGCCCCACAGCACCCCGGGCCACGAGGGCGCGGCATGGCGCCCGGCGACGGCGGCGACGTGAAAGACAGCGGGCATCGCAAGGTTGTCGGCCATCCTCGTGCTGACTTGAGCAACGTTCTCACCGGATCACGCCCGCGGCAGCTGCGCTGTCGCAGGGCGGCCACAGGGGCTGGGATTCCTGACGGCTCCTCGGGATACTTTCCGGCCAAGCTCGGTAGAGCGCAGAAACCCCAGACCTGCCCACCTACATTCCAACAGTTTGACGTTCGGCAGCCTCAAGGAGACGGCAAGCATGCAGAACAAACCCCTGGTCGCCCTCAGCTTGATCACCCTCGCCTGCGGCGCCGCGTTCGCGCAAGGCTCGCCTGCGACGGTATCGGCGGCGGCGGATAAAGCGATCCGGAGCAACCCCGAAGTGGCGGCGAAGTTCAATGCCTTGCGCGCGTCGGCGGAAGAGGTGGACGCGGCTCAGGCGGGCTACCTGCCGCGGGTGGATCTGACAGCCGAGGCGGGCCGCACGGAAGACCGCATCACCGGCCGAGACCCTGCCAACCAAAGCCTGAACCGCACCGGCGTGGCGCTGAACATCACCCAGGTGCTGTGGGACGGATTTGCCACGCGCAGCGAGGTGAGCCGGGTGTCGCACACCCGCATGGCCCGGTACTTCGAGTTCCTCGATGCCACCGAACAGGCAGCCCTGGAGGCGGCCCGCGCTCACCACGACGTGCTGCGCTATCGCCGGCTGGTCACGCTGGCTGAAGACAACTATGTGCAGCACAAGTACGCCTTCGACCAGATCCAGAGCCGGGTCCGCGCGGGCGTGGCGCGCGGGGTGGATCTGGAGCAATCAGGAGCCCGCCTGGCCTTGGCCGAATCGAATCTGGTCACCGAGAAGGCGAACCTGCACGACGTGACCGAGCGGTACCGGCGCATCGTCGGCGAGTTGCCGGCGGACGCGGCCACGCCTGGCCAGACCTTCGCCCAGGCGCTGCCCACCACGGGCGTAGCCGCGCTGGAGACGACCGCCCGCCGCAGCCCAGTGATCGCTGGTGCAGTCGAGAACCTGCGTGCCGTGCGCGCCCAGGGTGAAGCGCGACGCAGCCCCTTCCAGCCCCGGGTCGAAGCGCGCCTGCGCAGTGGTGAGGGCCGCAACTTCGATGGGGTTGAAAACCAGAAGCGCGACACCTCGGCCACCATCGCACTGACCTGGAACCTGTTCAACGGCGGTGCCGACGACGCCCGAGTACGCCAGCAGACGCACCTGCTCAACCAGGCGGCAGACTTGCGTGACAAGGCCTGCCGCGACGTGCGCCAGACGGCGGCGATCGCCTACAACGACGTGCGCCGGCTCGATGAGCAGTTGGGCTATCTGGACCGCAACACCATCGCGATCGAGAAGGCGCGCGACGCCTACCGGCAGCAGTTCGACATCGGCCAACGCAGTCTGCTCGATCTGCTGAATGCAGAGAACGAGCTTTACACCGCCAAGCGCTCGTACGCGATGGCGGTGGCCGACCGGGACATTGCCATCGTGCGCACCCACGCAGCCATGGGCACCCTGGTGGCGGCGTTGGGCCTGGCCCGGCCGGACACCGACTCGGTGGCGCCGGACGGTGCGCAATGGGCGGCCGGCGACGATGCCGCCACCCGATGCCCCCTGGAACCCACCGAGCTGGCCAGCATGACGCGGGCCGATCTGGACGCCAAGGCGCGCTCGATGGTGGGCGCGTCCGGGCCCCAATCGATGTCGCCCGCCCCTGCCCCGGCTTCAGCAGCGGCCCCGGCAGCGAGCATGCCGGTTGCGCCTGCGGCGGCCCCGTTGGTATCGGCCCCATCGCCCACGTCTGCCGTCGAGCAGCGCGTGCGCGACTGGGCGGCCGCCTGGGTGGCCAAAGACGTGACGCGCTATCTGAGCTTCTATGCCGACAGCTTCGCCACAGGGGCCGCGACGCATGGCGGCGACCGCCGCGCCCAATGGCGCGCCGGCCGCGAGCGCGCGCTGTCACGGCCCGGCGACATCAGCGTGCAACTGAACCAGCTCAGCGCTCGCGCGGTGTCGCCGACACGGGTGGAGGCCACCTTCGAGCAGGTGTATCGCTCACCCACCCACCGCGACACCATGCGCAAGACCCTGGTCTGGGAACTGCAAGCCGGCCAGTGGCGGATCGTCAGCGAGTCAAACCGCTGACCCGTTCGCGGCGATGCGCCGCACTGAAGTCGTGGTTGGCCAGGTTGAACACCACATAGGCCGTCGCCTTGGAGGCACGCTCCAGCACCACCGGGTCGTTGTTCGACAGGTTGTCGCACCAGCGGCGCGGCGTGTCGACGCAGCCGCCGTCGGTGCCGGGGATCTTGCCCTCGTAGTTGCCGATGGTGCCGCCCCAGATCGCCACTTCCCACGACTTCTTGCAGCAGTTCTGCTGGGTCAGGATGCCGGTGTTCGGGATGCCGATCAGGCTGAAGGCGTTGGAATCGGTGCCCTGGTTGCCGAACCAGGCCGACTGGGCCGGCACGTTGACAGACTTGAAGTAATCCTCGAAGAGCTGGTTGCCGACCTTCGACTCGGGCACGACGTTCGGCGGAAACTGGTCGACATTGGGCGCTTCGGCCGGATCGGCGATCAGGTAGTCGTAGTTGGGCGTGGCGGTCACGTCCGCATCGACGTCGAAAGCAATGCGTTGGCGCTGCGCGTCGGTCAAGTGCTTGGTGTAGTACTTCGAGCCCAGCAGGCCCAGCTCTTCGCCCCCGAACCAGATGTAGCGCAGGCGGTTGCGCGTGGGCGTCTTGGCGAGCTTGAGCGCAATCTCCAGGATGGTCGTCGAGCCCGAGGCGTTGTCGAGAATGCCGGCGCCGAAGATGGAGTCGAGGTGCGCGTCGACCACCACGGTCGAGTTGGCGTCTCCGTAGGGCGACTCGGCGATCAGGTTGTAGTCATCCCCTGCCTGACGGCGGGTGCGGATGTCGACACTCACCTCGGCCGTCTGGCCAGCGCGATGCTGCGCCAGCCACTGGGCGCCCACCCGGTGTGACACCGCTCCGATCACAGGGATGCGCGGCACCTGCGACAGGCGGGCCTCGAAGGCGCCACCAAAGCCCGGGCCCGCCGCCTCGGGCGACTCGGCAGCATCGGCGTCCACCACGTTGTAGAGGACCACCGCACGGGCGCCGGCTTGGGCCGCCAGTTCAACCGATCGGTCGTAGGGACAGGTACCGTGGCGCAGCAGAGCCACGCGTCCCGGGGTGAACCCGTGCCAATCGAGGGCCTGGCAGCCTGTGCCATCCCCCTCCACCGGCTGGATGGCCGCCGAGAATTGCCCCCCCGGCGAGAGCCGCGCCACGAACCAATCGCGGCCAAGCGACAGGGCAGCGCCGCCGGTCGCCAAGCGCGGCACGCCGTCGAGCACCTCGATGCTGTAGGGATAGGTCTGGATCTTGACCTTGTAGCCCGCCTTGCGCATCAACTTGGCCACGTGGTCGACCGAGGCCTTGTAGCCGGCCGTGCCCGTATCCCGATTGCCATGGCCTTTGGAATCGGGGTTTTCATCGGCAATTGTCTGGAATTCGCCGAGCCGCTTCCACAGCCGGTCCTGTCGAATGCATTCCAGCAGCTTGTCCACGGTGTCGTTCGCGCGGGACTCGCACTCCTTGTGGCTGGGACCGTCCGCCTGCGTTTGCGCGCGCGCCAAGGGTGTGACCAAGGTCAGGCCCAGGGCCGCCAGGGCCAGCAGGTTGCGTGGGTACGTCATGTCTGTCTCCTCTGAGTGGATTGCGTTGTCGGCGGCGCCACACCGGGGCAGACGAACAGGCGTTTTTCGATAGACTCGCCCCAGCCAATACCGGGGCTCACCGCTCCTCGGCCAGAGGGCCCGTGAGCCCCGTAGAGCCACAACGAGCCTGAGAGACCAAGCCATCCATGCGCCTGCGCACTGCCACGCTGCCCCGTTCACCACTCGGCTTCGCTGCCGCCGCCGTCCTGGTGGGGTTGGCAGGCGCCGGCCCCCTGGCCGCCCAACCGGTGGACACCGCCGCCAGCTCGGCGCCCGCAGCAGCCCCCGCATCGGCTGAAACCGCAGAGATACAGCGCCTGATCAAGGAAGGCCAGCATAGCCAGGCCCTCAAGCTGATCGATGAGGCCCTCGTCAAGAATCCTAAAGACCCGCAGATGCGCTTCCGGCGCGGCGTCGCGCTGTCCATGCTCGACCGCAAGCCGGAGGCACTGGCAGTCTTCCAGAAGCTGGTGGACGACCACCCCGACATGCCGGCCCCGTACAACAACATCGCGGTCATCTACGGCGCCCAGGGTGACTACGAAAAGGCCCGGCAGGCGCTGGAGCGCGCGATCCGCACCAACCCGGCTTACGCCACCGCGTACCAGAACCTGGGTGATGTGTACGCGCAGCTCGCAAGCCAGGCCTACACCAAGGCCTTGCAACTCGACAAGGGTGACGCCACGGTGCCGCCAAAGCTCGCCCTGCTGCGCGAGCTGACCTCCGGCGCCAACACCGCGCCACCGCCCGCACCTGCAGCCGCCGTGGCCGCAGCCAAGCCCGTGGGCCGCTCGCCGGCGCCCACCACGGTCGCTGCGGCCGCACCAGCACCGGCTGTCTCGCCAGCGCCGCCGACCACGTCGCCCAACCCGTCGCCGACCACGTCGCCCAAGCCGGCGGCGCCGCCCCCGGCCCCCTCGCCGGCGGCCAACCCACCTGCCCCGCCCACGGCTGCGGCCCCTGCCCCGGCAGCCAGCAAGCCGCTGCCACCGGCCGCTCCCCCATCGGCCGCAGCCCCCAAGCCTGCGGCCGCCGTGGCAAGCGCAGTGGCAACTGCCCCCACGCCGACGCCCGCTTCAGCGGCCTCGCCCGCGCCTGCCTCTCCAGTGGGCAACTCGGCCGAGGTCGAAGCCGCCGTGCGCGCCTGGGCTTCGGCCTGGAGCAAACGCAACATGACCGAGTACCTCGGCGCCTACACGCCCGAGTTCAGTGGCCAGTCCAGCTCGCGCAAGGCGTGGGAGCAAGACCGCCGCGACCGCATCGCCACCCGCAAGCAGATCAAGGTCGAGCTGGTCGACCTGCGGGTCACGGTGGACGGCGACCAGGCCACCGCGAAGTTCAAGCAGGTCTACAGTTCAGATGCGCTCTCGGCCACCAGCCGCAAGACACTGTCACTCGTGCGCTTGAACGGCCGCTGGGTGATCAAGAAAGAGGCCGTGGGCGGTTGAGCGCCCCGTGGTTCGGCTCGTGACGATGAAGATGCAGACCCCGACATCCCCCCGCAAACGGCGTGGCGCCGTTGTGCTGGGGGCGCTCGGCCTGCTCAGCCTGTGCATGCTGTCAGTCCACGACTCCCGGGTGCTCGGCTGGTGGTCGCGCGAAGCGCACGCCACGGCGGCGCCGCTTGCACCATCGGCCGCTTCGCGGGTGATGCGACTGGCCGACGACCTGCCCACGGAGCCTCGCGTTGGTTTGCCTGAGGCTGCCCTGCAGGGCAGCCCCGAGTCTCGCCTGATGGCGCTTTACCGCCTGGTGGGTGAGGGTCGACTGGCCGATGCGCTGGAGGGCAGCACCGCCTTGCTGCAGAAGTACCCGCACTTCCGTCTCGCACAGCTTCTGCAGGCCGATCTTCTCGCCGCACGTGCCGCGCCACTGACGACCTGGGGCGGCGGCGCCCCCGACCGAGGCGACCTCGCCCCGCTGCGCGACGAAGCGCTGCAACGGCTGGCCGCGCTGCGCGAGCGCCCCCCGACCGGTGCGATACCGGCCGAGTTCGTGCTGCTGCCGCCCAGCCAGCCGTATGCGATTGCCGTGGACGCGTCGCGCAGTCGCCTGTACCTGTTCGAGAACGGCGCCCATGGCCTGACGCTGATCGACGACTTCTACGTGTCGGTCGGCAAGCAAGGCGTGGACAAGCTGATTGAAGGTGACCAGAAAACCCCGCTGGGCCTGTACTTCATCACCGGCCAGATCGACCGCAAAGCGCTCGAAGACCGCTTTGGCGTGGGCGCGCTGCCGCTGAACTACCCCAATGCCTATGACCGCACCCGCGGGCGCACCGGCAAGGGCATCCTGCTGCATGGCGTGCCCTCCAGCACCTATTCGCGGCCGCCGCTGGACAGCGATGGCTGTGTCGTGCTGGCCAACGATGACCTGATGGGCCTGGCCGCCCGTCTGCCACAGCGCGACACTCCGGTGCTCATCGCCCGTCACATCGAATGGCGCCAGCCCGGCGCCAACCGGCAGGCGCTCGAATCGACCCGGTTCATGCCCACCTTCGAGCGCTGGCGCACCGCCCGCCTCGCGGCCAACGCCGACCAGCTCGCATCGTTCTACCCGGGCACCTCCAGCGCCGACGCCCAGCTCAACCTGACCCGCTCGCGCCAACGTACCGCCAGCGCCCCCGCACCGACGGCCATCGACGAAACCAGCTTGATCTCATTCCGAGACGACCGCGAACTGATGGTCGTCACCTTCCGCGAGCAGGCCCTGGACAACGGCGAACGCACCGAACACCTGATGCGCCAGTACTGGGGCCGCGAGGGCAACGACTGGCGGATCGTGGCCGAAGGCCAGGTGCACTGACGCACACGCCATCACCGCGCCTCGTCGGCTCACCTTCGTTCGCGATCGAACATGCTGCGGAGACTGCTATCCAAGTTGCGCCGGTCGGCAGGTCCTTCTCAAGCGCCCGTCCAGACCGATGTTCCGGTGAAGGTCTCAAGCACCGAGGAACCTTCGCCGCCGTGGTCATCGGTTGTGCTGGTGCGCCAGGAAGACCCGGCCAATCGGTTCGGCCTCGAAGGCTACGAGTGCGAAGCCTTCGCCACGTCGATGACGTCCACCACGGGCGACCCACAGATCGCCGCCCACTTCGCCACCTCGCGCACAGCGCGGAACGAATCGATCGCGGGCACCCTGCCGGAAGGCGCCGTAGAACACCCGTGCGACCTGTCTTATCCCTGCCCGGGCGGCGTTGCGGATGGACCGCTGCGCAAAGCCGAGGTGATGGAGGACAAGTGGGACATCTACCTCTACGGGCAGCGGATCTACTTCTGCCGAAGCTGGACAGGCCGACTGGTGTTCGTGGTCGACTTTTCACTCGACGGGGCGCGCCTGCACTTCCACCGGATCTGGTCCCAGGCGGGAATTGACGCACCCATGCCGGTGAGACAAGTGGACTACCTGATCAAGAGCCACCTGGAGCGCCGGCGTGCGCCGCATCCGCTGCCCTCTTCCCTGGCCAGAGAGCCCGGTGCGATCGCCATGTACTCGTTCAGCGAGTACGGCCGCATCTGCTGCTTCGGCAGCTACGAAGACACGACGACGATTCCCTGAGACGGGGCCGGGGCGCTTGCCCCGGCGTCATGCGCTACTTTTTCTGCGGTGGCAGATCGGTGCAGCTGCCGTGGGCCACCTCGGCCGCCATCCCGATCGATTCGCCGAGTGTCGGATGGGGGTGGATGGTCTTGCCGATGTCGACGGCGTCGGCGCCCATTTCGATGGCCAGCGCGATCTCGCCGATCATGTCGCCCGCATGGGTGCCCACGATGCCGCCGCCCACGATGCGGTGGGTTTCTTCATCGAAGAGCAGCTTGGTGAAGCCCTCGTCGCGGCCATTGGCGATGGCGCGGCCCGAAGCCGTCCACGGGAACAGCCCCTTCTTGACCTTCACGCCCTGCGCCTTGGCCTGGTCTTCGGTGAGGCCAACCCAGGCGACCTCAGGATCGGTGTAGGCGACGCTGGGGATGACACGCGCGTCAAACTGCGCCTTGGCGTCGCCAGCAGCCACCTCGGCGGCCACATGCGCCTCGTGCACCGCTTTGTGGGCCAACATCGGCTGGCCGACGATGTCGCCAATCGCGAAGATATGCGGCACGTTCGTCCGCATCTGCACATCCACCGGGATGAAGCCGCGATCGCCCACGATCACGCCGGCCTTGTCGGCACTGATCTTCTTGCCGTTGGGCGTGCGGCCGACCGCCTGCAGCACGAGGTCGTAGGTCGATTCGCTCTTCTGGCCCGCGCTGTCCTCGAACTGAACCTTGATGCCCTCCGGCGTCGCCACCGCGCCTACTGTCTTCGTCTTCAACATGATCTTGTCGAAGCGGTGGGCATTCATCTTCTGCCACACCTTGACCAGATCGCGGTCTGCCCCCTGCATCAGGCCGTCGAGCATCTCGACCACGTCCAGGCGCGCACCGAGCGTCGAGTACACCGTGCCCATTTCGAGCCCGATGATGCCGCCGCCCACGATGAGCATCTTCTTCGGTTGCCCGCTCAGCTGCAGCGCACCGGTGGAATCCACGATGCGGGGGTCGTCTGGCAAGAAAGGCAGACGAACCGCCTGCGAACCCGCAGCGATGATGCAATTCTTGAACCGGATGGTCTTGGTGGCGCCGGTCTTGTCCTGCCCTTCGCCGGTCGTCTCTTCGACCTTCACGTGGTGCGGATCGATGAACGCGCCGTAGCCGCGCACCACCGTCACCTTGCGCATCTTGGCCATGGCCTGCAGGCCACCCGTCAGCTTGCCGACCACCTTGGCCTTGTGGGCGCGCAGCTTGTCAATGTCGACCTTGGGCGAGCCGAACTCGATGCCCAGATCGGCCATGTGGCTGACCTCGTCCATCACCGCGGCCACGTGCAGCAAGGCCTTCGAGGGGATGCATCCGACATTCAGGCACACGCCACCGAGCGTCGCGTAGCGCTCGACGATGACTGTCTTCATGCCCAGGTCGGCGGCGCGGAACGCGGCCGAATAGCCGCCCGGCCCGGCACCCAGCACGAGCATGTCGCACTCGATGTCGGCGCCCCCTGCATACGATGCGGCCGCCGGCGCGCTCGCGGCGGGTGCCACGGCCGGCGCCGCCACCGGGGGCACCCCAGCGGACGGTGCCGCGGCAGGCGCCGGGCTGGGGCTGGACGCCGCGGCCTCCGACGCCTCCAGCAGCAGGATGGTGCTGCCCTGGCTGACCTTGTCACCCAGCTTGATCTTCAGTTCCTTGACGGTACCGGCGTGGGTGGACGGGATCTCCATCGAGGCCTTGTCGCTCTCGACGGTCATCAGGCTCTGGTCGACCTTCACAGTGTCGCCCGCCTTGACCAGCAGCTCGATCACGCCGACATCCTTGAAGTCGCCGATGTCCGGCACTTTCACTTCGATCGTTGCCATTCTTGTCTCTCAATCTTGGTGGATCGGGGCGGGCTCGATCGCCGTCGAACCGGCAGATCGATCGAGTGCCCTGGCGGCGGACGGTGGCGCCCCACAGGCACCACCGTCGGCCATCACAACGCGATGCGGCGGAAGTCGGCCAGCAGCGAAGCGAAGTAGACGTTGAAGCGCGCCGCCGCGGCGCCATCGATGACGCGGTGATCCCACGACAGCGACAACGGCAGGATCAGGCGCGGCACGAACTGCTTGCCGTCCCAACGCGGCTCGGTGCTGCTCTTGCACACCCCCATGATCGCGACTTCAGGCGCATTGATGATCGGCGTGAAGTAGCGGCCACCGATGCCGCCCAGCGAACTGATGGAGAAGCAGCCGCCGGTCATGTCGGCCGGGCCCAGCTTGCCATCGCGCGCCTTCTTGGCCAGCTCGCTCATCTCCTGGCTGATCTGCAGGATGCCCTTCTTGTCGGCGTCCTTGATCACTGGCACCACCAGGCCGTTGGGCGTGTCGGCCGCGAAGCCGATGTGGAAGTAGTTCTTCAGGACCAGGGTGTCGCCGTCGAGCGAGGCGTTGAACTCGGGGAACTTCTTCAGCGCGGCGACCGCGGCCTTGATCATGAAGGCCAGCATCGTGACCTTGATGCCGCTCTTTTCGTTCTCTTTGTTCAACTGAACGCGGAAAGCTTCGAGCTCGGTGATGTCGGCATCGTCGTGGTTGGTGACGTGCGGGATCACCACCCAGTTGCGGTGCAGGTTGGCGCCGCTGATCTTCTTGATGCGGCTCAGTTCCTTGCGCTCGATCGGGCCGAACTTGCTGAAATCGACCTGCGGCCACGGCAACAGGCCCGGGAAGGCGCCACCGGCGGCCGCTGGCGCCGCAGCGGGCGCCTTGGCCTTTTGGGCGGTGGTTTGCTGGTCACCGGCCATCACCTGCTTGACGAAGTTCTGCACGTCGTCCTGGGTGATGCGCCCCTTGGGGCCGGAGCCCTTCACCTCGGCCAACGGCACGCCCAGCTCACGAGCAAAGCGGCGAATCGAGGGGGAGGCGTGAGGCAGGTTGGTGGGTGCGGCCGTGGGCTCGTGGGCGGGCAGCGCCGCCGTGGGTGCCGTGCGCTCGACCGGCGCGCTGGTCAGCGTGCCGGGGGCGCTGCCGGTGGCCACCACCGTCTGGGCCACGGCCGGGGCAGCCGCCGCGGCAGCCGGAGCCGACGCGGTGCCGCCAGCGCCTTCCAGCACCACGAGTGGCGATCCCTGGCTGACCTTGTCGCCCAACGCGACCTTGATCTCCTTGACCACCCCGGCATGGGACGACGGAATCTCCATCGACGCCTTGTCGCTCTCGACGGTGATCAGGCTCTGCTCTGCCTTGACGGTGTCACCCACCTTGACCAGCAGCTCGATGACGGCCACATCCTTGAAATCGCCGATGTCGGGCACGACCACGTGGATGACGCCGCCGCCCGCCGGGACGGCAGCCACCGGTGCGGGAGCGGGTGCAGGCACGGGCACCGCTGCAGACGCGGGGGCGGCTGCCGGCGCCGCCGCAGGGGCAGGCGGCGGGGGCGCGGTTTCGGCGGCGCTTTCCAGCACCAGCAGCACCGTCCCTTCGCTGACCTTGTCGCCCAGGCCGACCTTCAGCTCCTTGACGACACCGCCATGGGTCGACGGGATCTCCATCGAAGCCTTGTCGCTCTCGACCGTGATCAGGCTTTGTTCCGGCTTGATCGTGTCACCGGGCTTGACCAGCAGCTCGATGACTGCCACGTCCTTGAAGTCCCCGATGTCGGGGACTTTCACTTCCACCAATGCCATTCGTTGTCTCCAGCCCGGTTCAGGCGTACAGCGGGTTGATCTTGTTCGCGTTGATGCCGTACTTGGCGATGGCTTCCGCCACCTTGGCCGCGGGTACGGAGCCCTCGTCGGCCAGCGCCTTCAGGGCGGCAACCACAATGTAATGGCGGTTGACCTCGAAGTGCTCGCGCAGCTTGGAGCGGAAGTCGCTCCGGCCGAAGCCATCGGTGCCCAACACCTTGAAGGTGCGGCCCTTCGGGATGAACGCGCGGATCTGCTCGGCGTAGTTCTTCATGTAGTCGGTCGAGGCGATGATCGGGCCGGCTTGCTTGTCGAGCTGCTGCGCGACGAAAGGCACCTTGGGCGTCTCGGTCGGGTGCAGCAGGTTCCAACGCTCGCAGTCCTGGCCATCGCGGGCCAGCTCGTTGAAGCTGGGGCAACTCCAGACGTTGGCCGCCACGCCCCACTCGGTTTCAAGCAGCTTCTTGGCAGCGATCGATTCGCGCAGGATGGTGCCCGAGCCCAGCAGGTTGACGCGCGGCGTCTTCTTCGCGCCCTCTTCCAGCAGGTACATGCCCTTGATGATCTGCTCTTCGGTGCCGGGCTTGAGGCCGGGCATCGCGTAGTTCTCGTTCAGCAGGGTGATGTAGTAGAAGACGTTTTCCTGGTTCTCGACCATGCGCTTCAAGCCGTGATGCATGATCACGCCCACCTCGTGCGCGAAGGTCGGGTCGTAGCTGACGCAGTTCGGGATCGTGCCCGCCAGGATGTGGCTGTGGCCGTCTTCGTGCTGCAGGCCCTCGCCGTTCAGCGTGGTGCGGCCCGAGGTGCCGCCCAGCAGGAAGCCGCGCGCCTGCATGTCGCCCGCTGCCCAGGCCATGTCGCCGATGCGCTGGAAGCCGAACATCGAGTAGTAGACGTAGAACGGGATCATGACGCGGTTGTTCGTCGAGTACGACGTCGCCGCGGCGATCCACGAGCCCATTCCGCCCGCTTCGTTGATGCCCTCTTGCAGGATCTGGCCGGCCACGTCTTCCTTGTAGTAGGAAACCTGGTCGCGGTCCTGCGGGGTGTACTTCTGCCCTTCGGGGTTGTAGATGCCGATCTGGCGGAACAGGCCTTCCATGCCGAAGGTACGCGCTTCGTCGACGAGGATGGGCACGGTGCGCGGGCCCAGCGTCTTGTCGCGCAGCAGCGCAGTGAGGAAGCGTACATAGGCCTGCGTGGTCGAGATCTCGCGGCCTTCCGCCGTCGGATCGAGCACCGACTGGAAGGCGGAGAGCTCAGGCACCGGCAGCGATTCTTCGGCCTTGGTGCGGCGCTGCGGCAGGTAGCCGCCGAGGGCCTTGCGGCGCTCGTGCAGGTAGCGCATCTCCGGCGTGTCGTCGGCCGGCTTGTAGAACGGGATCTTCGCCAGCTCGCTGTCCGGGATGGGGATGTTGAAACGGTCGCGGAAGGCCTTGATGTCTTCGTCCGTCAGCTTCTTGGCCTGGTGGGCGATGTTCTTGCCCTCGCCGGCCTTGCCCATGCCGAAGCCCTTGACCGTCTTGACCAGCAGAACGGTCGGCTGGCCCTTGGTGTTCACGGCGCGGTGATAGGCGGCATAGACCTTCTGCGGGTCGTGACCGCCACGGTTCAGACGCCAGATGTCCTCGTCGCTCATCTTCGAGACCATCTCGAGCAGCTTGGGGTGGCGGCCGAAGAAGTTCTTGCGGACGAAGGCGCCGTCGTTGGCCTTCATGGCCTGGTAGTCGCCGTCCAGCGTCTCCATCATGACCTTCTTGAGCAGGCCATCCTTGTCGCGCGCCAGCAGCGGATCCCAGTACGAGCCCCAGATCAGCTTGATGACGTTCCAGCCGGCACCGCGGAACTCGCCTTCGAGCTCTTGAATGATCTTGCCGTTGCCGCGCACGGGGCCATCCAGGCGCTGCAGGTTGCAGTTGACGACAAAGATCAGGTTGTCCAGTTTTTCGCGGGCAGCCAAACCGATCGCGCCCAGGCTTTCCGGCTCGTCCATCTCGCCGTCGCCGCAGAAGACCCAGACCTTGCGCTTGCTGGTGTCGGCAATGCCGCGGGCGTGCAGGTATTTCAGGAAGCGCGCCTGGTAGATCGCCATCAGGGGGCCCAGGCCCATCGAGACGGTCGGGAACTGCCAGAACTCGGGCATCAGCTTCGGGTGCGGGTAGCTCGACAAGCCCTTGCCGTCGACTTCCTGGCGGAAGTTCAGCAATTGCTCTTCGTTGATGCGGCCTTCCATGAAGGCACGGGCATAGATGCCGGGCGCCGAGTGGCCCTGGATGTAGAGCAAGTCGCCGCCATGGTCGGGCGTGTCGGCGTGCCAGAAGTGGTTGAAGCCGGCGCCGAACATCGTGGCGACCGAGGCAAACGAGGAGATGTGGCCACCCAGATCGCCCCCGTCTTCGGGATGAAGGCGGTTGGCCTTGACCACCATCGCCATCGCGTTCCAGCGCATGTAGGCGCGCAGACGCTCTTCGATCTCGATGTTGCCCATGTAGTGGGCTTCATCTTCGGGCTCGATGGTGTTCACATAGGCCGTGGTGGCCGAGAACGGCATGTCCACACCATGCTGGCGGGCATGCTCGAGAAGTTGCTCCAGCAGGAAGTGGCCGCGATCGCGCCCCTCCGATTCGAGCACGGCCGACAGGGCGTCGAGCCATTCGCGGGTTTCCTGCGCATCCGCATCGTTGGCGGCAGCGCCCAGGAAAGGTTCAGGCAGGGCGGACATGGGTGTCTCCTCGTCGTGAATGGCCAGCAAGCGGCCGACATCTGGGTCGGCGCCGAGTGTCGCACAGCCTGCACGCATTTTCAAATCGTGGCTAGCCATTTCATATCATGGAATAACACAAGCCGGCGTCGGGGGCTCGTGGCCGGCGTCCACAACACCGCCCCGCCCAGGACGAAGTCGGCCCCCGATAATCCGGCCAATGGTCCTGGCACGCGAACCACTCAAACCCTCCCCTTCCCGGCTGCAGCGCCTGTTCGGACGCTGGTGGCGCCAGCAGTCGCCCGCCCGGCAGGACCGTTTCGCCACCATCGGCCCGCTGGTATCGGTGCTGATGTTCCTGGCGGCCATCACCGCCGCGTTCTGGTACCTGCGCAGCGAGGAAATCGATCGCGCCACCGATGCGCTGCGCCGCGACACCGAGGTGGCGCAGCAGCAGATCCGGCTGCACCTCATCGAAAACCAGGAGCAGCTCGTCCGGATCGCCCGGGAACTGGTCACCAAGGACATCGACACCGCCGAGTTCCTCAGCCAGGCCGGCGCTTTCCAGCGCGAACGACCCGAGGTGCGCCACTTCACCTGGGTGAATGCGCAGCGCAAGGTGCGCGCCAGCCAGGCCGTGCTGAGCTTCCACCCTGAAGAGGGCAGCGGCGCCGCCATGGCCGACCCCTCGCTGCCTGCCGAGGGGCGCCGCAATGAAGCCGAATACGCCTTCATCGCCGCACGCGACACGCGCCAGCCGGTCTACTCGCGGCCGTTCACCGATGCGAGCGGCCTGTGGGTCTTTCAGGTGCAGATCCCACTGATCGACCGCAGCAACTTCGTCGGCACATTGATCGTCGAGTATTCGGTCGAGGCGCTGGTGCGGTTCTTCGTGCCCACCGAGGTCACGCGCCGCCACCTGGTCAGCGTGTTGGGCCCCGACAGCCGGGTGCTCGTCAGCACCGTGAGCTCGATGCCTGGCCAGCCGGCGACCGCCCCTTCGCTGCAGTACGACCTGCCGCTGGCCCCCATGTCCAACGGCTTGACGCTGCGTGGCCAGGGCTACCGCACCTCCATCGGCCTCATCGGCAACACCTTGTTCTGGATGGTCGTCGCGCTGTCGGTGCTGACAGTGTGGATGCTGCTGGGCACCTGGCGTCACATGCGGCGTCGCGCCCAGATCCAGAACGCGCTGGTGCAGGAAACGAACTTCCGGCGGGCGATGGAAAACTCCATGCTCACCGGCATGCGCGCGATGGACAAAGACGGCCGAGTCACCTATGTGAACCCGGCGTTCTGCGCCATGACCGGCTTTGCCGAAGCCGACCTGATCGGCCGCTACCCGCCCTTCCCCTACTGGCCGCCCGATCGCATCGAAGAGAACACCCGCCTATTGCAGCAAGAGTTGCAGGGCCGCAGCCCGGTCGGCGGCATCGAGGTGAAGGTGATGCGCAAGGACGGCTCGCTGTTCGATGCGCGCATGTACGTCTCGCCGCTGATCGACCCCAAGGGCCAGCAGACCGGCTGGATGACCTCGATCACCAACATCACCGAGGCCAAGCGTATTCGCGATCAGCTGTCGGCTTCACACGAGCGCTTCACCACCGTGCTGGAGGGCCTGGACGCGGCGGTGTCGGTGCTGTCGGTGCAGCACAGCGAGTTGCTGTTCGCCAACCGGTCGTACCGCCTGTGGTTCGGCGCCGATGCGCGCGGCCATGCCATCCTGGCCAACAGCTCGAACGGCGCGCCCTACCTGCCCGAGCCCGATGAAGAGGTCGACGGCCTGTCGGGCCTGCCGACGCAGCCGCTGACCGAGACCGGCGCCCAGCCGCGTGAGGTCTTCGTCGAGTCCCTGCAGATGTGGTTTGACGTGCGGGCGCGCTACCTGCAGTGGACCGACGGCCGCCTCGCCCAGATGCTGATCGCTACCGACATCACCGCACGCCGCCGTGTCGAAGAGCAGGCGCAGCAGCAGGCCGAGAAGGCCCAGGTTACCAGCCGCCTGATCACGATGGGCGAGATGGCATCGTCTGTCGCGCACGAGTTGAACCAGCCGCTGGCCGCCATCAACAACTACTGCAACGGCATGGTCAGCCGCGTGCGCGCCGGCTCGATCGGCACCGACGACTTGATCGCCGTTCTGCAAAAGACCGGCCGCCAGGCCGAGCGGGCCGGCCAGATCATCCACCGCATCCGCTCGTTCGTGAAACGCAGCGAGCCCCAGCGCCAGCCTGCGCATGCGCGGGACATCGTCGAAGACGCGGTCGAGTTGGCCGGCATCGAGCTGCGCCGGCGCAAGGTGAACATCCACACCTACGTGGCCCAACGGCTGCCGATGCTGAATGTGGATCCGATCCTCATCGAGCAGGTGCTGCTGAACCTGCTGAAGAACGCGGCGGAGGCGATCGACACCGCCAAGATGCCCAACTCGCGGCGCCACATCGAGCTGCGGGTGGTCCCGCGGCACACGCCTGAAGAAGGTGGCGTGATCGAGTTCAGCGTGACCGACATGGGCCCCGGCATGAAGGAAGAAGTGCTGGCCAGGCTCTACGAAGCGTTCTTTTCCACGAAAGCCGAAGGCATGGGCATCGGCCTGTCGCTTTGTAGATCAATCGTTGAGTCCCACAGGGGCCGGATCAGGGCGCAGAACATCTACAATGGCGGGTCCGTCACCGGGTGCCGCTTCGCGTTTACCCTGCCGGTCGATCTGTCCCAACGCGCTGAAGCCCACCCCGTGCCCGATACCGTGCCCGACGTGGCTGCAGCGTCGAACCCGAACGCCTCTGCCTCATGAGCCTGATTCCGAAAAAGGGTACCGTTTACGTGGTCGACGACGACGAGGCGGTGCGAGATTCACTTCAATGGCTGCTCGAAGGCAAGGATTACCGGGTCAAGTGTTTTGATTCCGCCGAGTCCTTCCTGTCGCGGTTCGACCCTCGCGAAGTGGCCTGCCTGATCGCCGACATCCGGATGGATGGCATGAGCGGCCTGGAGCTTCAAGACCGCTTGCTCGAACGCAAGAGCCCGCTGCCCGTTGTTTTCATCACCGGCCACGGTGATGTACCGATGGCGGTGACGACCATGAAGAAAGGCGCGATGGATTTCATCGAGAAGCCTTTCAAGGAAGAAGAGCTGGTGGTGCTGGTGGAGCGCATGCTCGACCAGGCCCGTGTCGCCTTCTCTCAGTACCAAGAGCAGGCCAGCCGCGATGCATTGCTGTCGCGCCTGACGACGCGCGAGGCCCAGGTGCTCGAGCGCATCGTCGCCGGCCGGCTGAACAAGCAGATCGCGGACGACCTGGGCATCAGCATCAAGACGGTGGAGGCGCACCGCGCCAACATCATGGAAAAGCTCAATGCCAACACCGTGGCCGATCTGCTGAAGATCGCGCTCGGCGCCACCCACAAAGCTTGAACGCGGGCACGACCTTCTTCACGCTCGTCTCCCATACCGACACCAACGGGGCCTTCAGGGCCCCGTTTGTCCTTCTTGCGCAGTTTCTTTGAACCCTTCTTTCCCGAGGACCACCCCATGACGGCACAACTCATCGACGGCAACGCCCTTTCGCGCCAACTCCGCGGCGAGGTGGCGCAGCGCGCGGCTGCGCTCACGGCACGCGGCGTGACTCCCGGGCTGGCCGTCGTGCTGGTGGGGGACAACCAGGCCAGCGCCGTCTATGTGCGCAACAAGGTCAAGGCGTGCGCCGACAACGGACTGCATTCGGTGCTGGAAAAGTACGATGCATCGATGACCGAGGCGGAGCTGCTCGCCCGCGTCGAGGCACTCAACGAAGACCCATCGATCCACGGCATCCTCGTCCAACTGCCGCTGCCTGCCCACATCGACGCACACAAGGTCATCGAGACCATTTCGCCTGAGAAGGATGTCGACGGCTTCCACGTGGCGTCGGCCGGCGCCTTGATGGTCGGCCAGCCCGGCTTCAAGCCCTGCACCCCCTATGGGTGCATGAAGATGCTCGAATCCATCGGCGTGAACCCTCGTGGCAAGCACGCGGTGGTGATTGGCCGTTCAAACATCGTCGGCAAGCCCATGGCGATGCTGCTGCTCGCCGCCAATGCCACCGTGACCGTGTGCCACAGCGCCACGCCCGATCTCGCGCACCACACCCGCCAGGCCGACATCGTGGTGGCCGCTGTCGGCAAGCGCAACGTGCTGACGGCCGACATGGTCAAGCCGGGCGCCGTGGTCATCGACGTCGGCATGAACCGCAACGACGAAGGCAAGCTCTGCGGCGACGTCGACTTCGCCGGTGTCAGCGACGTGGCGGGCTGGATCACCCCTGTGCCCGGTGGGGTCGGGCCGATGACCATCACCATGCTGCTGGTCAATACCATCGAGGCTGCGGAACGCCGCGCCGGAATCTGACTCCGAACCGGGATACGCCGAGGAAGACGCCATGCACGCCAACCCCCTGCTGAATTTTGACGGCCCGATCGCCTTCGACGCGATCCGTCCCGAACATGTGACGCCGGCCATCGACGAGTTGCTCGCCGACGCCAATGCCGCGCTCGACAAGGTCGTCGGCCCGGACGTGCCGGCAGATTTCGACGCCATGTCGGCCGTGCTGGCCGTCGCCACCGAGCGGTTGGCCCGGGCGTGGGGCGCCGTGGGGCATCTGAGCCATGTGGCGGACACGCCCGAGTTGCGTGCCGCCCACGCCGAGAACCTCGCGCGCATCACCGAGTTCTACACCCGCCAGGGAAGCGATGAGCGCCTGTATGCCAAGTACAAGGCCGTGGCTGCCAGCCCGGCCGCCGCAGCGCTCAGTGCGCCACGCCGGCAGGCCCTCGGCCACTGGCTGCGCGATTTCAAGCTTGGCGGGGCCGACCTGAAAGGCGACGACAAGGCGCGCTTCGCCGCGATCCAGGACCGGATGGCCGAGCTGTCCCAGGCCTACTCGAACCACGTGCTCGACGCCACCGACGCGTTCGCCTACTACGCGACCGCCGAAGAGCTGGCCGGCGTGCCGGCCGACGTCGTCGAGGGCATGCGCGCCGCCGCCGAGAAGGATGGACAGGCGGGCCACAAGATCACGCTGCATTTCCCGAGCTACTTCCCGGTGCTGCAGTACGGCAGCCATCGCCCCTTGCGCGAGAAGCTCTACACCGCCTACGTGACGCGCGCGTCAGAGCTGGGCCCGGCGGAGCTGGACAACTCGCCGGTGATGGCCGAGTTGCTCACCTTGCGACAGGAAGAGGCCCGATTGCTGGGCTACGCCAACTACGCCGAGGTGTCGCTGGCCAGCAAGATGGCGCGCACGCCGGCTGAGGTGATGGCCTTCCTGCGCGACCTCGCTGCCAAGGCACGCGCGAGCGCCGAGCACGACCTGAAGGAACTGCGCGAGTTCGCGGCACGCGAGCTGCAACTGGCCGAGCTTCAGTCCTGGGACATCGCCTACGCCAGCGAGAAGCTCAAGGAAGCCCGCTATGCGTTCAGCGACCAGGAGGTCAAGGCCTACTTCCCGCTGCCGAAGGTGCTGCAAGGGCTGTTCGGGATCATCGAGACGCTGTTCGAAGTGGCCATCCGCCCGGCCGAGGCGCCGGTATGGAATGACACGGTGCGCTTCTACCGCATCGAGCGCGCAGGGCAACTGGTGGGCGAGTTCTACCTCGACCCGCACGCTCGCCCCGGCAAGCGCCCCGGCGCCTGGATGGATGACGCCCGCGAACGCTGGCTGCGCCCGGACGACGGCCGGCTGCAGACCCCGGTGGCGCACCTGGTGTGCAACTTCGCGGCGCCCGTGGGCCAGATCAATGGTCAGGACCGGCCAGCCCTGCTGACGCACGACGACGTGATCACCCTGTTCCACGAGTTCGGTCATGGCCTGCATCACTTGCTCACGCGGGTGGACGACCTCGGTGTGTCCGGCATTTCCGGTGTGGAGTGGGACGCGGTCGAACTGCCCAGCCAGTTCATGGAGAACTTCTGCTGGGAATGGGAGGTGGCGCGGCACCTGACGGCGCACGTCGAGACCGGCGAGCCGATGCCGCGCGCGTTGTTCGACAAGATGCTGGCCGCCAAGAACTTCCAGAGCGGCCTGCAGACCTTGCGGCAGGTCGAGTTCGGCCTGTTCGACATGCGGCTGCACACCGAGGCCGATGCGCCGCAGCGGGTGCTGGCCATCGCGGGCGAGGTGCGCGACGAGGTGGCGGTGATCAAGCCGCCGGCCTTCTCCCGCACCGCGCACACCTTCTCGCACATCTTCGCGGGGGGGTATTCCGCTGGCTACTACTCGTACAAGTGGGCCGAGGTGTTGTCGGCCGATGCGTTCAGCGCGTTCGAGGAAGAAGGCGTGCTGCGCCCCGAGACGGGCCGCCGCTACCGCACGGAAATTCTCGAAGTCGGGGGCAGCCGCCCGGCACTGGAGAGTTTCAAGGCGTTCCGCGGCCGGGAGCCGACCATTGACGCTTTGTTGCGTCATCAAGGCATCGCGGCCTGAGTTCTCCGCTAGATTCCTGCCCACTGTTCAAAAGGGTTCCAAAGCCATGATCACCCACCGCACCTCGCTCGCCCGTACCTTGGGGCTGGTCGCCGCCACGGTGACCCTGGCCTCGCTCGCCCTGCCCGCCTTCGCGGTCTACAAGATCGTGGGCCCCGATGGCAAGGTGACCTACTCCGACACGCCGCCACCGTCTGGCGCCGGCAAGGTGCAGGCCGTCAGCGTCGCCGCGGGCGGTGCGGGCGCGCCGAACCTCAGCGGCCTGCCCGCCGACCTTCGCCAGGCGGCCACCAAGTTTCCGGTCACGCTCTACACCTCGGCCAGCTGCCGCCCGTGCGACAACGCGCGCCAACTGCTGCAGCAACGCGGCATCCCCTTCGCCGAACGGACGGTCGGCAACACCTCGGTGGACACCAACGCGCTGCAAAGTCTGACCGGCTCGACCACCTTGCCCGTGCTGAGCATCGGTCAGCAGCAGCTCAAAGGCGTGACGCCCAGCGAGTGGAACAGCTACCTGGACGCCGCAGGCTACCCCGCCCAGTCCAAGCTGCCGGCGAGCTACCGTGCGCCGGCAGCGACCCCGCTGGTGCCCCCGGCGCCCACAGCCGCTCCGGCAGATGCCGCCGCCCCCAACGCCGCCGGCACTGCACCGCCGGCCGCCGAGGCCAGCGGCCCCAACATCCGCTTCTGACCGCCCCCTCACTGGGGGCAGCCAGCACCCTGCCCGCCCCGCAGGGGTTCAAGGTGCCGGGCGGAGCCGATTCGACCTGACTGCAAACCCCCGCGCCCGATGGCGCCTGCGCCCGTCAGTCCTGTGGCCGCGTGATGCGCGCCGCGGGAATCTGTGCCGCCAGCACCAGCGACCCCATCAACCACAGCGGGGCCGCGGGCATCGTTGCCGCGGCCAGCGCACCGAACCCGGTCGGCATGACGATGGTGGCAGCATTCGTGGCGAGCATCCGCAATCCCAGCGCCTGGCCGTGGCGGTCGGCTGGCGTCACCTGGTGCAGCATCGCCAGGATCATCGGCTGCACCGAGCCCAGCGCCAGGCCGAGCAGCGCCGAGCCCAACATCATCCCGGCCACGCCCGGCAGCCAGTAGTAGACGACGCACACGGCCGTGGCGAGCGTCATCGCCGCCCGCAGAGCTCGCTTCTCGTCCAGGTGATCTGCCCAGCGAGAGATGGCCAGGCGCACCACGGTGGCAGCCGCCGCGAACGAACCGAGAATCAGGCCGATGGCCGACGCGGTGAGGTCGCGCGCATGGCCCAGCACCGGCACCGCAAAGCTGTGCGCATCCCAGCATGACGACAGTGCCAGGTTCACCAAAAGCAGACGCCGCATCGGCGCCACCCGCAACAGGCTCAGCGCGCCGCGCGGCCGGCCCTGGCTGTCTTCTTCGGCAGCACGATGGCGATGGGGCAGCGATCGCGGCACGCGCTGCCCCAGCCACCAGGCTACCAGCGGCAGCAAGGCAGCAAAGACGAACCCGGACCGGTAGCCCACATGGTCGATCAACAGCCCCACCACCACCGGCGCCAGCGCATTTGAAAGCGCCGGCCCCAGCGCGATCCAGCTGAAGACCCGCTTCAGGTCGCTGGCATCGCGCGCCATCAGCCCGGCCTCCCGCTGGATGCCCACCGCGGCCACCGAGATGGCCCCACCGGTGGCGAGCGCGGCCAGCGCCAACGCCACCGGATGCTGGGTGATGGCGGCCACCAAGGCGCCCGAGAAGCCCATGGCCGCGCCAATGTTCAGCGGGCGATGCAGGCCGTGCCGATCAGCCAGCCGCCCAGCCCAGAGCGACAGCCCGATCGGTGCCACCGCGAACAGCGACAGCAGCACGCCCACGGTCCATTCCGGATAGCCGCGCTTGAGCACCAGCAGGCTGGCGGTCACTCGCGTGGCCGCCATCGCGGCGTGGACGCACACCAGCGCGCCAATCACCGCCGGCAGCGCAGCGCGCAGGTCTGAAGCCGGGCGCCCGGCCGGGGCGCTCAAGCGTCGCCCTCGGCGCCTTCGTCGAACAAATCGGGGCTGCTGCGCCCACCCAGCAGCGCCTTCGCGTGGGCTTCAGGCAGCGTTTCCACACTCTTGAGCTTGCGGGCCATCTGCCGCGTGCGAACCTCGGCATCGTCGATCGTACGGCTGGCCTCGTCGAGCTTCTTCTTGGTCTTGGCCAGCACATCGCCAAACTTCTGGAACTCGCTCTTCACCGCCCCCAGCACCTCCCACACCTCGGCGCTGCGGCGCTCCAGCGCCAAGGTGCGAAAGCCCATCTGCAGGCTGTTCAGGGTGGCCAGCAGCGTGGTGGGGCCGGCCAGGGTGATGCGGTGCTCGCGCTGCAGGCTCTCCACCAGGCCCGGGCGGCGCAGCGCCTCGGCGTACAAGCCTTCGGTCGGCACGAAGAGAATGCCGAAGTCGGTGGTGTGGGGCGCGGCGATGTACTTCTCGCGGATCGTCTTGGCTTCGAGCCGCAGACGACTCTCGATCGCCTTGGCCGCTGATTCGGCCGCCACCGGATCGACCCGGTCCTGTGCATCAAGCAGCCGCTCGTAATCCTCGCGCGGGAACTTCGCGTCAATCGGCAGCCACAGCGGCGCGCCGTCGTCGCGCCGGCCCGGCAATCGAATGGCGAATTCCACCCTGGCACCGCTACCGGGCACCGTCTCGACGTTGGCCCCGTACTGCTCAGGCGTGAACACCTGCTCCAGCAAGCCGCCCAACTGGTACTCACCGATGAGACCGCGGGTCTTCACGTTGGTCAGCACGCGGTTGAGCGAGCCCACGTCGCGCGCCATGTTGCGCATGTCGCCCAGGCCCTGGTGAACAGCCTCCAGCCGTTCGGCCACCTGTTTGAAACTCTCGCCCAAGCGCTGCTCAAGCGTGGCGTGCAGCTTCTCGTCGACCGTGGCGCGCATCTGCTCGAGCTTGCGCTCGTTGCCCTCTTGCAACTGCGCCAGTTGCGTTTGCACCGTGCCCCGCACCTCCGCCAGCCGGTTGGCGTTGGCCTCGCCCAGCATGCGCAGCTGATCGGCGATCAGTTGCTGCGTCGCCCCCAACTGGGCTCGGAAGGAATCGATCTGCTCGTTCTGCGTGCGCGCCACGTCACCCGACTGGTTCAGCAGCATCTGCTGAAAGGTCGCCAGATCTGAGCGGGCCGCCTGGGCGTGGCGCAGCAACTCGTCTCGCAGGCCCCGCTCCACCCGATCGCTGTCGGCGCGCGCCGCTTCCCGCAGCGTGTTGACCAGCGCCTGGGCCTCTTGTTCGCCATCGCCGCGCTGCCGCAGGCTCAGGCCGATGAAAATCAAAACCAGCAAATTCAGCGCGGCCAGCGCCAGCAGGATCCAGTCGGTCATGCGCCGATTGTCTCAGCCCATGATCAGCGCAGTGCTTCGCTGCGACGCTGCCGCACCCAGACCGACCCAGCTTCAACGCCAGTCGAGGTTCACATCATCCACTTCGACATCCAGCTGGCGGCCGCTGGCTTGCACTACCACGTTCACGCTCCACGCGCCGGGTGGCGCCTTGGCACGCACCTGAACGGCTTGCCAGTCCTGGCGCAAGGTCACGACGCCGGGCGAACGCGAGATGATCTTTTGGCCCTGGTCCTTGAAGACCAGTTGCACATGTGCGCGGCGTCCTGGCGTCCCGCGCACTTGGGCGTTCAAAGTGAAGTGGGCCCCGTCGACATTCGGCATCGCCTGCCACAGCCGTGCCATGCCAGGCCGGCTCGCCGTGCCACCTGTGCGCAAGTGAGCGTGCCGATCTGCCGGCATGGCGCCGTCGACCATGCGCACCTCCGCCTCGCCCCGCGTGAGCACACGCCAGCCCGAGGCGTCGAACCGTCGCAAGGGGTTCGACGGCCGGATGTCGAACCCACCGTTGAACAGCACCCCCGGCCCGCGCAGGCTGGACAGCGGGCTCTCAGGCGGCGTGGGCCAGCGCAGGCGCTGGGCGATGTGGGCCGCCAGAAGGTTGGCGAAACCAGCATGCTCTTCCTCCACCGCATGGGTCTGGCCCCAGAGCCAGGGCCAGGCGAGCGAGGACACATTCGTGTCGCCCTCCGCGGCCAGGCGTCGGACCATGTCCTGCAGATAGTTGGCGGGCTCGTCGAATGACCAGCCATACGAATCGGCCAGCACGATGTGAGCATGGGGATGCACCGGCCGTATGCGCTCGGTGATCAGCTCATGCCAGCCGGCCATGACGCCGTCGCGGTTGTCGCCGTCGTAGCTGTCGTTCGACCCGACGTTGATGACGACCACGTCGGCGTCGTACTCGCTGAAGTCGAAACGTCGCGAGGGGTCGAGTGGCAGCACCCGATCCCAAAAGCCCTGCACCGGCAGCCCACTTCCGGGGGCGATGGTGGCACCGCTCCAGCACATGCAGTGGTACTGGCCGCCGAGCAGCCGGGTGGTGATGGCCGGATAGGCCGCATCGTTGTCGTCGTCTCGCGGCAGGCCGGAATCATGGATGCTCTGGCTGGAGTAGCCGGCGGAGTTCGAGTCGCCGTAGAACTCCAGCCGAGGCCCAGTGGCCGGCGGCCATGCCATCAAGCGGGCTTTGGGGCTGAGGGCCAGCCCGTGCAGGCGCACCGCGCCGAAGTAGCCCTCGGTCCGCTTGATCAGCTCGATCTCGTGCACACCGGGTGGCAAACCGTCGGCGATGACCTGATCATGCACACCGCGCGGCAGACGCAGGTCCCGCGGCGAGCCGCCATCCACCCGGATCCGCACCCAGTTCTGCCCACGTTCATCTTCCAGCCGTGCGACCACCCGTGAGGCGTCGGTGCGAACCCGAAAGGCCGTACCGGGCCAGCCGAACGCTGGAGCCAACGGGCGGCGGCGATCGATGCGCCCCGTCCATCGGATGGAAGGGTCATCCGGCCGAACCGCCGCATCTGCCGGGCCCATCGAGGCGGGCTCCGTCGTCGCTGCCGAAGCGACCCCCGTCAGAACCAGGGCTGTCGCAGCAATCCACCGCGACAAGGGATACATCCAGACCTTCATGACTCACACCGAACACCAACGAAAGCTCGATGCTAGACAGCGCTGTCACGCCGGTCTTGAATCGTTCGGCCATCCGCGGCCCTGTGGCCCCCCTAGGGTGGTTGGCCGGGCATCGGCGCGCGAAGCGGACAATTCACCGCTGTTGAAGACGTGTCGGCGTGCGCCATGCTTTGCGGAGTTGTTGAAGATCCTTGCCGGCGGATGGCGCCCTGCCACCTGATGCCCGTGCCCGGCACCTTGGCCGGCACGATCCGGGCCCTGCTGGTGCACGACACCCGCGGCCTGACACCCCCGCCGATGCCCGCCCTCGAGCGCTGGCCCGCCCTGCCCACCTTCATGCTGCGCTGGGTCTGGGCCGCCCCCGATGGGGCCGCGTCGCGCTCGAGCTTGGCGGCCGAGCTGGTGTCGGCGGAACTGTGGGGCCCACAGACCCAGCCTCTCGTCGAACCGCTGCGGTGGCCCGCGTTGCAGCTGTGCGTGATGCTGTGGCCCGACGCACTCAGACCCCACCTGCGCGCACCGGTGGCGGATTGGGTCGATCAGCGCGGCCCCGCCGCGGCCGCGCTCAACATGCCCTTGCCGGCTTGGCCCGCCTTCATGGCCAGCGGCCCCGATGGACGCTCTGGCCTGCAGCACCTGATCGACTGGACCCGCACCTGGGCCGATCCCCACCGCCCGCCGCGGCCGCTGCCACTGGGCCCCTGGCTCGATGAGCTCTCTGGCGACGGCCACACCGGCGGCGCCGCACGGAGCGAACGGCAGCGCAGGCGTCGCCTGATGGCGATCACTGGCCAACCCATGAGGCAACTGCGCGCCAGCGAGCGCGCCGAGCGGGCGTTTCATGCCGCCGTGTTGGGGCGGGCTTCAGGCGACTTGCGTTGGATGACGGTGGCGAACGACAGCGGCTTTTCCGACCAGGCTCATCTGTGCCGCGACACCCTGCGGCTGACGGGCCTCAGCCCCGACGCACTTCGCCGAAGCATGCTGCAAGATGAAGGCGCCTGGGTCTTTCGGCTCTGGGCTCGCGCTGGCGGCGTGGCCAGCAGTCCGGCCGCCCGACCTCGGGCTCACGCGGCCGGAGCCAGCACCTCGGGATTGAGGGCCGTGGGCGGCTGAGCACCGGTGAGCGCTGCCACCAGATTGGTCGCGGCCAACTCGGCCATCGCCCGCCGCGTTGGCAGGCTGGCACTCGCAATGTGGGGCGTCAGCACGACATTGGGCACCGTTAGCAGGTCTGGGTGCACCTGAGGCTCGCCCTCAAACACGTCCAGACCGGCGGCCGCGATGCGCCGCAGTTTCAAAGCCTCGGCCAGGGCGCGGTCGTCCACCACACCGCCTCGGGCGATGTTGGTCAGTGTCGCCGTCGGTTTCATCAACGCCAGCTCGGCGGCGCCGATCAGGTGATGGGTTTGGGGGGTATAGGGCACCACGATCACCAGATGGTCGGCGATGCGCAGCAGCTCTGGCAGATCGACATAACGCGCCGACACCGCGGCCTCATCCGCCGGGGGCAGACGGCTGCGGTTGTGGTACGCCACGCTCATGCCGAAACCCAGCGCACCCCGGCGCGCGATGGCCTGGCCGATGCGGCCCATGCCGAGAATGCCCAGCGTCGCGCCATGCACATCAGAGCCGGCAAACAGGTCGTAAGACCACTGCTTCCACTGCCCGGCGCGCAACCAATGCTCGCTTTCGGAGATGCGGCGGGCCGTGGCCATCATCAACGCAAAGCCGAAGTCGGCCGTGGTCTCGGTGAGCACACCGGGTGCGTTGCTGACCAGCACCCGCCGAGCGGTGCAAGCCGCCACGTCGATGTTGTTGTAGCCCACGGCCATGCTGCACACCGCCCGCAGCGCCGGACAGGCCTCCAGCAAGGCCGCGTCGATGCGCTCGGTGCCGGTGACCAGCACGCCAGCACAGCCCTGCAGGCGCGCCACCAGCTCACTGGGCGACAGGGGAGCCACGCCCGCATACGCATCCACCTCGAAGTGGGCCGACAAGCGCTCAGTGATCTCTGGAAAAAGGCGCCGCGCGACCAGAACGCGAGGGCGTGTCGAAGAGCTGGAGTTCACGGCCGATGGTCCTTCATGCCCCATGAAAGCGGGCAAAGCCAGCCACCGGCTCGCGCTCGGTGACGAGAGCGTTTTCAACCGCCTGCGGGTCGGCATGGCCCAACGACATGCCGCACACCACCATCTCTTCGGCGGCCAGGCCCAGCTCGTCGGCGATCACGCGGTGAAACTGGGTGAAGGCCGCCTGTGGGCAGGTGTCCAGGCCCCGAGCACGGGCGGCGATCATCACGTTCTGCAGGAACATGCCGTAGTCGAGCCAGCTGCCTTGCTGCATCACCCGCTCGATGGTGAAGATGAGCCCGACAGGCGCGTCAAAGAAGTCGTAGTTGCGGCCATGTTGCGCGTGCATCCGGGCCTTGTCGGCCTTGCCGATGCCCAGCAGGCCATACAGGTCCCAACCCACCTTGCGCCGGCGGTCGATGTAGGGGGCGCGCCATTCGGTGGGGTAGTAGGCGTACTCCTCGGTGTGTTGCCCGCGGGCTTCGGGGTCGTCGTAGACCGCCCGGATGCGCTGCGACAGCTTCTGGCGCGCTTCGCCCATCAGCACATGCACCCGCCAGGGTTGGGTGTTGGTGCCCGAAGGCGCGCGCGACGCCACCGCGAGGATCTCTTCCACCGTGGCCCGTGGCACCGGGGTGGGCAAATAGGCTCTGATGGAGCGGCGGGAGGTGATCGCCTCATCGACGGCGGCGATCGATGGAAGGTTGTTGGCCATGAAGAAACCTCGAATCCAGCGTCAAGAAACAGCAAGTGGCGCCAGCGCCGCGAGCAGCGCCTCCGGCAATGCGGTGGGGCGTCGCGTGTGGCGATCGACGTACACGTGCACGAAGTGGCCGGCGGCCGCGGTCATGGGATCGTCGCCACCAAACAGCCCCACCTCGTAGCGCACGCTGGATCGCCCGATGTGCGCCACACGCAGGCCCGCCTGCACCGGCTGCGGAAACGCCAGCGGTGCGAAGTAGTTGCATCGCGTCTCGATGACCAGGCCGATCACCGGGCTCGTCTCGATCTGCAAGGCGCCGGCATCGATCAGATAGCCGTTCACCGCGGTGTCGAAGAAGCTGTAGTAGACGACGTTGTTGATGTGCCCGTAGGCATCGTTGTCCATCCAGCGGGTGCTGATGGTGCGGTAGGCCCGGTAGGCATGGCGCGGTTCAGGCTGCCGGCGCTCGGCGGGCGGGAGTTCGGTGCTCATGCCAACGATTGTTCCACCGCCTCGCCGGCCGCCTGCGACCATGCGGCCCAGCTGTCGGCGGCCAGAGCCAGGGTGCGGGCCTGGATCGACACCGTCTCGTGGATGTCCTGCCCATAGCCGCCCGCCATGCTGAGCGCAACCGGAATGCGCCTTTCACGCAAGGCAGACAGCACGCGCCGATCGCGCTCGGCCATACCCGCCGCCGTGAGCTTGAGCCGTCCCAGTCGGTCGTTTTCATGGGGATCGGCACCGGCCAGGTAGAACGTCAACCCAGGCGGGTGCGCGGCATGACGCCGCCAGACCTCGTCCAGCGCGCGGTCGAGGGCGGCCAGGTAGGGCTCGTCGGTGCAACCGTCGGGCAGCTCCACATCCAGGTCGCCGGCCACCTTGCGAAACGGGAAGTTGCGCTCGCCATGCATTGAGAAGGTAAAGACGGTCGGGTCGTCGGCGAAGATCGACGCCGTGCCATTGCCCTGGTGCACGTCCAGGTCGATCACCAGCACCCGCAGCAAGGCCGGTTCAGGCCGGGCCCGCGTCGACGGCGACAGGCGCCGTGCGGTGTAGCGACGGTGCCATTCGGCCTGCATCAGGCGGGCCGCCACGGCGGTGTCATTGAAGACGCAGTAGCCCGAGCCCTTGTCGGCGCTGGCGTGGTGGGTACCCCCGGCCAAATTGGCCGACACCCCTTCCACGAGTGCGGTGCGCGCCGCCGCGATGGTCGCTCCCACCGAGCGACGGGCCCGCTCGGCCATCCGAGGCGACCACGGGAACCCGATCTCGCGTTGGGCGGCGGGGCTCAGCAGACCGTCGGCCACGGCCGTCACATAGACCGGATCGTGGGCCAGGGCGAGTTCGCCGTCGCTGGCCGCCGGCGCTTCTTCCAGGCGAATTTGGGGCAACTCGGCGGCCACACGGTCCCGAAGCAGCCGGTACTTGGGCATCGGGAACCGGTGCCCCTCAGGCAGCGGCAGCACGAAGTGATCAGAGGTGAAGGCCCGCATGTCGCCGGGCACTGTGCCACAGGGCGGCCGACCCGCCACGGCACGCAGTCTCATGTCACCTGGGTGACAAGACCACGGCTGAAGCAGGGGCGATAGGGGCTTGACCCTACATTTGCTGCACCGCAACAAAATCCGCTTGCCAATGCGTTGCTGCGCGCCCATACTTCGAGTCATGTTGCAGCGCACCATTGTTTGGAACGGCTGCAGTCTTGTCCCTCCCCACTGATTCAGATAGGAGAAAAGCCATGCTGACCGCCGAACAACTGCTCGCCGCCCAGAAAGCCAACGTCGAAACCCTGTTCGACCTCACCAACAAGGCCTTCGAAGGCGTCGAAAAGCTGGTTGAACTGAACCTGCAAGTCGCCAAGACCTCGCTGGGCGAAGTCGCCGAAACCGCCAAGGCCACCCTGTCGGTGAAGGACGCCCAAGAGCTGATGTCGCTGCAAGCCGGCCTGCTGCAACCGGCCGCCGAGAAGGCCGCCGCTTACAGCCGCCATCTTTACGATATCGCCGCCGCCACCAACGCCGAAGTGACCAAGGTCGCCGAAGCCCAGCTGGCTGACGTGCAGAAGAAGTTCATGGCCTCCGTCGACGGCGCGGTGAAGAACGCCCCGGCCGGCACGGAAAGCGCCGTGGCCCTGGTGAAGTCGGCCATCGCCGCCGCGAACAATGCCTACGAAAGCGCCCACAAGGCCGCCAAGCAGGCCGCCGAAGTCGCTGAAGCCAACTTTCAAGCCGTGGCCAACACCGCGGTGAAGGCCACCCAGTCGGCCCCGAAGGCCCGCCGCACCACCGCCGCGGCCTGATCGGAAGAGCCGACTTGACGAAAGCCATCGGGAAGGGGCACCGGGGAGCCGCACGACCTGCTGCGTGACGATCCCGGGACCGGAACGGAACTTCCGGTGCCCAACGGTTGTCTCTCCATTGGCCGCTGTCGTGCCTGAGCGACGCGGCCTTCATGGAAGGTTGTCTCCTCGGTACCTCTTGAAAGACTGGCTTTCCAGGTACCTTCCAGCCCGGCTGGTCCTCACGGACCGCCGGGTTTTTTATTGGCGGCCGCACCCAGGCGCCCGCCAAACACGTCATCCAGCCTCAGTGGGTCATGGCCACGATCTTCTGCCGCAGTTGCGGCAGCATGGCCAGCGCCGCCTCGCGGCCGGACTGGATGGCCTTCATGCGTGCGGTGAAATCGGCACTCGACACGCCTGACAACGTCGGCCGCACCACGACTTCGGCCTCTTTCAGCTCGAATCGGTTGATGCTTCGGCTCATGATGGCGAACGTCTGCAGCAGCATGCGCAGGGCATCTCCGGTGGCGTTGCCGTCAGGCGGCGACGAGATGTCGACCGCGATCACGAGATCGGCGCCCATCTGGCGGGCGAAGCGCACAGGCACCGGCGAGACGAGCCCGCCGTCGACATACTCCTTGCTGCCGATCTTCACCGGCTGAAAGACCGCAGGCACCGCGCTGGACGCCCGAACGGCGACCGCCGTGTCGCCGCGCTGGAACAAGATGGGCTGACCGTCGGCCAAATCGGTGGCCACGATGCCCAGCGGCATCTTCATCTGCTCGATCGTCAAGCCGCCCGTTTGCTGCCGCACGTAGCGGGCGAGCGCCTCGCCGCGGATCAGCCCGCGCCCGGGGAACGACCAGTCGGTCAAGCCTGACTCGTCCATCGATTGGGCCAGTGAGCCCATCTCGACCCCGCTCTTGCCCGAGGCGTACATGGCCGCCACCAAGCTACCGGCGGAGGTGCCCACGACCAGATCCGGCCGGATGCCCTGCTCTTCCAACACCTGGATGACGCCGATGTGGGCAAAGCCGCGCGCAGCGCCACCCCCCAGTGCCAAGCCAATGCGCGGAGGACGCGGCGGGGGTGGGGGCGCAGCGGGCGGTGGCGGTGGCGGTGGCGGCACCACCGGCAACTCGACCGCCCGGGAAGGCGGCGGAGCCATGGTCTGACACGCCGCCAGCGGCAAACCGGCCGCCGCAGCCCACATCAAGCGCCAACACAGCGCCCGACGCCCCTCGTTCGGCACGAAAGTGCCTTCTTTAGATTCAGAAGAAATATTCAAGTGAAATTTATGTTCTTTTCAAGCATATAACGGATCCGTAGAGTGCCTCCAAAGCCCATTTCCGCCTGGGCGCCCCCTATCAGAACCATGTACCAGTACACCTCGTTTGATCGCCAGTTCGTGCACCAGCGCGCCGCGCAGTTCCGCGACCAGCTGAACCGCAACCTGGCGGGGGAGCTGTCTGACGACGACTTCCGCCCGCTGCGCTTGCAAAACGGCTGGTACATCCAGCGCCACGCGCCGATGCTGCGCGTCGCGGTGCCCTACGGTGAATTGTCGTCGCGCCAGCTGCGGCAGTTGGCCCGCATCGGCCGTGAACTTGATCGCGGTTTCGGCCACTTCACGACGCGCCAGAACCTGCAGTTCAACTGGATCCCGCTGCCGAAGTCGGCTGACGCGATGGATTTGCTGGCCGAAGTCGACATGCACGGCATCCAGACTTCGGGCAATTGCATCCGCAACATCACCAGCGACGCCTTCGCCGGGATCGCCCCCGACGAAATCGTCGATCCGCGCCCTTACTGCGAGATCCTGCGTCAGTGGAGCACGCTGCACCCTGAGTTCGCCTTCCTGCCGCGCAAGTTCAAGATCGCGGTCAGCGGCTCGATCGAAGACCGCGCTGCGATCGCCTGGCACGACGTCGGCCTGCAGCTGCTGAAGAACGAAGCCGGCGACGTCGGGTTCAAGGTGCTGGTCGGTGGCGGCATGGGCCGCACCCCGATCGTGGGCACCGTCGTCAACGCCTTCGTGCCCTGGCAAGAGATCCTCGTCTATCTCGAAGCGATCGTTCGCGTCTACAACCGCTACGGTCGCCGCGACAACGCCTACAAGGCTCGCATCAAGATCCTCGTGAAGGCTGAAGGCCAGAAGTTCGTTGATGCGGTGAACGCCGAGTTCACGAAGATCCTCGAACAGGACGTGGACGGCCGCGAACACATCATCCCGGTGTCCGAGCTCGAGCGCGTGTCGCGCCACTTTCAGGACCCGGTGGGCCTTCATCCCGCCACGAACGGGTTCGACCCGCATCGCACCGGCCCCGCGCCCGCTGCCTTTCTGCGCTGGCTCGAACGCAACGTCCACGCGCACCGCGTGCCGGGCTACCGCGCCGTGACGCTGTCGCTCAAGCGCGCCGGCCAGGCCCCGGGCGATGCCACCTCCGAGCAGATGGAAGCCGCCGCCCAGCTGGCCGACCGCTATTCGTTGAGCGAGCTACGCGTCTCGCACGACCAGAACCTGGTGCTGCCCTGGGTGCGCGAAGCCGACCTTTTCTCGGTGTGGCATGCCGCGAAGGATGCGGGTTTCGCGACGCCGAACATCGGCCTGCTGACCGACATGATCGCCTGCCCCGGCGGCGACTTCTGCGCGCTGGCCAATGCGCGCTCGATCCCCGTGGCCGCCAGCATCACCGAGCGTTTCGACGACCTCGACGCGCTGTACGACATCGGCGACATCGACCTGCACATGAGCGGCTGCATGAATTCGTGCGGCCACCACCACACCGGCCACATCGGCATCCTCGGCGTCGACAAGGACGGCAGCGAGTGGTACCAGATCTCCATCGGGGGCTCGGATGGCTCCACGCTGAGCGGCGCTTCGGTGCCGGGCAAGGTGATCGGCCCGTCGTTCTCTGCCGACGAAGTGCCGGATGTGATTGAAGCCCTGATCGACGTGTACCTCAGCGAGCGCCAAGCGGGCGAGCGCTTTGTGCACACCGCTCGCCGTCTGGGTGTTGCGCCCTTCCGTGCGGCGGCCGACGCCGTGCGCCGCGACACCGCTGCGACAGCGGGTGGTGCCAAGCCGGCCGCGCCGGTGACCGAAACCGCGGAGGCCGTCTGATGAGCGCCCGTACCGACATGAAGTTCGTCCAGGCCGCCAACGACCCATGGCGCGCGTCCGTGGGCGAATACGGCCCCCTGCCGATTCCGCCCGTGGCGGCCCACAGCTTGTTGACGCTGGAGCAATGGCAGGCCGTGCGTAGCGACTGGCCGGAAGGTCTCCCAGTCGGCATCACGTTGGCCAACACGGTCGATGTGGAAACGCTGGCCGATGACCTGCCACGCTTCGCATTGGTGGCGCTGCAGTTCCCGAAATGGATCGACGGCCGCGCCTACAGCCAGGCCCGCGTGTTGCGCGCACGCCTGCGCTTTGCCGGCGAAGTACGCGCCACCGGCGACGTGGTGGTCGACATGCTGCCGCTGTTGCAGCGCACCGGCTTCGACGCTGTGCAACTGCGCGACGGCCAGAGTGAAGAGAGCGCCCGCCGCGCACTGTCCATCGTCACCGAGCACTACCAGGGCGACGTGCATGAAACGCGCCCGCTGTTTTCGAGGGTTCCCGCATGAGCGCCATTTCGTCCTTGCCCACCAGCTCTGCCCTGCCCGGCGCAGCCCCGGCGGCATCGAGCGCCATCGCGCTGTATGCCCGCCACACCGAAGGCTATGAAGAGCGCGTCCAGGCCACGATCGACCAGTTGCGCCAGGCCGCGATCGACCACCCCGGCAGCATCGTTCAGGCCACCAGCCTCGGCGCCGAAGATATGGTGCTCACCGACCTGATCGCCAAGCTCGGTCTGCCCATCGCGGTGGGCACGCTGCAGACCGGCAAGCTGCATGCACAGACCGTGGCGCTGATTCCGCAGATCGAATCGCGCTATGGCCTGCAGGTCGAGGTGTACAGCCCGCGCGAAGAGGCCGTCGTGCACTTTGTGCGCCGCCACGGCGAGAAGGCCATGTACGAAAGCATCGACCTTCGCAAGAACTGCTGCCAGATCCGCAAGCTCGAACCCCTGTCGCGCATGCTCGACAGCCGCGAAGCCTGGGTGACGGGCCTGCGCCGCGAACAAAGCGCCAACCGCGGTGCGGTGCCGCTGCGCGAGACCGAGGCCAACGGACGCGTCAAGTACAACCCGCTGGCCGACTGGACATGGAACGACATCTGGCACTACATCGCCACCCACAACGTGCCCTACAACGAGTTGCACGACCAGTTCATGCCCAGCATTGGCTGCGAGCCCTGCACCCGCGCGATCGCCGTGGGTGAAGAGTTCCGCGCGGGCCGCTGGTGGTGGGAAGACGAGAAGGCGAAGGAGTGCGGCCTGCACGCCGTGCAGGCCACGCCCAGCCGCGACGAAGCCGTGGCGGCCTGACGAGATGGCGCATCCTGGCCATGTCATCTTCATCGGCGCCGGCCCCGGCTCGGCCGACCTGATCACGCTGCGCGGCGCCGCGGCGCTCGCGCGGGCCGAAGTCGTGCTGCACGACGCCTTGACGGACCCGGCCCTGCATGAGCTCGCGCCACACGCCGAGTGGATCGATGTGGGCAAGCGTGGCTTCTCGACCGCCACCGCCCAGACCCGCATCAACGCCCTGCTGGTCCAACACGCCCAGGGCGGCGCGCTGGTCGCTCGGCTCAAGGGGGGCGACCCGAGCGTCTTCGGCCGGCTCGAAGAAGAGATCCATGCACTGGCCGAAGCAGGCCTCACCTTCGAGGTGGTCCCCGGCGTGACGGCGGCACTCGCCGCCGCCGCCGCCTCGGCCCGGCCGTTGACCCGCCGTGGCAATGGCCGCAGCGTGTCGCTGACCACCGCCATGACCCAGGATCGCGAGCTGCACGCCGGCCGGCGCGCCGACACCGAAGTCTTCTACATGGCCGGGCGCCAGCTCGCCATGCTGTCGCGCCGGCTGGTCGAGTCTGGCTGGCCGGTCAACACCCCGGTCTGCGTGGTCTCCCGGGCGGGTTGGCCCGACCAACTGATCAGCCAGCATGACGTGGCCAGCCTGCCGGCCGCCTGCGTGTTGCACGCCGGCCGCCCCTCGGTGGTCACGGTCGGGGTGGGCGCCACCGAAGTGGCGCCGGTGACGGCGGCCGCCCACGGCGGGACTGCCGAAGACATCACGGCCCATCGCCTGGTTGAGGGACATCCCACCGACTGAAGGCCCCTGGCCCTAAAATCCCATGCTTTGCTGCGCGGCGACATGCGCGGCGCAGTGCCAGGCTATCGATTGCCCACCGGGGCCGAGCCGCACGCCAAGCCCTACCTTTCACTTCTCACCGCATCATGACCCACGTCGTCACCGAAGCCTGCATCCGCTGCAAGTACACCGACTGCGTCGACGTCTGCCCTGTCGACTGCTTCCGCGAGGGCCCGAACTTCCTGACGATCGACCCCGACGAGTGCATCGACTGCGCGGTGTGCATCCCCGAGTGCCCGGTCAACGCGATCCTGCCGGAAGAAGACGTGCCGGCTGACCAGCAGAAGTTCATCGCAATCAACGCCGAGCTGGCCAAGGCCTGGCCCAGCATCACCAAGCGCAAGCCAGCCCTGCCTGACGCTGACGAGTGGAAAGATCGCACCGGCAAGCTCGACCAGCTCATTCGCTGAACCCGGCGCACGGCATCGATGATGCAGGCCCCCTGCACCTGATCGACGCCGCCGGCACATCCACACTGCCAGCCCGCCCGGCCCCGCCGCGGCGGGCTTTTTCACGCCCGGCCAGCCGGCACTGCCAAAGCGGCGATAATCCGCGCCGCTGACGGGCCGACTGGCTCGTGGGCATTCGCTAGGGGTGCTGGCCTGCGGGCCGGCTGAGAAAGTCCCTTTGAACCTGATCGGCGGCTTCGGCCGCCATGCAAGCTGATGGCTGCAGCCGTCGGTTTGCACGAGGTAATCCTCGCGCAGGGAAGCAGCTCAGATGGCGGCGCGCCTTCGCGTGCCGCACCCGCATCCAGAACCTGCCGCCCTGCGACCGCTTCGTCGAGTCACAGATGGCCCAGTCGCTTCGCTTCCGTTTTCCCCTCCACGCCTTGGCCCTCGCGGCCGCTCACGTCACCTGCCACGGCCAGGCGGCCGAGCAGATCACCATCACCGGCAAGACCGACACGCTGCCCGCCAGCATCGCCGGCTTTGGTGACACGGCGCTGGAACAGTCGCCGTTTCAGGCGCTGAGCCTCTCGCGCAGCCAGCTCGAAGACCGCGGCGCGACGGCCCTGTCGGCGCTCACTCGGCTGGACGCCAGCATCGCCGACGCCTACAACTCGCCCGGCTACTGGAGCGCGCTGACGGTGCGCGGCTTCGTGCTCGACAACCGCTACAACTACCGGCGCGACGGCCTGCCCATCAACGCCGAAACCGCCATCGCGCTCGAAAACAAGGAGCGGGTGGAGGTGCTCAAGGGCATCAGTGGCATCCAGGCGGGCACATCATCGCCGGGCGGTGTCGCCAACGTGGTGGTCAAGCGGCCACGGGGCCAGGATCTGTCGGCTGTGTCGCTTGCTTGGTCAGAGCGAGGCAGCTTCAAGGCCGCCACGGACCTGGAGCGGCGCTTCGGCGAAGGCGGCGGCTTCGGCCTGCGCCTGAATGCCGTGGCCGAAACCCTCGATCCGCAGGTGCGCGATTCGAAGGGCAATCGCCACCTGCTGGCGCTCGCCGGCAGCGCACAGTTCACGGCAGATCGGCGGCTCGATGCAGAGATCGAACTCAGCCACCAGTCGCAGCCCAGCATGGCCGCATTCAGCATGCTCGGCGGCCGGGTGCCTTCGGCGAGCAGCATCGATCCCCGTCTGAACCTGAACAACCAGGCCTGGTCGCAACCGGTGGTCTTCGAGGGCACCACCGCCAGCCTGCGCTGGACCGAGCGGCTTGGCGCCGACTGGCAGTTGCAGGCGCAGTGGATGAGCCAACGCCTGCGCACCGACGACCGCATCGCGTTCCCCTATGGCTGCAGCGCCGAATCGGCCTGGGACCGTTACTGCAGCGACGGCAGCTTCGACCTCTACGACTACCGCAGCGAAGACGAAAAGCGCGACACGACGGCCGGCTCGATCACGCTCAGCGGCCGTTTAGATGCCTGGGGCATGGCGCATCAGGTGTCCACCGGCGTGCTGTGGAGCGACTTCCGCCTGCATCCCAACGAACAGATCTACCAGTGGGCTGGCGTCGGCCAGATCGACGGCAGCGTGCAACTGCCCACCCCCGACCCCGAGCCCTACACCACCGCCGGCCGCCACGAGCGCAGCACTGAACTGCACCTGCGCGACCACATCGCGCTGACGCGCGACACCGGCCTGTGGCTCGGCCTGCGCCACAGCCGGCTGGAGCGATCCAGCGAAGCCACCGGCACCGACTATCGCCAGTCATTCACCACGCCATGGCTGGCCTTGAGCCACCAGTGGACCGATGCCCTGCTCACCTACGCCAGCTGGGGCCAGGGTGTGGAAAGCGACGTGGCACCCAACCTGCCTCAGTACACCAATGCGGGCCAGCCTCTGCCCGCCCTGAAGAGCGAGCAGGTCGAACTGGGCCTGAAAGTCGCCCAACGCGACTGGAACGCCAGCCTCACCGCCTTCGACATCCGCCGTCCTCTGGCGACAGACGAGTGCGACAGCGCGGGCGACACCTGCACCCGCCGCATCGACGGCAACGCCCGTCACCGCGGCATCGAAGCCGGCGGCGAGGTGAAGTGGGGCTCGCTCAGCCTCCAGGGTGGCGCCATGTGGCTGCGCGCACGCCGCGACGGCGCCAGCGAGGCGGCCCTCAACGGCCTCGTCCCGACCAACGTGCCACAGCGCAGCGTGCGCCTCGGCGCCGCGTGGCGCTTTCAAGACCTGCCGGGCCTGAGCGTCCAGGGCGACCTCAACCACCAAGGCTCGCGCTACGTGCTGCCCGACAACAGCGCCCAGATCCCCGCCTGGACGACGATGGACTTGGCGACCCGCTACAGCGCCCGCGCTTTCGGCCGCGAATGGACGCTGCGCGCCGGCATCGACAACCTCTTCGACCGCCGCGCCTGGCGCGAGAGCCCCTACCAGTTCAGCCACGCCTACCTCTACCCGTTGGAGCCGCGCACCGTCCGCCTGTCTTTTTCAGCCCTCTTGTGAACCGCTAAAAATTCTGTCTATAATCTAAGGCTTCACTTCCCCGATAGCTCAGTCGGTAGAGCGCCGGACTGTTAATCCGTAGGTCCCTGGTTCGAGCCCAGGTCGGGGAGCCAAATTTGAGAAGGCCAGCATCGCAAGGTGCTGGCCTTTTTCATTGGCGTTCGGGTGGCATTCGGGGGCATGCAGGCATCAACCCCAATCAACCCGACACGGGCGCTCGCACATTGGCTTTCGCTCAGAGCGCGTGAAGAGCGCGTGAGTCACCTGTCGCGTAAGCGTTGCGCGCGCCGATGTCGCACTTCATCCACAAGCGTGTCAGTGACACGCACTCGCCGAGTGCCCTCGCCGTTGCCCCTATAATCATTGGCTTCACTTCCCCGATAGCTCAGTCGGTAGAGCGCCGGACTGTTAATCCGTAGGTCCCTGGTTCGAGCCCAGGTCGGGGAGCCAAATTAGAAAAGGCCAGCATCGCAAGATGCTGGCCTTTTTGTTGGGCGAAACCGCTGCGCGGTGGCGCGACGCCGTGATGGGCGCCACCGCCAGCAGGTGGGGTCAGTACTGCAGCACGCCGGACACGGCGAAGTGGTCGGACAGGTCGTGGTCCATCCACAGCGGCGCGTTGAGGCTGCGGTAGATGCGCACGGTGTTGTCGTTGGCGCGCGGCGCACGGTGCTGACCATCGGCGAACACATAGTCCAGGTACTCGCGGCCACCGGAGCCCAAGGCATTGACGGTGGAGTCGTAGGTGTAGCCGTAGCCCAGATAGCGGGGCTCGCCGGTATGCAGCAGGCCGAGCATCTGCACGTAGTCGTCGGGGGTGGCGTAGCGGTCCACGTTGAGGTCGCCGGCGTAGATCACCGGCTCGCTCGTGGGCACGCCATGCGCGGCGGCGTAGCTGCCCATCTGGCCCAGTTGCACCAGTCGCACTCGGCGGTCGTCTGCGCCGTTGTAGGCGTTGGTGTGGGTGCCCAGCACGTGGTAAGGCTTGCCCTGCTTGATGACCTCGAAATAGATGAACCCCTTGTTCGAGAAGCAGTTGTCGCCGGTGCAATCGGGGTAGACGTAGACATCCTGCGCGGCAATCGGCCAGCGGCTCACCGCCACCACGCCGCCGTTCATGATGTTGCCGGGCTCGTCGACCAGGCGGGTCTGGTAGGGGTACTCGGCACGCAGGTCGTTGAGCAACTGCTCGCGGCAACCCTGATCGAACACTTCAGAGAGCACGATCACGTCGAAGCCGGTGGTGGCCTCGGGCATGGCGGCGTAGCGATCACAGATGTTGCGGGCCACGAAGATGCCCCAGGTGTTGTAGGCCAGCACCTTCAAGGTGTCGGGGTCGCTGGTGGGCGCCTCTTTGACATTGGCGTCGTGGACGATGTAGTAGATGTCGTCGTAGCCCCCGGTGAATTCGGCCTTGAACGACAGGTGCTCTTCGCGCACGACCTTGTTGGTGTGGATGGACCGATCGTTGTACCAGGGGGTCTCAAAGCTGTTGGCCTTGGCCCCATGCCAAATGGACGAACCCACCAGCTTGCCGCGGAGCTTCTGTTTCAGCACCTGGGGGCCGCCGCGCGCGCCATTGACAGTCGTGTCGAAGTAGAAGTTCTTGCCGCTGGTGATGCCTTGGTCTCGGTTCATCCAGGCGACCTTGCGGGTGGCATATGGGGGGATCACCGGGTCGTAGGTGCCCCACTCGCTCCCTTTCGCGAGCGTTTTGTCGCCGTACTGCACCGTCGACACGGTGAGCGGCTGCGCCGTGGTGTTGGTCACGTAGATGTATGTCTCTGCCTGGGCCGTGGTCGCGCCGCACAAGAGCACAGCGGCTGCCAGCCAGCGGCGTAGCGATGTCAGGTTCATGGTGTGGGGATCTCCTGCAGTTTTGAGTGGTGCGGTTCAGGGCGAATCTCAGTGAGGATTTCAGTGCGCCTGGAAGCTGTCGGGGAAGACTTGCTCGCGCAGCGCCGCCAATTCAGCGTCGCGCTGCTGCAGCGCCGTCACATCGGCCACGCCGGCGTATCTCGCCTGGATGGCCTGCTTCTGGCGGGCGTACTGCGCCATACGCTCGCGCTGTGCCGCATCGAAACGATCGCCCTGCTCCATCTGTCGCGCCAGATCGGCGGTGAAGAACTGGGCACGCACCTCGCGGGCCAGCCGTTGCCGGTCGGCGTCGTCTCTCGCGTCGAGCAAAGTGAGTTGCAAGGTCCGTTCGTAGCGGCGTGCACGCTCGGTGGCGTCGCCGAGCGGCCCAGCCTCGGGCGACCGCATCGACTCGGCGGCGGCCAAGCGTTCGGCCAGCGGCATGCGAGCCGCCTCGTTCGCCAGGAACTGGGCCCATCTCGCCTCGTCGCGGAACTGAGCTTCTTCACGGCCGAACAGCAGGCGCGCGTTGTCGGCACCCATCACGTCGGCTCGGACCTGGCTCACAGCCTCGATGCGCTCGAGCATCGGCTGCTGGCTGCTCATCACCAAGGCAGACAAGCGTGGCGCCAACCTCGGCAGCCGCTCCAGGATGTCGGACATGCGCGCGCGCTCAGCGTCGGGCAAGGCCGCAAGCACGCCGCTGAGACAGTGGCTGGGCATGAGCCCGCCGCACTCGCGGCCCAGCGCCTGAAGCTGGCTCCAGAGATCGCCGCTGCGCCCTTGCAGGCCTGGCGCCAGACGCGATGCCCAGCGACTCGCGCCGCCAGGATCGGCGTGGTCGCCTGAGACCGCATCGGCGCGCGCCTTCGTGTTCGTCGGCACGGCCAGGGTCGCCTCGACCAACGCCGCCGGCGGCTCGCCGCCGGTATCCGCCTGTGGCGCAGGGCCGGCACCCACGCCCACAGCGGCCCACAGCACGCCCAGGGCCGACAAGCCCGCGGCGGCGCGCCACACCAAGCGATGAACAACAGGTTTCATCCGCCCTTCCTCGATGAGTGGCCGGCGCTTCTTGAAGCCGCACCGGCGGGTTGCCGCGGGCCAGCAGGCGCGCGACAGGCTCGGGCGAGACTTTAGATAGTCATCGCTACCAAACCATCAGGGACTTCCCGGCCGGTGTCTGGCGAGGGAGCTGGGGGGTCACGGTGAAAGGGCGCGCCATTCGTCCAGGCAGTGCGCGGCAAGGGCCGTGACCCAGGGGGCCCCCACACCCAATGCGACACCCAATGCGTCACCCAATGCGTCACTCGGTGCGTCACTCGGTGCGTCGGCCAGTGCGTCTCCTGGCACAAATGCCAACCCGAACAGGGGGCTGACGAGGAAGCCCGCGCGCCGGAACGCACTGGCGTCATGCGCCAGCACATGGGCCTGCAGATCTGCCCAGGCCACAGCGTTTCCGTCAAGTTCGATTTCGTCGGCCCAGACCGTGATCTCTTCGAGCCGGCCGTTGCTCTGAAACCGGAACACCACACCGCCGTAGTCGAACTCGGTCAGCCCGACGAGGTTGAAGCCCTCTTCGGCGGGCCGGCCATGACGCCGCAGAACGTCGTCCGGGCTGGCCGTGAAGGGCGTGTCGTCAACGCTGACGAACGGGATCAGCTTCATCGCGCTGAATCAGCACCAGACGCCCGCCGGCGGCGGCGCCCACATGTTGCGTGGCGAACCTCAGCCGCGGTAGCCCAGCACCCGCGCCGGGAGAAAGATCAGCGCACGGATCAGCGCAAACACCCCTTCCAGCGCGATGCCGAGCAGCCGGAACGGCAGGCTGATCAGCCACACCAAGGGGAACAGCAGCAGCGCCAGCAAGGCCAACGGCCATGCCAGCACGAACAGAATGCACCAGCCGACAAACAGGATCAGTGCGTTCAACTCGTTCTCCTCGACAGTCACCTCGCGCGGAACGACCCGCCGATGAATCCATTCTGCGCCAGTCGCCCTTCCCGGGTGTCCGCATGCGACAGCCTGCATCCTGGGGCGCCTGAGCCGCCGCGTCGCGAGGGCCAATGGCGTAGCGCTACGGTGCGCTGTCCCAGATCGACTCCACCAGTTCGCCCACCTCGCGCGCCGGTCCGCTGGCGCCGGCCTGCTTCCACTCGGGCGGCGTCGGCACCGAGCGGCGAGACTCCTTGCCGCCCCACAGCGCCACCTTCAGCGCAAACACCACCGGCCCTTCCCGAACCGTCATGGCCGGCACACCTTGCACCGCGTCGCGCAGGCGCTTGCGCACGTCCAGGTCGAGCAGGGTGTCGAAATCCAGCCAAGCCTTGGACTGGCCACCCGGCCGTACCGCCACCACCACAAAGCCGCCGGTGGATTGGCGAGACGCCGCAGCCGCCACCGCATCCGACGCAGCCCGCTCGATTGCACGGATGTAGTCGGCCATCGCATCGACGCTGGTGCGCGCCTCCAGCACCGCGCTGGGCTGCAGCAGCACGACATTGAGGCGGGTGAATGGCTCGGCGGCGTGGCTGTCGATGGCGGCGAACGCCGCCAGGGCCATCATCCATCGACGGCGTGAAAGCTTCAATCGAATCCCCTGGGGCCTGAAGATGCGGCCCATTGATCCCCGGATTGTCCTGCGAGCGACGGTGTTGCCCCGCCTCCCTCGGCCCGACCCACCGCCCGACCCCACCGCCCTCTCAGATGGCACGCTGATTGCTGAATCGAAACCGGGAAGGCAACGTGTCCCTGCCGCACGGGCCCCGGCCGCACGACCCGGTGCGGCCGACGTCCGTCGACATCAATTCAGAGGCCCTGCACATGAACGTCGATCCCGTGAGCGCCACTCATCGCCTCCCAGTCACGCGCGAACTGCGCGCCGAGCCCAGGCGTGCCCTCAGCACCCAGGCCACGGTGTTCATCGTCGACGGACCGACCGTCGATGCAGACACGACGAACATCAGCGCACACGGGGTCGACCTGTGCAGTTGCGTCGAGCTGCCCCCGGCCACGCGCTGCGAGCTTGCCTTCAATCTCCCCATCGATGGCGAGCCACGCTCGGTGCACGTGCAGGCCTGCGTGGTCCGCAGCGAAGCACGTGGTGGCGCATTCAGCGCCGGCCTGGTGTTTTTCGGCATGCCCGACCGCACCCGCGAACTGCTGGAGCTGTTCGTCTGCAGCACCTGAAGCCGCGTTCACTGCGCTGCGAGTTCCCGCCTATCCGGCCGAGCCGTGGTGGCCTCGTGATGAACTGCACGAGAAAAGTTCGTCATTTCTGCGAGAAGACATCAACGCCGATGAGGAAACTGACGATGTGTTACCTGTGATGGGTTGACTGCAGGTGGGGGGTCGGCGGCGCGGTGCTGCCCGGCCCGGCCCGGCACCAACTGAGTGGGCCCAACGGAGGGATTGGGCCCGTGAAAAAGTGGAACCAGGTCGTTCGCCCCTGGGCGAAGCATGTGGCGCTCGTCGGCCTCGCCGCCGCCGGTTTGAACGTGGTGATAGAAGCGGCTGAACTGGCCCCGCCCGCCACGACCGACGACAAAGTCTGGCTGCTCGGCGAGCCGCCGCAGCCGGCCGACAACGTGGCCACCCCGGCGCGCGTCGCGCTCGGCAAGGCGCTGTTCTTCGACCCCCGCATTTCCGGCAACGGCACGGTGTCGTGCGCCACCTGCCACAACCCATCCCTGGGCTGGTCCGACGGCTTGCGCACCGGCGTGGGCATCGACGGCAGCCGCCTGGGCCGTGCGACGCCCACGGTGATCAACACCGCCTACAACACCCAGTTCATGTGGGACGGTCGCAAGAAGAGCCTGGAAGACCAGGCCCTGGGCCCGATGAAGACGCCTGAGGAGATGAAGACCGACTTCACCGCCGCGCTGGCCATGCTCCAAGGCATACCGGGCTACCGGGCCATGTTCGAGGCCGCCTACCCCGGTGAAAGCGTGTCGGAGGAAACCCTGGCCAAGGCGATTGCAGCCTACGAGCGCACGGTGGTCTCCAAGAACTCTCGCTTCGACCAATGGGCCGCCGGCGATCGCGGCGCCATCTCGGCACAGGAATGGCGCGGCTACAAGCTCTTCACCAATCCGGCCAAGGGCAACTGTGCCGCCTGCCACAAGCCGCCCAACTTCACCGACAACGGGTTCCACAACATCGGCATCTCCCACCCGGCGGGCAAAGAAGACGAGGGGCGATTCAAGATCCGCCCGGTCGCTGTGCTGAAGGGGGCGTTCAAGACGCCGACGCTGCGTGACATCGAATTGACGGCGCCCTACTTCCACAACGGCGCCGCGAAAACGCTCGAAGAGGTGGTGGATCACTACGCCCGCGGCGGCGACGACCGCAGCAACCTCTCGAAGGACATGAAGCCGCTGAACCTCAGTGCCCAGGACAAGGCCGACATCGTCGCTTTCATGCGCACCCTCACCTCTCCGATCCAGACGGCCAGCCTGCCGGCGTTGCCGCAATGAGGGCCGCCCTCCTCGCATGCCTGGCCGCCCTGGCCCTGGGCCAGGCGGTGGCCGCGGAAGTCCGGTCGGACGGTGCCCTGCTGCCGCGAGACAGCAATGACGCCGCAGTCTTCCGTGGCGGCCTGGTCTACAGCAACTACTGCGTCACCTGCCATGGCATCAACGCCGACGGCAATGGGCGCGCCGCCCGGCTGCACAACCCCCGCCCGGCCAACCTGCGCATGAGCGACAAGAACGACGCCTACATCCGCCTCATCGTCACGCGCGGTGGCGAGGCCCTGGGCCGATCGCCCGGCATGCCACCGTGGGGCGAAGAACTCACCGACGAACAGATCACCGATGTGACCGCTTTCGTCCGCTCGGTGAACATGCGCTGACACACGCCCAGCACCGACGAACCCCACTCTCAGAGCCCTTCCCGATGAAGCTACTCCCGTCCCCCCTTCACTGCCTGGCGATCGGCGCCGCGTTGTTCTGCCCCGTCATGGCCCAAGCCGCCGAGCATCTGGTCGTCCAGAAAGACAAGGCCTTCTCGGTCAAGACGCTGTCCGTCAAGGCTGGCGACAAGATCGTCTTTCGCAACGACGATAGCTTCTCTCACAACATCTTCAGCCTGACCGACGCACAGCCGTTTGACCTCGGCACCTACGGCAACGGCCAGAGCAAGTCGGTGACCTACGCCAAGCCGGGCAAGTACGAAGTCGAGTGTGCCATCCACCCGGACATGCGCCTGGTGGTCACGGTCACGCCCTGAGCCCTCTGAGCCCCCTCAGCCCCCTCAGCCCCACTGCGCACCCGCTTGCCAGGCCCCATGCCCACCATGCGCCACCCCCTCCGATCCTGGGCCCTTGCGCTGGCAGGCTTGGCGTGGGCCGGTCCAGGCTGGCCACTGGGAGAACCGCTGAGCGGCCAGCCGCCGGCAGTGGGCATCGGCGGCGAGCTGGATCTCGTCGACCAACTCGGCCGACCGTTTTCTCTGGCGCGGCTGTCTGGACGCCCCGCGCTCGTGTTCTTCGGGTTCACACGCTGCGGCAGCACCTGCCCGGTGGCCCTGCTGTCTGCACGGCAGGTTCTCGCCGAATTCGGCAGCCGCCCCGCACCCGGCATCGTCTTCGTCACGCTGGACCCGGTCAGCGACGGCCCGGCCCAACTGCGTGAGTACCTTGGCCATGTCGACGGCCGCCTGATCGGGCTGACCGGCAGCCCCGCGCAGGTGTCACGCGTGGCCGACCGTTACGGCGTCGGCACCCGCCAGGCGGCCTCAGGCGCCGGCGTCGAGCACAGCAGCCTGTGGTACCTGCTGGATGCCCGAGGGCGCGTCAGCCGCGTCTATCCCCACAACGAAACTCCGCAGCACCTGCTGGCCGATCTGCGCCGGCTGGAAGAACACTGATCGCTTCGCCATGACCTCGCCCTCCGGATCCTCTGCCTTGCTGCGCCTGCTCACCGCCCCCCGACGCCGGCTCGGCGCACGCCTGGGTGTGAGCTTTGGCCTGATGTGTCTGCCCTTGCTGTTTGTGGGCGCGCTGGCCATCGTGCAATCGCGCAACCTGCAGGCGCGCTTCGTGGGCGCGCTGGAAGGCAGCGTGCCGGCCCTGGTGCGGCTGCAATCGCTCGATCATGAAGTGCAGATGGTCAACATGGCGGCTCGCGACGCGCTGCTCGCACCCGACGACGAGGCCGCCGCCGCGGCGCTGTCGCGCATCGAATCGGGCCGCACCAAGATCGGCGAAGCGATCGAGGCCCTGCAAGCCGCTCTGGCGGACGAGACCGACCCCTTCAAACCGGTGGTGGAAGAGCTGGCCGGGCACAGCAGCGGGGTGCTCGTCCACCTGATGAAGTTCTCGCGGCAGCGCAAGGCGGGCCAGGTCGACGAAGCCCGCACGGGCCTGTACGGGGTGCTGATCCCGAAGATGAACGCGTTTGCCAGCGCCATCGGCAAAGCCCAGAGTGTGCAGCTCAAAGAGCTGGAACAGGTGCAGTCCGGTTCGGCGCAAACAGCGCGAATCGGGCAGTCGATCATCGCCGCCGCGCTGGTGGCTGCCGTCTTGGGGTCAGCGTTGCTGGCCTGGCGCATCACCCGCGGCATCACCCGCCCGATCGCCGCCACCGTGCGGGCCGCCGAGCGCATCGCCGGTGGTGACCTGAGCGCCGAGCGGCTCGACACCGACCGGCAAGACGAACTGGGCAGCCTGCAGGTGGCGATGACCATCATGCAGGCTCAGCTGAGCGATCTGGTCACCGGCATCCGGCGCTCCGCGAGCAACATCGCTCACGCCAGCCAGGAAATCGCGGGCGGCAACCTGCACCTCAGCCAGCGCACCGAAGAGGCGGCGACCTCGCTGCAGCGCACCGCCACCGCCATGCACCAGCTGACGCACACGGTGACGCAAAGCGCCGAATCAGCCCGGTCGGCCGGCGAGATGATGTCATCGGCCAATCAGGCGGCCGAGCGCGGGGGCGCGGTGGTGTCCGAAGTGATCGACCGCATGGGCGAGATCGCCGCGGCCAGCAGCCGCATCGCCGACATCACCGGGGTCATCGACGGCATCGCATTCCAGACCAACATCCTGGCGCTCAATGCCGCCGTCGAGGCAGCGCGCGCAGGCGACCACGGCAAGGGCTTCGCGGTCGTGGCCTCGGAGGTGCGGGCCCTGGCCCAACGCTCGGCCACCGCCTCGCGCGAGATCAAGTCACTGATCGGCGACAGCGTCGCCAAGGTCGAATCCGGCAGCAAGCTGGTCGAAGGCGCCGGCGCCACGATGCGGGTGATCGTCGACGACGTGACCCGCGTCTCCGGCGTGGTGCGAGAGCTTTGCAGCGCCGCCGAGAACCAGGCGCAAGGCCTGGGCGAGGTCAATGGCGCGGTACGCCAACTCGACGACGCCACCCAGCAGAACGCCGCGCTCGTCGTCGAAAGCACCACCGCCGCCGAGAGCCTGCGCTCGCAGTCGGCCGACCTGCTCGAACTCGTCAACCGGTTCCGCCTCGACGAATCCCAGACCGCCTGACCTGGCCGCAGCCCGAGCTGCGCTTTCCGAGGGCATCGGCCATACTCAGCCTTGCCCGCGCCGTCGTTCGTCGGCGCGCCAATGGCGCTGGTGCTGCCGAGCATCCAGCGCAAGCGAGAGGCGCCCCGAGCTCATGAACACACTCTTCTCGGACATCCAAGTCCGGCGGTACGCGCCCGGATCCGACATGCCGCCGCACACGCACCGCCGCGCAACGCTGTCGCTGGTGCTGGGAGGCAGCTATGAGGAGTTCATCCGCGGGCGGCGTCACGAGGGCGCCTGGGGCTCGCTGCTGCTCTGCCCGGCCGGCGAAGCCCACTCTCAACGATTCGGCGCCGAGGGCGTGCGCAAACTCCAGATGGCCCCGACTGCAGAAGCCATCGAACGCCTGCGCGGGGCCCTGCCCGTCGACCAAGCCCCGGCCGTGCGCTCGCTGTCGCTGGCCGACGTGGGCCGCCGCATCGCGCAAGAGCTGCAAGTGCCCGACGACTTCTCGTCGTTGGTGATCGACGGCCTCTTGCACGAGCTGCTGGGGCTGATGGCCCGAGAGCACGCACGCCAGCGTGGCACTGCGCCGGCTGCCCTGCAACGCGCCCTGGCGCTGCTGCGCGAACAATCGCACCGCAACCTCGCATTGGACGAGATCGCGCGAGACGTCGGTTGCGACGCCGCCGAACTCGCGCGCCTGTTTCGTACCCATCTTGGCGAATCGCCCGGTGAGGCGCTGCGCCGCTTTCGCCTGGAGCGCGCCGCCGCATTGCTGAGCCAATCCAGGCAGCCCTTGGCCGACATCGCCGCCCTCTGCGGTTTCAGCGATCAGGCCCACATGACGCGGACCTTCAAGACGCGGCTGGGAACCACACCCAGTGCCTATCGCCGAAAAACGAGCGGCTGACCTTCAAAAACTGGCACGGTCGTTCAAGACAGGCCTGGGGCCTCCACGCGATAAACGCTCCCTTCTGTCGGAAAGAAGAAGGAGCCCCATGGCCGCAGCATGTCGATTCTTGGCGTTGACCACCCTGGTGTTTGCCACGGCGAACACCCAGGCCCAGCCCTACGATGCCTCTGCATGGCAACGCGACTACGCGCAGTTGAAGCAAACACTGGAGCGCGACTACGCCAACCTGGCCTGGTTCGCTTCACCGGAAGGCGGCGTGAACCTGCCGCGTCTGGATCGCCTGACTCGGCAGAGCCTCAGGGCGGCACGCAACGACGGCGAGGCCCGCCAGGCCATCGAGAGCTTCGTGCGTGCCTTCAAGGACGGGCACCTGTCCGTCCTGCCGGATCTGGCCCCCTCCCACCAGGCGGCCACTGCTGTGACCGCGAAGCCATTCGAGGCGGATGATGCCGCCGGCGCGTGCGCGACGTTGGGCTTTCTGCCGACCGCACGCATGGCCTTTTCGCTGCCGCTGGAGAGCTTGCCGGGCTTTCATCTGATGGGTGATGGCCTGGCCACGGTGTACCGCACCGGCCTGGCCACCCGCACCGATGGCCCGACGATCGGCGTCATCCGAATCCAGAACTTCACCAACCGCGCCTTTCCGGCGAGTTGCACGCAAGGCTACGCCGCGCTGAAGGCCCAAGGTGCCCCCATCACCGAGAAGGCCCTGAGAAACGCCGCGGACGACCGCTGGTCCTCCGCACTGGCGGAACAACTCTCAGCGCTGAAGGCTGCCGGCATGACGGCGCTGCTGGTCGACGTGGGCAACAACAATGGCGGCGACGACAGCGGCGACCGGTTCGCACGGCTGTTGACCGATCTGCCCGTGCGATCGGCACGGCTTCGCATGGTGGCCTCACCAGCAGCCGTGGCCTACGCCGACCAGCAATTGCAGAGTCTGGATGCCGGATTGAAGTCCAATCCGACCATCGAGGCGGCGAATGCCCTCACCCACGCCCGCGACTTCTTCGTGACGGCCAAGTCGCGGGCCTCCATGCCTTGTGACATGGCCTGGGTGTGGTCGAGACAGCAGCCTTGGGGTGGCACAGGCTGCACACGCTTGGTGGATGTGGGCTATGCGGGGGGCTATGAGCCCTCGCTGCCCCGCGGGGCGTTTGGCGACCAGAACATCGCCTACCGGCTATCGCTCCCGTCCAGTGCCGATGACCTCTGGGCGATGTGGACCGGGCCGCTCTATGTGATGACCGACAGGCGGACGTTTTCGTCGGCCGAGATGTTTGCTGCCGTCGTACAGGACAACCACCTGGGCAAGACCGTGGGCACCCTCACCGGGGGCGCCGGATGCGGGTTCATGAATGGCGAGCAAGTGCAGGTGCTGACGCATTCACGGATGCGCGTGCGCATGCCCGATTGCATGCGATGGCGCGCCGATGGCCGCAACGAAACAGCCGGCATCGCGCCCGACCTGCCGGTCGCGCCGACCGAAGGCGAGGACAGCCGCCAGCTGGCGCAGCGGTTGCTGGACGCCGTGGCGGCCGACCAGCGCCCAGCCGCCGCGACGAATTGATCGGCGCGCGGCCCGTCGCGTCGGCGTGTCGGATGCGGCGGGGCGGCCCGCCAGGCTGCTCAGCGCGCCAGCGAGCAGGCCGCCACCCGGTTGACCAGCACGTTGCTGCCGCCGCTGCTGTAGGCCCACAGCACATCGCCATTCGGGGCAGTGGCCATGTCCTGGAAGCTGTCGATCTTCAGCGTGGTGCTGATCGGGCCTTCGATCAGCTCGCCGGTGCCCGCATCGGCCACTGCGAGCTTGAGCTGGCCCGAGGCCTTCCAGCCCAGCAGCAGCTTGCCCTGGCCATAGGCCGCCATGTACGGGCGAAATGGGTAGGTGGCGTCCAACGCCGTGCCGGCCGCGATGGTCGACACCTTCTTGAGCGCCCCGCCGGTGGCGGGCACCTTGGCGAGCTTCAGCTCCAGCCCATTGGCCGCTGGCTGCAGGTAGTCGATCCAGAAGCCGCCGCCAGACGGCACCAGCCCGCCCAGCGCGCGCCGAGCGGGATCGGTGCCGGACAACCACTGCAAGTCATCCGGCGTCGACGTGGGCGTGGCCAATCTCGACACCCGCATCGCGTTCGGGTACGCGTCACCATGGCAGGCCGCACCCCAACGCTTGCTGCTGTGCGCCAGCCGCACCGACCAGCTGTGGCTGCAGCCCCATTCCCAGCCGCCTTTCAGCAGCGCGCCGTTGGCGGCATCGACGAACTTGAGGGTGTCGCCGGCGTGGATATCCACCTCACCCGGCGCGCCCGGCCGCGGGGTGGACATGGCCGATCGGAAGTACACGCCGATGCGCGAGCCGTCGGTGGCGAGCCGCGCGGTGTGGCCGTACCACCAGATGAACTGCGCGCCATCGCTGTCGACGTTGCCCTTCTCGGTGAGCGTGGTGCGCGACAGCGGCTGGCCCGCGGTGTCGAGCCTCACCAAGTCCATCTTGCCGCACACCGCCTTGTCGGGCGTATCGGCGCGCCAGCAGTACTTGGGCGAGTAGATGTCGGGGTCGTTGGCCATCACCGCCAAAGCCGTCCCATCGGCCAGCGGCAGAGCCGCATGCACCTCCAGCCCGGCCAGCGGCGGCAGGCTGGTCTTCAACGCGTCGGCTGGCGTCAGCTTGGCCAGCTGGATGCGGCTGGCGGAACGATCGGTCCACGCCAGCACGCTGGTGCCGTCACCCCTTGGCGCGATCACCACCGGCGTGTATTCGTCGCTGGGCGACACGCTACCTCCCACGGGAACGGTGGAGGCACGCACACGCTGGTCGAGCGTGTCACAGGCGGCAGCGGCACGGCCCGCCGAGAAGGCGGCGCAGAGGGCGACGCCGGTGGTTGCAACCGCCATGGTGTGGCGGACAAACGGAGACAAGGGCCGATGTGTTGCAGGCATGTCGAACGGCCCGGGCCGGGCAGAGTGGGACAAATGTGGAAGGGCGCGGGCAGGCTAGGGCGTGTTCACACTACGCAGCCCCGTGCGAACGGGTTGTCCAGGGATGCAGGGCAAGGCGCCCGACGCCGCCCAGGCTGGTGCCTGGGCAAGTTGGGCAACGCCGCCATGCGCCCTGAACGGACCGTTCCCGAAGGGTTGCCACCAGAACCAGCCGCCCGCGGCGTTGCAAAGCATCGCCGGGGCCGCACCCCGGCTTCGTTTTGCGCCTTGCGCTCGACCGGTTCTGGTGGCAACGCATCGTGGCTCCGCAGTGTGCACACGCCCTAACCCGACCACGCCTGCCCGCCGCGTGTCGTTGTGCAACCAGCTGAAAGCGCGTGGGGCCGGCCGCGGCCTGTCACGCCACGCCGCCCCCCAGCACCTTGTACAGCGTGATCAAGTTGTCGGCCTGCTGTTCCCGCAGGTCCACCAGGCCTTGCCGGGCCGTGTCGTGGGTGCGCTGGGCATCGAGCACCTGCAACCAGCTGTCCGCCCCGCGCTGGTAGCGGGCCTGCGCCAGCTCGAGCGCCTGCCGGCTGGCCTGCACCAGCGCCTGCTGGGCGTCCAGCCTGTCGAGCAAGGTGCGGCGGGCCGTCAACGCATCGGCGACTTCACGAAATGCGACCTGGATGGACTTCTCGTAACGAGCCAGTGCCATGTCACGCTCGGCGGTGGCCGAATCGAGGTTGGCCTGATTGGCGCCCCCATCGAAGACCGGCAGCGACAGCTGCGGCGCGAACGTCCAGGTGCCTGACCCGCCCTTGAACAGACCCGCAAGTTCGTTGCTGGTGGTGCCGGCGGACGCGGTGAGGGCGATGCGGGGATAGAAGGCTGCGCGTGCCACACCGATGTTGGCGCGGGCCGCCTTCAAGGTCTGTTCGCTCTGCAACAGGTCGGGCCGCCGCAACAGCAACTCCGATGGCAGGCCGGCCGACACCGGTGCCATGGGCAGCGAAGCCGCGGGGTCGAGCGCATCGGGCACCGCCTCATCGGGCACCGGGCCGCCGATCAGCACCGCGAGGGCCTGGCGACGCTGCTCGACTTGCCCGCGCCAACGCGCCACCTCGCCACGTGCACTCTCATGGCTCGATTGCTGCTGGCGCAGTGTCAAGGCCGAATCGGCACCCGCAGCCATGCGCCGCTCAGTGAGCGCCACACTCTGACGGTGGCTCTCCAGCGTCTGTTCAGCCAGTTGCAGGCGCTGCAGATCAGCGGCCCAACCCATCCACGATTGCGCCACCTCGGAGACGACCGTGATCTGGGTCGCGCGCCGGGCTTCCTGGGTGGCCAGGAACTGCGCCAGGGCCTGCTCGTTCAGCAGGCGCACACGGCCGAACAGGTCCAGCTCGTAGGCGCTGGCACCCACCGTGGCGCTGTAGTTGCGCGAAATGCTCGCCCGCCCGGATGGCGACAGATCGGCCGGCGAACGCGACAGCGTGCTGCCCGCGCTGGCGCTCACGCCGGGCCAGCGCGCCGCCTCCTGGATGCGATAGAGCGCCCTCGCCTGCTCGATGTTGAGCGCGGCGACGCGCAGGTCGCGGTTCTGCGCCAGCGCCAGCTCGATCAGCTGTACCAGACGCGGGTCTCGAAACTGCTCGCGCCACGGCCGCTCGGCAGAGGCCGTATCGCCGGCGGTGGCCGCCGGATAGTGATCCGGCAACGACACATCGGGGTGCACCTCACCGGGCTCCAGGTGCGCACAAGCCGCCAGCGCGGCGATGGCCGCCGCCGTGAAGGCGCGCCGAGCGCCGCGAACGATGGGTTGTGAAGCAAGCATCTCAGTGAGCCTCCAGAACGGCCGGGGTGGACGGGGTGGTTGGCGAGGGGCGGCGCCCCATCAACCGCGAGACCACGACGAAGAACAAGGGAACGAAGACGATGGCGAGAACCGTGCCGCTGACCATGCCCCCCACCACGGCCGTGCCGAGCGCGTTCTGCGCACCGGCACCTGCACCGGTGGCCAGCATCAAGGGCAGCACACCCAGGATGAAGGCCAGCGAGGTCATCACGATCGGCCGCAGACGAAGGCGCGCGGCTTCCAAGGCGGCATCCACCAGACCAAGGCCTTGCGCATGCAGGTCTCGCGCGAACTCGACGATCAGGATGGCGTTCTTCGCCGCCAACCCGATGGTGGCCAGCAGCCCGACCTGGAAGTACACGTCGTTCATCTTCCAGGTCAGCACGGCCGCCACCAGCGTGCCCAACACGCCCAGCGGCACCACCAGCAGCACCGCCAGCGGCACGCTCCAGCTTTCGTACAGCGCCGCCAGGCAGAGGAACACCACCAGGATCGAAACGGCGTACAACAGGCCGGCGCGGCCCCCCGCCTCGCGTTCTTGCCGAGAGATCCCTGTCCACTCGTAGCCGATGCCCGCTGGCAGCGTTGAAGCGTGCCGCTCGACCAGCGCCATCGCCTCACCGCTGGACATGGCCCCGGGCATCGCCATGCCGAGAATCTCCATCGACGGCACCCCGTTGTAGCGTTCGAGGCGGGGTGAGCCCTGTGCCCAGGTGGTCCGCGCGAAGGCACTGAAGGGCACCATCACACCGCTGGCGTTGCGCACCTGCCAGCGCTCGAGATCGCCCGGCAGCATGCGATCGGCGGCCTCGCCTTGCAGCATCACCTTCTTCACGCGGCCACGGTCCATGAAGTCGTTGACATAGCGGCCGCCCCAGGCGATGCCCAAGGTGTCGTTGACATCCGACGCCGAGAGCCCCAGCGAGCCCAGCTTGTGCTCGTCGATCTCCAGGCGGAACTCCGGCGTGTCTTCCATGCCATTGGGGCGCACCGCCACCAGCCCGGGCTCCTTCATCAGCGCAGCCAGCAGTTGGTTGCGCGCGGCCAACAGGGCCTCATGGCCCAGGTTGGCGCGGTCTTGCAGCATCAGGTCGAAGCCGCTCGCGTTGCCCAGCTCGGCCACCGCCGGCGGCGCCACGGTGAAGACGCTGGCGTCCTTGATCGCCGCCAGCTTCAAGATGGCGCGGCGGCTGATCGCGCCGACGCTCTGGTCTGCCCGCTGGCGCTCGGACCAGGGCTTGAGCTTGATGAAGCCCATGCCCATGTTCTGGCCCGAGCCCGCGAAGCTGAAGCCGGCCACGGTGAAGACCGAATCGACCGAGTCCTTCTCGTCTTCGAGAAAATGGCGCTCGACCTGGGCCATCACCTGCAGCGTGCGCGCCTGCGTGGCACCCGGCGGCAATTGCACCAGCGTGAAAGCAAAGCCCTGGTCTTCTTCAGGCAGGAAGCCCGCCGGCACCTTGGTGAACGCCACGCCCACCATCAGGGCCAACACCAGGTAGACGCCCATGGCCCAAGGGCTGCGGGCGATCACGCCACGTACCAGGCCCTGATAGCGGCGGTTGCCCCGATCGAACCCGCGGTTGAACAGGCCGAAGAAGCCGGTGGTACGCGGGCCATGCGCGGGCTTGAGCAAGGTGGCGCAAAGGGCCGGCGTGAGAATCATTGCCACCAGCACCGACAGGCTCATGGCCGACACGATGGTCACGGTGAACTGCCGGTAGATCACGCCACTGGAGCCGCCGAAGAACGCCATCGGCACGAACACGGCGGCCAGCACCAGCGCCACGCCAACCAGCGCGCCGCTGATCTGCCCCATGGACTTGCGAGTGGCCTCCTTGGGCGGCAGCCCCTCCTCCTGCATCACGCGCTCGACGTTCTCGACCACGACGATGGCATCGTCGACCAACAGGCCAATGGCCAGCACCATCGCCAACATGGTCAGCGTGTTGATGGTGAAGCCGAAGGCGGCCATCACGCCGAACGTGCCCAGCAGCACCACCGGCACCGCGATCGTCGGGATCAGCGTGGCTCGCAGGTTCTGCATGAACAACCACATCACCAGAAAGACCAGCGCAATGGCCTCGACCAGCGTGCGCACCACCTCTTCGATGGACAGGCGCACGAAGGGCGTGGTGTCGTAGGGCTTCACGGCCTCGACGCCGGGCGGGAAGAAGGCTTGCAGCCGGTCGATTTCGGCATCGATCGCGCGGATGGTGTCGAGCGCGTTTTCCCCCGGGGCCAGCTTCACCGCCAGCCCGGCCGCCGGCTTGCCGTTGTAGCGCGCATTCCAGCCATAGCTTTCGCTGCCCAATTCGATGCGGGCCACATCACGCAGGCGCACGGCGCTGCCGTCGCTGCGCGTGCGCAGCAGGATGTTCTCGAATTCCTCGGCTGTCTTCAGCCGCGTGCGTGCGGTGATCGTGGCATTGAGCTGTTGGCCCTGCACCGCGGGCAAGCCACCCAGTTGACCGGCGGACACTTGAACGTTCTGCGCCTGCACGGCCTGGCGCACATCCAGGGGCGTGAGCGCGAGGCCGTTCAGCCGATCGGCATCGAGCCAGATGCGCATCGCGCGCTGCGCACCGAACAGCTGTGTCTCGCCGACCCCAGGCACCCGAGACATCGGGTCTTGCACATTCGAGGCCACATAGTCGGCGAGCGCACCGGCGTCCGTGCGGCCGTCCTTCGAGACGAAGGCGATCACGGCCAGGAAGTTCGCCGCCGACTTGGCCACCTGCAGACCCTGCTGCTGCACCTCTTGCGGCAGCAGTGGCGTGGCCAGCGAGAGCTTGTTCTGCACCTGCACCTGAGCGGTGTCGGGGTTGGTGCCGGTCTCGAAGGTGAGCGTGATGGTGACGTTGCCGGAAGAGTCGCTCACCGCCTGCATGTACTGCAGACGATCGAGGCCCTTCATCTTCTGCTCGATCACCTGGGTGACGGTGTCTTCCAGGGTTTTGGCGGAAGCGCCGGGGTAGACGGCGGTGATGCTGATGGCAGGTGGTGCGATCACCGGGTACTGCGCGATCGGCAGCATGCGAATCGCGAACACCCCCGCCAGCATGGTGACGATGGCCAGCACCCACGCGAAGATGGGGCGATCAATGAAGAAGCGTGCCATGGCCGACTCCTAGCGCTGCGCGACGGTGGCATCCACCGGGCGGGCCTTGACGACCGCGCCAGGCGCCGCCTTCTGCTGCCCTTCGACGGCGATGCGGTCTCCTGCCTTCAGGCCGCCAGTGAGCAGCCACTGGTCGCCCATCTCGCGGCCCAGAGTCACCGGCCGGGGGTTGAGCTTGCCGTCGTCACCCAGCACCGAGACCATCGCCTGGCCGGACGCGTCGCGCGCGACGGCGCGCTGCGGCACCAGCAGCGCCTGCTCCAGCACGCCCTGCTCGATCACCGCGCGGACATACATGCCCGGCAGCAGGTCACCGCGCGGATTGGGGACACGCACGCGCAGGGTCACCGAACCCGTCGTCGTGTCGACCTGCGATTCGCTGAATTCGAGCCTGCCGGCTTCCGGATACGCGCTGCCATCCTCCAGCTGCAGCGCCACCTTGGTCGCGCCTTGCTTCAGGTCGCCCGCCGCCAGTGAGCGCTTGAGGGCCAACATGTCCGCGCTGGTCTGGGTGACGTCGACGAAGATCGGATCCAGTTGCTGAATGGTGGCCAGTGCGGTCGCCTGGTTGGCGGTGACCAGCGCACCCGGCGTGACGCTGGAGCGCCCGACACGCCCCGACACCGGCGCGGTGATGCGGGTGTAGTCGAGGTTGATCCGCTGTGTCTGCAGCGCGGCGCGGGCCGACGCCACATCGGCCTCGGCCTGCTGCCAACTGGCCTCGGCGTCTTCCGCGTCCTGGCGGCTCACAGCCTGCACCTGAACGAGCTCTCGTTGGCGCTGCGCACGCAGCCGGGCGCTGTCACGGCTGGCCTCGGCCTTGGCCAAGGCGGCCTCGGCGTTGGCCACGGCTGCGCGGTAGCTGGCCGAATCGATCTGGTAGAGCAACTCACCCGCCTTGACGTGTGAGCCTTCCACAAACACCCGTTGCTTGACCACGCCGGTGATCTGCGGGCGCACCTCCGCGCTCACGACGGCAGACACCCGGCCCGGCAACGCCGTGGTCAGGGCCGCGCGCTGCGGCTGCAGCGTCATCACGCTCACCTCGGTAGGGCCCGAGGGCACAGGCGACGCGCCGCCGGGCGGCTCGCCACAGGCCACCAGCGCGGCCGCCACCGCCAGCACGCTGACGACCCACCAAACGCGCCCCGATCGGGGAAAAGTCGGAAAAGCAGACATGAGAACCTCTTTAACTGAACCGTACGGTTTAGTTTAAGGTTGACCGGCACGGAAGGTCAAGCGAAAATGAACCCATCGGTACTGTTAAGAGGCAGACACATGAAAGTTCGCACCGAGGCCAAGCGCGAGGTGATCGTGCAAGAGGCCCGGCGGCTGTTCCTGGAGATGGGCTACGAGCGCGCCACGATGGGCGAGCTGAGTCGCCGCATCGGCGGCTCCAAAGCCACGCTCTATGGCTACTTCCGCTCGAAGGAAGAGCTGTTCGTCGCGGTGATCGAGCAATTGGCCGAGACCCACCTGGAAGACGCCGTGACGGAACTTGGCCACCTGGGCCGGGACAACCTCGCCACGGGCTTGACCCGCTTCGCGTTCCAGCTGATGCGGCTGATGACGGAGCCGGACGCGTTGGCCATGCAGCGGGTGGTGGTGGGCGAATCCAGCCGCACCGATGTGGGCGAGATGTTCAGCGAACTGGGCCCGGGTCGCGTTCAGACCGCCCTGACTGCGGCATTGCGCGCCGCCATGGACCGCGGGGACTTGCAACCCGGCCCTGCCGACGTGCTGGCCATGCAGTTCATGGGGTTGGTGCGTGCCGAGATCGATCTGCGCAGCTTCATGCGTTCGCCGGCACCGCTGGCGGCCTCTCAATTGCAGGTGATGGCGCGGCGCGCGGTGCAAATGTTCCTGGGCGGCTATGCGGCCGTGGGCGCCACCGCTCTGCCCGAAGAACAAGCGCCGGGGCCGGCGGCGCCCGCCGACGGACACGACCCCGCACCCAAGGCCGCCTGAGCGCCGTTGACGGTTATTGAAGGTTTCATTGGGCCGTGCCAACGGAGCGACGGGCACTCACCGGCGGTCATGCGGCCGCAACGCCGACCGCTGCCCTCCCTTCAACCCCCTGAAATCCGCTGATGAAACCTGTCCTGTCTTCCTGGCACGCCCTGATGGCGGCGTGCGTGGCCGCACTGTCCACGGCGTCACACGCCGACGTGGCCGTGACCGCCGTCAACGCCCAGGCGCCCAGAACCGGCGCGACACCGCTTAGCTTCGTCGTCGAGCGCAGCGGCGATACCAGTGCTGCGGTCAGCTTCCGCTACAAGACGGTGGACGGCAGCGCCCGCGCCGGGCGCGACTACGTGGCCGCCGAGGGCACCGCCACCATCCCCGCCGGGCAAACGCGCACCACCGTCGCCGTCACCGTGCAGCCCCGCACGTCGGGCGGCACCAAGGCGCTGCAGATGTCGCTGCAGCTGGCAAGCCCCAGCGTCGATGGCGCCAACCCCTCTGGCCACGTGTACGCCGAATCCGGCAGCGTGAAGCTGGAGCGAGGCATCGAGAACGCCGCCGTGGCCGACTTCAACGGCGATGGCCTACTCGATGTGGCCGCGTCGGGACCGGGCCGCGTCTACGTGCTGGGCAATGGCACACCGGCGGGCAGCAGCACCGCGCGATTTGCCCAGGTGGCCAGCTATGAGGTGGGCTTCGGCCGCGTGCGCGTGGCCGACATCAACCGCGACGGTCGTCCGGACATGGTGGTGTCCGTCTCGGACCGCAACCAGCTGCATGTGTTGATCAACACCACGGCCACCGGAAGCTTCAGCTTCGTGCCGACCACGCTGACGACCACCGATTGGGGATGGACCGCCGATGTGGCCTTTGCCGACTTCGACGGCGACGGCATTGTCGACATCGCCGCCTCGAACCCGGGCAGCTCGAACGCGCCGGGGACCAGCCGTGCGCTGGTGTGGCGCAACACCACCCCGGTGGGGTCGACCACCCCCGTCTTGACCCTCGTGGCCATGCCGCGGGCCTCGAAAGACTCTGATCCGCTGCCGCAAGGTATCGCCGCGGGCGATCTCAACGGCGACGGCAAACCCGATCTGGTCATCGACAACCAGGGCGTCAGCGTCTTGCTGAACACCACCGCGCCCGGTGGACCCGTGAGCTTCGCCGAGCCCGTGTGGTTCCCGGGCTTCACCATGGCCAACCAGATCGGCCTGGCGGACACCAACCGCGATGGCCGGCTCGACATCGTCACGTCGAACTCCAATGGCTGGGTCGGCTCGACGTGGAGCGTGCTCCGCAACGCCACGACGAAGGGCGCGACGACCCCGAAGTTCAAGCGCACCGAGTTCTTGAGCGGTGCGCCGTTCGGCCTGGACTTGGCCGACATGGACCAGGACGGCTTCACTGACGTGCTGCTGAGCAACCTGGCCGCCGATGCGTCCAACGGCGGGGCGATCGAGGTGCATCGCAACCTGGGCGTGACGGATGGCGCGCCAAGCTTCCAGACCGTGGCCAAGTTGACCCTGGGTGACGAGCCGCACACGGTGGCTGCCGGAGACTTCAACCGCGATGGCTGGCCGGACTTGATCGGCATCGACAACGTGGGCAGCAACCTGGTGTTTCGGTTTCAGCAACCGGCCGCTCTTTCGCCGCGCCTGACCACCCCGCAGGTGATCGGGACGATCACCCCCTGATCGTCGTCTGAACGACAGCTGAACGACAGCCGAGGGCCCGGCCGCCCTCAGCTGTCAGCCAGCTGTCATCGAGGCAGAAAAACGCTTCCACCACTCGACAAACTATTGCACGCAACGGGCCGCGGCAAGGCGCCACAAGCCTTGCGGCAGCACCGGCCGACGCCCACACTAATTGGGTTTTCGTTGCCGCATTCACACTGTGTTACGTCGTACCCTGCTTAAGCAATCGCTCGCCAGCACCGCTGCCCTGGCGTTTCCCGCCATCGCCCAAAGCCGCCCGCTGGTCATTGGCCAGTCAGCCGCCTTTACCGGACCCGCCGCCCAGTTGGGCGTGCAGATGAATGCGGGCGCCAAGCTGTGGTTCGACCAGGTCAATGCCAACGGCGGCATCAACGGCCAGCAGATCGAGTTGCGCACGGCCGACGACGGCTACGAGCCCGACCGCTGCAAGGCCAACACCGAGAAGTTCATCAAGGACGACGTCTTTGCGCTCTTCGGCTATGTCGGCACCCCGACCTGCGCCGCGGCCCTGCCGCTGATCAACCAGGCCCGCATGCCCCTGTTCGCACCGTTCACCGGCGCCGAGATCCTGCGCGATCCCTCGCTGCGGTCCGTGTTCCATGTACGCGCTTCGTACTACGACGAAACCGAGTTGATCATCAAGCAGCTGGCCTCGCTGGGCCTGACGAAGATCGCGGTCTTCTACCAGAACGATGCCTACGGCAAGGCTGGCCTGGAGGGCACCTTGCGCGCCCTGCGCCGGCGCAGCCTGGAGCCGGTTGCCACCGCCACCGTCGAGCGCAACAGCGTGGACGTGGCCAAGGCCGTGGCCGAGATCATGCCCAAGCAGCCGAACGCGGTGGTGCAGATCAGCGCCTACAAGTCGTGCGCGGCCTTCATCCGCGAATCACGCAAGGCCGGGTTCGGGGGCAGCTTCTTCAACGTGTCGTTCGTCGGCACCCAAGCGCTGGCCGACGAGCTGAAGGCCGACGGTGCAGGCGTGATGATCAGCCAGGTGATGCCGTTCCCATACACGGCTTCCCTGCCGGTCACCCGCGAGTTCCAGGCCGCCGCGGCCAAGACGGGCGTTCAGGTGAACTACTCGAGCCTCGAAGGCTATCTGGCCGCCAAGGTGTTCACCGAGGGACTTCGCCGCACCCAACGCAGCGCCTCTCGAGACCAGTTCATCGAATCGCTCGAATCAATTCAGCGCCAAGACTTCGGCGGCTTCGTCGTTGACTTTGGCCCCCGCGACCACGTCGCTTCATCGTTCGTCGATCTGTCGATGCTCACCGGCGACGGCAAAGTCCGCCGCTGAGGCCCGGCGTCGCGCGCAGACACCCACGCCGCAAAGCAGCTGGCCCCCCGGCCAGCGCCAACTTGCGCAAGGTGCCTGGCGGCCCCATAGGGGCCTGTGAGCGCGGCCCGCCGCGGTGAAGCAGCGCGGCGCATGTCACCCGCCCATCAGGTCTTGGGCTTCGATTCCTTCGAGTAGATGATCTTCTTCGAGCCACCTTCACAGGTGCCGACGACGCGCTTGTCGCCGGCATCCTGGTCGGCTGGAACAACCTCGAGCACGTAGCCCGAAACGCCTTTGCCATCGAGCTTGGTGGCGATCGCACTCTTCAGCTCATCGCAGGATTTGCCCTGGGCAAGAGCCGCGGGACTGATCAGGGCGGCGGCCAGCATCGACACCAGGAACGGAACCAGTTTCATGCTTGATCTCCCGAGGAATGGGTGCGCCGCGGCGGGCGCCGGGAGATGGTAGTCGAGCGGTTCCTGCTTGGAAAAGGCCCTCAGACCCGAGACGCAGAAAAAAGACAGCCCCGGCATCCGCCGGGGCTGAGAAGCCCTGTGCGCTGTCGTCGCAAGGGCCCTGCTCAGGGAGGAAAAGCAGGGGGCGGTTTGGGTCGCCCGGCGCCACTGTAGCCTCGTCTACATGCCCGCGTCATCCCTACTGACCTCAATAGGGTGTTCCATGCAAAGCCCCGTGCATTTGTGCGCAACGGCATCCCAATCACGCCGTCAGCCTGCTGTCAGGGTCGCGATCAGGGCACGTCAAAGCTTGGGAATGCGAATGCGGCTGATCATGAGAGAGCCCGAAATGGCAAACAGCAATACCAGGGGATGCAGTGTGAAGCCGCCGATCTGCGTCGAGCCGAACCAGAGCTGGTCGCCAATCGCCCCCTGAGAGGCGGCCAAGGCCAATGTCAGCACCAGCACCAGCGATGTCGGGATCGGCGTGCCCTCGAAGTACTTGACCTTGCCCGCGTCGTCGGACAGCGATTCGGCCGTCACGTTGTAGCGCGCCAGGCGGGAGACGCCGCACGCGACGAAAAACCCAAGCACGATGCGGTCGTACATGCCCTGCATGCCGCAACCGTAGGCGATGGCCGCAGGCGCCACGCCAAAGGAGATCACGTCGGCCAGCGAATCGAGCTCGCGGCCCATCGCCGAACTGCGCTGCCGCCAGCGGGCCACACGGCCATCGAGCACATCGAACACCAGCGCCGCCGTGATCAAGGCACAGGCAAAGTAGATGTGGAAGACGCCGCGTGACTGGAGGTACGACATCACTGAAAACAGCGCGCCCACGCCACAGATGGCATTGGCGAGCGTGAACCAGTCAGCGAGGTGAAACTCGCGGATCATGGAAAAAGGTTTGGGGCGGTTCATGCGCCAAGCTTAGTGCAATCCGCGTGCCCCACTCGGCGGGCGCATGATGGTGGCGGGACCTGCGGCCCTGCAACCGACCCTACACCCGGCCGTACAACCGGTCGTACAACCCGCCGTACAGTCAGTGCCTCCAAGTCCAGCGAGACCTCTCACAGCGTGTACACCGAACTGCGCGTCAGCCCTGCGGCCGAACGCAACAAGGCCCCGATCCTGGAAGTGCTCAGGCGCCTGCTGCCGGCTCAGGCGCGGGTGCTCGAGATCGCCTCGGGCACCGGCCAGCATGCCGCCTACTTCGCCCAACAAGAGCCTGGCTGGCGCTGGCAGCCCACCGACGTGGACGCCTCCGCCCTGCCCGGCATCGCCGCCCATGCAGACAAGCTGCCACAGGCCCTGCCGCCGAGGCACCTGGATGTGATGTCGTCTTGGCCCGACGATCTCGGGGTGTTCGACGCGGTGTACTGCGCCAACATGCTGCACATCGCCCCCTGGGCCGCCTGCCCGGCCTTGATGCGGGGGGCCGCCGCCCACCTCGCCGCGCGGGGCCTGCTGGTGGTGTATGGCCCATTCATCGTGGACGGTGAACCCACCGCGCCCAGCAACCTGGCCTTCGATGCCGACCTTCGCGAGCGTGATCCCCAATGGGGCCTGCGCGATCTGGCTGCCGTCGAATCGGTGGCACGAGGCGCCGGGCTGGCCTTGGTTGAACGCGTGGCGATGCCAGCGAACAACCTGATCCTGGTCTTTCGCCGCCCAGGCTGACGCCCATGCCTAATCGCCCGCTGCTCGACACCACGCCCGAGGTGGCCAACGCCCTGGCCCGAGGCCGCGCCGTGGTGGCGCTGGAATCCACCATCATTTCGCATGGCATGCCGTGGCCACAGAACGCCGAGACGGCGCTGCGGGTCGAGGCCGAGGTGCGGGCCCACGGCGCGGTGCCCGCGACCATCGCCATCATCGACGGCCGGCTGAAGGCTGGGCTCAGCACGGCGCAGATCGAGCGGCTGGGGCAAGAGGGGCCCGCGGTCGCCAAGGTCAGCCGCCGCGACATGGCGCTGCTGGTGGCACGCCAGGGCACCGGCGCCACGACAGTGGCCGCCACGATGATCGTGGCGGCAATGGCCGGCATCCGCGTGTTCGCCACCGGGGGCATCGGCGGCGTGCACCGCGGTGCCGAAACCAGTTTCGACATTTCTGCAGACCTGCAGGAACTGGCCCGCACACCGGTGGCGGTGGTGTGCGCGGGCGCCAAATCCATTCTCGATCTGAGACTCACGCTGGAATACCTGGAGACGCACGGTGTGCCGGTGCTGGGCTATCGCACTCCAAGGCTGCCGGCGTTTTTCACCCAAGACAGTGGCCTGGATCTCGACGCGCGCTTGGACGACGCGGATTCGCTGGCCCGGGTGATGAAAGCCCAGTGGGACCTCGGTTTCAGCGGCGGCATGGTGATCGCGAACCCGATTCCCGCCGAATACTCGTTGCCGCTGGACACGGTGAACCGGGCCATTGATCAGGCCCTCGCTGAGGCGAAGGCGCAGGGTTGCACCGGCAAGTCCGTCACGCCGTTCCTGCTCGCGCGCGTGAACGCGCTCACCGGCGGCGACAGCCTCGCCGGCAACATCCAACTGGTGCTCAACAACGCGCGGCTGGCCGCTGAGGTGGCGGTGGCCTATGCCGCGCTGGCGGGCGCCGCTTCGTAGAGCTCGAGCGGCAGGCCATCGGGATCGGCAAAGAAGGTGTATCGGCGGCCGGTGTATTCGTCCACCCGGATCGGCTCGACCTCCACCCCACGCGCTTCGAGCCACTGCTTGGCTTGCGCGACATCATCCACCTCGAAGGCAAGATGGCGCAGGCCCTGCGCCTCAGGACGGGACGGGCGAGGCGGCGCCGCCGGAAACGAAAACAGCTCGACCTGCGAGCCATCGGGGAGCCTCAAATCGAGCTTGTACGACTGACGGGCGGCACGGTAGTTCTCCGCCAACACCGACAGCCCCAGCGTCTCGACATAGAAACGCCTGGACGCCGCGTAGTCGGAGCAAATGATGGCGGCGTGATGAATGCGGCGCAGCAGCAACGGCACGTTTTGATCAATGTGGGTTGACCACCGCGAGGCACTCCAGCCGATCCGCGGACGAGAGCGGATTGTCGGACAAGCCCCACACCACTTGCCGCCATAGCCCGACTCCCCCGGCTCGGCTCGTGCCAGACCATGACCTGATTTACACCATCCGGAGCACGGTCATGTCGCACCTCACCTTGGAAGCGGTTCCCACCTCATTCGGCAATTTGAAACCGGTGGGCCACGTGCTGATCGCCCTTCCGGACGCCGCGTCTGAAGAGGCATTCGTCGCGGCCTTGCAGGAAGCCGGCATCAGCGCCGAGCAAATCAGCCGCATCACGCCGCGAGAACCGGTGGAAGAGTTGGGCGAGCAGATCGACAAGGCCAGTGGCGCCTCCGGCTTCGGCTACGAAATCGTGCTGATGAAGCGCTACCTGAAGCTGGCCCGGCAGGGTTGCAGCTGGCTGCTGGTGAAGGTAGACGCGGCGGAAGACGCTCAACGAATTGGAGAGCTGGCTCGGCGCCATGAGGCGGCCAGCGCGGTGCACTACCGCACGTTCGTCGAGGAAGACTTGTTGCCCTGAAAGCGGGCGCCCCGCGGCACAGCAACGTGCACCACGGGGCCCGAAACTGGCGGGCCGCATGGCCGCCCGGCGATCGACGCGCCGGGTCTGAACCATGCGGCTCGGACAGACCCTCCACAACCGAAAACCCTGCTGGGGCCACTGGCGCGTTGCGCCAGGCGGCTCGATTGCGTATCGCGGTTGGGCCCTGGGGGCCCGTGTTCGTTGGAGTGCAACCGCGATGGACGTCATCTTGGCCGGCCATCGCCTTGGCGGGGATCACCCATTCGGGGGAGATTTGCGCCAAAACCACGGATTGAAGAGACATATTGCCGCCTGCGGAGCGGGCCCGCGGAAATACGGCTGCGCACGCCGAGGGAATGCCTGGCCGCGGAGCTGCCCGACGATGGATTGGGGCGTCGGCCTACAGCGGGCCCAGCTACCGGGCATCACGCTTGAGGGATAGGAACCCTTTTCAGGAGCTTGTGACATGCACCGATCCGAATCCCCCGCCCTGCACCCTGCCGCGACCACGACGGAGACCCCGCTCGCGGCCAGCGGCCCCATGGCCAAGCTCTGGGAGCTCATCTGCGACATCCGCTTTGCGATGTTCACCACCCACCACCGCAATGGCCACTTGCATTCGCGGCCGATGACCACGCAGAACTCCCGAGACGACCAAGACACGCGGCTGTGGTTTTTCATGTCGCGTCAAGGCGAACCGCTGGAAGAGCTGACCGCCGACCCGAGTGTGAACATCGCCTACGCGCACCCCGGCAAAGATCGCTACGTGTCCATCTCGGGCACCGCCGTGGTGGTCGAAGATCTGGCACGGAAAAAGGCCCTCTGGTCGAAGATGGCGGAAGCCTGGTTCCCCGGCGGCCCCACCGACCCCGACCTCGCGCTCGTGCGAGTCGACATCAGCCACGCCGATTTCTGGGACGTGCAGGAGAACAAGCTCGTGCAACTGTTCGAGATGGGCAAAGCGGCTCTGACCGGCACCACGCCCCGTCTGGGTGAGCACGGCGAGGTGCACGTGAACTGACGTCGGCACGCCGTGCGGGCATGGTGCGGGATACTGTATGAAAATACAGAACCCACACCACGCCCCACGACGTGCCCATGCCTGAGGCCACCGAAGCGCCCGCCGCCTTGTCGCACTCAGCGGCCGAGCGGCCATGGGTGGCGGCGGTGCGCACGTTGTGCGAATTCGCGGCCAGGCGCGGAGACCTGGACGCCCGGTTCACGCCCTCACCCACCGCTGAGCAGGGGATGGCGGGGCACCGCAGCGTGGCGCAGTCGCGCGGACCGGGCTACCAGGCCGAGGTCAGCCTGCAAGGGATGCACCGCGGCCTGACGGTGCGCGGACGCGCTGATGGGGTCGACGTCTCGCGACAGTGGGTCGAGGAGGTCAAGACCTACCGCGGCGCACTCGACCGAATGCCCGCCAACCAGCGCGAGCTGCATTGGGCGCAGGCCAAGGTGTATGGCTGGCTGCTGTGCCAACTGCACCAAGCCACCGAATGGAACGTGGCACTGGTCTACTTTCATGCCGATCGGCAGGAGCAAGCGCCACCGCTGGTCCAACGCCTGACGGCCGCCGAGCTTCAGGCCTTCTTCGAGGGCTTGTGCGACCAATACCTGTCGTGGGCACAGCAAGAGTCGGCCCATCGCAGCACGCGAGACATCTGCCTCACAGCACTGAAGTTTGTCCACGGCGAGTTCCGACCTGGGCAGCGCACGCTGGCCGAGGCCGTGTTCCGCGCCGCCCGCCGCGGCCACTGTCTGGCCGCGCAGGCGCCCACGGGTATCGGCAAGACGCTGGGCACGGTGTTCCCCCTGCTCAAGGCGATGCCCGAGCAAGCGCTGGACAAGATCTTCTTCCTCAGCGCCAAGGGGCCGGGCCGCCAAGTGGGCATGCAGGCGCTGCAGACTCTGCGGGCCTCTGGGGCCTGCCGGCTGCGCATCGTCGAATTGGTGGCGCGCGACAAGGCTTGCGTTCACCCCGACAAGGAGTGCCACCCCGACTCTTGCCCGCTGGCCCGGGGCTTCTACGATCGCCTGCCTGCCGCGCGCAGCGATGCTGTCGATGGCCCGCCATTGTCCCAACAGGCCCTGCAAGAAGTGGCCGAGCGGCACGCGATCTGCCCCTACTACCTGGGGCAGGAGATGGCGCGCTGGGCCGATGTCGCGGTGGGTGACTACAACCACTTCTTCGATGTGAGCGCCTCATGGCATGCGTCCACCCTCATCCACGGCTGGCGGGTGGCGGTGCTGGTGGACGAGGCACACAACCTGCTCGATCGTGCGCGCAGCTGCTACTCCGCTGAACTCGACTGGCAGGCTTTCGCCGCGGCCCGGGACAGCGCGCCCCCCACCCTGAAGAAGCCTCTGGATCGCGTGGCCCGCGCGTGGCAAGCCCTGGCGCGCAGTCACGCCGAGCCCTATCAGTTGGTGGATGCCCCACCGACGCGGCTGGGGCAGGTGCTGACCGAGGCCACCCAGGCCATAGGCGAATGGATGGCCGAAGGCGAGCAAGGCCCGCACGGCCTGCCCACAGCCCTGGTCGAGTTTCACTGGTCTGCCCTGCACTACCTGCGGCTGTGCGAGAGCTTCGATGCCAGCCACTCGATGGTCGATGTGAGCACCCGGCCGGCTGGTCGTGGCCATGGCCGGGGCCGCGTTGAAGCACGGGTGAGCCTGCGCAATGTCACGCCAGCCGAGTTCCTTGCCCCCCGCTTTGCGGCAACCCGCACCACGGTGCTGTTCTCGGCCACGCTGGCGCCGGAACAGTTCTATGCCGACACCCTGGGCTTGCCCGTCGACACCGCGTGGGTCGATATCCAATCCAGCTTCTCGTCGGATCAGTTGGCAGTGCACGTGGTGCCGGATGTGTCGACCCGGTTCGCCCGCCGCGCCGACAGTGTCGCGCCCATCTGCCGAGTGATTGCCGATCAATGGGCTACGGCGCCGGGCAACTACCTCGCCTTTTTCAGCAGCTTCGACTACCTGGAGCAGGTGGCATCGGCCATCGAGGCACGGCATCCCGACATCCCCTGCTGGCGGCAGCGGCGCCACATGGACGAGACCGCGCGCCAGGCCTTTCTCGATCGGTTTGTGCCGCAAGGCCAAGGCATCGGCTTCGCCGTACTGGGCGGCGCCTTCGCCGAAGGCATTGACCTGCCTGGATCGCGGCTGATCGGCGCCTTCATCGCGACCTTGGGCCTGCCCCAAGTCAACCCGGTGAACGAAGCGCTGCGCGAACGGCTGCAGCAGCGATTCGGCGCGGGCTTCGAGTACGCCTACCTGTACCCGGGGCTTCGCAAGGTGGTGCAGGCGGCTGGCCGCGTCTTGCGCACCCCCTCCGACCGGGGCAGCGTCCACCTCATCGACGAGCGATTCCGGCGGATCGACGTGCGCCGCTTGTTGCCCGCCTGGTGGCGCCTGCAGATGCAGTTCGCCTCCACCCCGAATGCGGGATGCGAGCCGGCGGAGGCTGCCACTATCATTGCCGGCCGATGACGCTCCTGGCCCGCAGTACCCTCAGCGCAGCGCTTGCCACCACGGCGGCGCTCTGTGGCGGCCTGGGCCCGGCCCTCTGCCATGCGGCCGCGTCAACCACCAGCGCTCCCACGTCGGCCTGGTCGCCTTCTGCCGCGCTGGCCGAATCGGCTGTGCTGCGCAAGATCCGCGACACCGGGGTGATCGTGATCGGGCATCGGCTCACCTCCTCGCCTTTTTCGTACCTCGATGCCAAGCTGCGACCCGTCGGCTACTCGGTCGACCTGTGCCAGAGGGTGGTCGAAGCCGTTCGGCAGAAGCTGGACCTGCGCGATCTCGAAGTGAAGATGGTGGCCGTCAGCTCGGCCACGCGCATGCCGCTGGTGGCCAACGGCACGGTGGATCTCGAATGCGGGGTGACCACCAACACGGTGGAACGCCAGAAAACCCAGTCGTTCTCGATCACCACCTATGTTGCAGCCAGCAGGCTGCTGGCCAAGCGGGAAAGCGAGATCCACAAGCTGGACGACCTGCGCGGCAAGGTGGTGGCATCGACCATCGCCACCACCAGCATCCGCTACCTGAACAGCGTCAACGAAGCCCTCAAGCTCGACATGAAAATCGTCGCGGGCCAAGACGACACCGACGCCTTCCAGATGGTGCAGAACGACCGTGCGGTCGCCTTCGCCATGGACGACGTGCTGCTTCGCAGCCTGATGGCCAGCGCGTCGAACCCCACCGACTACACCATCTCGGACGACATGCTGTCGATCGAGCCCTACGGCATCGGCCTGCCCAAAGACGACCCCGTCTTCAAGCAATTGGTCGACAGCACGCTCACGGCCATCTACCGCAGCGGCGAGATCTACTCGATCTACAGCAAGTGGTTCATGGCGCCGATCCCGCCACGCGGCATCAAGCTGCGCATGCCCATGAGCGAGCCGCTGCTGCGCGCCATCCGCCAACCGACCGACTCACCCGATCCGCAGGATTACCGCTGAAGCGGGTAACGAACCCTCGGCGTAGCCGTCAGCGGAACCGATCCACATCGATGTCGTGGCGGTGCAGCTTGTCGTAGAGGGTCTTTTTCGCGATGCCCAGCGACTCCATCACCTTGGGCATGCGGCCCTGGTGTTGGCGCAGCGCCTGCTCGATCAGCGCCTTTTCCACCTTGTCCATGTGCTGGGCGAGCGACAGCGGCGCGACACCCGGCGTGGCGGTGGTGAGGTCACCGATTTCCAGCACGAAACGGTCGGCGGCATTGCGAATCTCTCGGACGTTGCCGGGCCAGTCGTGCGCCATCAGCTCGCGCAGCTTCTCTGGCGTCATCTCCGGCGGAGGCAGGCCGTAACGGGCGCTGGCCTGCGCGGCGAAGTGCTCGAACAAAAGGGGCACGTCTTCGCGGCGCTCACGCAACGGGGGCAGTTCGAGCACGGCCACGTTGAGCCGGTAGTACAGATCTCCTCGGAACTTGCCCTCGTCGCTGAGCGCCCGCAGATCGCACTTGGTGGCCGCCACGACCCGCAAGTTGACGGGCACCTCTTCGTTGGACCCTAGTCGCTCGATCTTTCGCTCTTGCAGGATGCGCAGCAGCTTGATCTGCATCTGCATCGGCATCGTTTCGATCTCGTCGAGCAGCAAGGTGCCACCGTTGGCATGCTCGATCTTGCCGATACGGCGTTTGGCGGCCGACGTGAACGCCCCTGGTTCGTGGCCGATCAGCTCGCTTTCAAACAGAGTCTCTGGCAAACCACCGCAGTTGATGGCCACGAAGTTGCGGTCACGCCGGTTGCTGTGGTCATGCAGGCAGCGCGCCACCAGCTCTTTGCCGGTGCCTGTTTCGCCCAGGATCATCACATCGGCCGAGGTGTCGGCCAGCCGCACGATCTTGCGCCGCAGCTCCTGCATCACCGCGGAATTGCCCAACAGCACCGATTCGATGCCGCTGCGCTTTTGCAGCTGCGCGCGCATGTCGTCGAGCGCCACCCGCATCACACGCTTGTCGAGCGCACGCACCGCGGTGTCGACGAAGCGCTCGGGCGCAAACGGCTTCTCGATGAAGTCATAGGCGCCGGCCCGCATCGCGCGCACCGCCATCGACACATCGCCGTGCGCGGTGATCAGCACCACCGGGATGCCCGCGTCCGTGGCCACCACATGGTCAAGCAGAGCCAAGCCATCCATGCCGGGCAGGCGCACGTCGGTGATGACGATCAGCTGAGCGCCGGCCGCGATGTGCGGCAAAGCCTCTTCGGCAGACCCGCAGGGCAGCACCTCGAGCCCGGCCAGTTCCAGCGTTTGCGCCAGGCTGGTTCGCACCGGCGGATCGTCCTCCACGAAGAGAACCTTGAATCCCTCAAACATAAGCCTCCTTGTCGGGGTCGGTCGAGCGCTGCGGCGCCGCCCCTTCCAGTTCCAGGTCGAACTCGAACACCATGCCGTGTTCACCTCGCTCGGCTCGCAACGTGCCGCCGAATTCGCGCACGATCTTCGATGAAATCACGAGCCCCAGGCCCAGGCCCTGACCGGCCGGCTTGGTGGTGAAAAAGGGCTCGAACAGACGATCCAGGTGTTCCGCCGGCATGCCCTCGCCGGAATCGGCAACGCGCACCACGACGCGGCCGCCCTCATGGCGCGCATCGATCTCCAGCCGTTTGTCAGGCGTGTTCGCCATGGCATCGAGGGCATTGGTGAACAAGTTCAGCAGCACCTGCTCCAAGCGGTTGATATCGGCCAGCACCTGCCAGTCGCCAGGAACCGCCTTGCTCACCTCGATGCGCTCAGCGCGAAGGCGGTGTTCCAGCAGCACCAGCACGTTCTCGACGGCAGACGCCAGCCGCACGGGCTGGGCCAGGCTGCCGCCCTTGCGCGCGAACGACTTGAGCTGCAAGGTGATCCGGCCCATTCGCTCGGCCATGTCGTCGATCAGCTTCAGGTTGTCGGCCACGGTCTGGGTGCGGCCGCTTTGCAGCAACAGCATGGTGTTGCGCGACAAGGCTCGCAATGCCGTGAGGGGCTGGTTGATTTCATGCGAGATGCCGGCCGACATCTGGCCCAATGCCGCCAGCTTGCCGGCCTGCATCAGCTCGTCTTCAGCCTGCAGGCGCTGAGCGATCTGCCGCTTCAATTCATCGTTGGTGTTGCGCAGCTCGCGTGTTCGTTCGTCGACCTGGCGTTCCAGCTGGTCATGCGCCTGTTGCAGAGCGTTGCGCGCCTTGAACAGCTGCCGGATCGCTCGGCGACGATGCAGCCAATAGAGCGCCAACAGGCCGAGAACGCCGCCCGCCGCGCCCCCGCCCCAAGCGGCGTAGCGCGCCTGGCGCCACACATCGGCCGGATCTGACAAGGTCACGAGCCGCACGGCCAACGGCACCACGGGCCGCTCCTGCGCGAGGTGCAGGCTGTGACCGGCACTCTGAACGTCGGCCAATCGGACCACCGTCGAACCCGATCCGGACTCACCCTCCACCGACATGCCCAGTGGTGCCAGCGTCGCGCCCACGTACCGCCCCGAGCTCTGAAGCGCTTCGACGTTCACCGAGCCCAGCATGCGGTACTTCCAGGCCGGCACCGACGACATGATGACCACGTCGTTCTGGTCAACCACCAGCAGTTTCTCGCTCTGCGAGCGCAGACCCAGATCGACCCAGGTGGCCTCCAGCGGGGCCAGGCTGACCTTGACCACGATGTGCCCGCGGTAGGTGCCGGACCGTCGCACCGGGTGGACGAAGTAGTAGTCGGTGGTGCCATCGGCCTCGTTCGAGGCAAAGAAGTCGGCCGCATCTTCAGGCAGGTTGCGTGCTGCTTCCGGCAGAGGCGTGCGCCCACCGGGGACGTTTCCACCATGGCGTTGATAGCCATTGCTGGCCGCCAGGGCCTCGCCATCGGCCGCCGTCACGAAGATGAGGATGGAGCCAGCCCGGACATTCACCCGTGCCAGCTTCAGGCGTGCACGCTGCTGAACTTGCGCGTTGTGCGGGTCATCGAGCAGGGCCTGCACGTCCTCGTCGATCGCGATCAGGCTGGGCAGGTAGGCATAGCGGGCCAGCTCGGTTTCCAGGTTCGACGCATAGAGCTCCAGCCGTTCGCTGGCCACCGCCGCCAAATCAGACAGGCCGCTTCGTTCGCTGATCCGATAGCCCATGACCATGCCGACCGCGACGAGCGCCACGGTCAGCAGGGCAATCAGTTGAGGAGCGGCTCGCTGCAACGCGGGCGCAAATGAAGCAGGCAACGGCATCAGGCACCGTAGTGTGCCCAACTCGCGCCCGGGAGTGGGTCAATTCCCGTGCGCACGGTGCATGCGCGACACCCTCTCGGCGCGTCCGAAAGTCATCGCCTCCACCCCGATGACTGGGGTGTGCGGAATTCCACACCGCCATTTTCGGGGCCAGTGTGGATTTCCGCCCTGCGGGATCGGGCTGGATGCGCGACAAGGGCCGAATTGGGGTCCCAGGGGCCTTTTTTCTTCGGGCTAACCCGAGGAAAAAACATGTTGGCACAAGCTGTGCTCTATAGCCCCCCGGTGGCCGACCGGTGCGGCCGAAGCGAAAGCAACTCAATGGACATCTTCGTACAACAGATCATCAATGGACTGGTATTGGGGAGCATGTATGCCCTGGTCGCCCTGGGCTACACCATGGTGTACGGCATCATCTCCCTGATCAACTTTGCGCACGGCGAGATCCTGATGGTGGGCGCGCTCACCAGCTGGACCGTCGTTCAAGCGTTCGCGGGCTCTGGATTGCCGGGCTGGGTGCTGCTGCTGATCTCGCTGATCGCCGCCATCGTCGTCTGCTCGGCCTTGAACTTCGCGATCGAGAAGATCGCGTACCGGCCGTTGCGCAACGCGCCGCGCCTGGCGCCGCTGATCACCGCCATGGGCATGAGCCTGCTGCTGCAGACGCTCGCCATGATCGTGTGGAAGCCGAACCCCAAGCCCTATCCGCCGCTGCTGCCGCAAGACCCGATCTTCCTGTGGGAAGCCGGCCCGGTGATCACGCCGACGCAGTTGCTGATCCTGGTGACCACGGTGGTGGTCCTGGCCGCGCTGTTGTGGCTGGTCAACAAGACCAAGCTCGGCCGAGCGATGCGCGCCACCGCCGAGAACCCGCGAGTGGCCGGCCTGATGGGCGTGCGGCCCGATCACATCATCTCGGCCACCTTCATCATCGGTGCCACGCTGGCGGCGATCGCCGGGATCATGTGGGCGATGAACTACGGCACGGTGCAGCATTCGATGGGCTTCCTGCCGGGCTTGAAGGCCTTCACCGCCGCGGTGTTCGGTGGCATCGGCAACCTCACCGGCGCGATGGTCGGCGGTGTGCTGCTGGGCCTGATCGAAGCCATTGGTGCTGGCTACCTGGGTGAACTCACGGGTGGCGTCTTCGGCAGCCAGTACGTCGAAATCTTTGCCTTCCTCGTCTTGATTCTCGTGCTCACGCTGCGCCCCTCGGGCCTGATGGGCGAACGTGTGGCAGATCGCGCATGAACACCTCTACTCAATCCATGGCGCAGCTGGCGCCGAAGCTCTCGGTGGTGGCCCCTGGCTCGGCCAAACCTTCATCGGACATGAACAAACAGAAGATCGTCATCTTCCTGATCGCTGCGGTGGCGCTGCTGGCGCTGCCGCTGGTGGCGGCGCAGTTTGGCCAAGGCTGGGTGCGCATCATGGCGCTGGCTTTGCTGTACGTGATGCTGGCGCTGGGCCTGAACATCGTGGTGGGCTATGCGGGCCTGCTGGACCTGGGCTACGTGGCCTTCTACGCGGTGGGCGCCTACATGTTCGCGCTGCTGGCTTC
>NZ_JBBUTG010000018.1:0-128248 GCF_038066555.1 Ideonella lacteola | reverse complement strand
AGCGCCGGCTGCATGAGGACCTGGCGTTTCGGATGCTGGCGGCGGGCAACTTCCCCCGCCACCGCACGATCTGCGACTTCAGGGCGTTTCATCTGAAGGAGCTGTCGGATCTGTTCGTGCAGGTGGTCAGGCTCGCCCGCGAGATGGGTCTGGTCAGGCTGGGGACGGTGGCCATCGACGGCACCAAGGTGAAGGCCAACGCCAGCCGCCACAAAGCCATGAGCTACGAGCGCATGAAGCAGGCTGAAGCCGAACTCAAGGCGCAGATCGATGCGCTGCTGGCGCGCGCCAAGGCCACCGACGAGGACGAAGCCGATGAGCCGGAGCTGGACCTGCCTGCCGAGATCGAGCGGCGCGAGGTGCGGCTGGCTGCCATCCGCCAAGCCCGAGAGCGCCTGGAGCAAAGCCAGCGCGAAGCGGACCTTGAGCGAGGCCGCAGCGACGACGACGACCGACGCCCGCGAGGTCCCGATGGCAAACCCAAGGATAGGCGCTACAAGCGCGAGTTCGGCGTGCCCGAGGACAAGGCGCAGGAGAACTTCACCGACCCGGACAGCCGCATCATGAAGCGAGCCGGCGGCGGGTTCGACCCAGCGTACAACGCGCAGACCGCGGTGGACGAGGCGGCGCACATCGTCGTGGCGGCAGAGTTGGACAACTGCGCTGCAGATGCGAACTGGCTGCTGCCGATGATCCAGGCGGTCAAGGACAACCTGGGCGAGCTGCCCGAACTCGGCCTGGCCGACGCGGGCTACCGCAGCGAAGACAACCTACGCAACGCGCAGATCGAGGTGATGGTGGCGATGGGCCGCGAAGGCAAGGATCATGCAGAGGTCGACGCCCAGCAGTACCCGCATACCGCAGCGATGGCCGCCAAGCTGCGGACCGATCAAGGCAAAGCGGCCTACCGCAAGCGCAAGTGGATCGCCGAGCCGCCCAACGGCTGGATCAAGAACGTGCTGGGGTTGCGACAGTTCAGCCTGCGGGGGCTGCACCGCGTGCGAGCGGAGTGGAAGCTCGTGTGCATGGCGCTGAACCTACGGCGCATGGCAACGATGGCTGCCTGAAAGGCCATAAATGCGCCCAGAACACGCCCGCAATACGCACACAATCGCCTCGCCAAACCCGCCGCAGACTCCGTTCGGTCGAGTCGGCCGCTGACAGCCGTCCCGGAACTCGACCGGATGACTTCACGGCGCCAGCAGCGATGTTGCTTAGAGTTCTGCCGCGCGGATAGCGTGTTCGACATGAGACACGCGACCTATGGGGTGAAGACACCGGTCCGCAGCCAGGGCTTCGAGCTGCGCGTCTTGCTGCCGGAGGACGACGGGCCGCTAAAGGTTAGCGCCAACGGGCCGGGCCGTCGGCAGCGGGTGTTCGAGTTGTCGAGCGTCGTTGGCGTGGTCCACCGCATGTGGGTGGTCGAGGGGCGCTTGGTGGTCTGCTCATGGGGCAACCACAGCCTGCGCGGCGAAGTGGCGGTGTTCAACCTGAACACGGGCGAGACGATCGACAGCTTCTGGGGCCAGTATGTGTCGGCCTCGCCGGATGGACGGCGCATCGCGTTTGAACGCTTCTATCCCGCCCCGTTCGCGGCGCCCGGCGAAAGCCAATATCGCCTGTACGACGTGTTGGCGACGCCGCGGGCGAATCGGCCGTCTTACTCGAAGGCGGACACCGCGGCCGCGATGAAGGCAGACGATCTCGATCGCCTGGAGCCGGGCGTCGCGCTGTATCCGCTGTCCGCGCGTGAATTGGCGCGGCCAACCCAGGTGGACGATCCACGCGATCGGCACGTCATGAAGTCTCGGCTGGTGTGGTCGCCCAACGGGGGTGAGTTGGCGGTGCTCGACTGGCACTCCGGACGGCTGTCGCTGGTGAGGGTCGACACCTCGAAACCGGTGAAGCCCGGCAAGGTGCGGGCCTGGGTGGCCCCACTGCCCGAGGCGGCCGCACTTTGCCAGGCGGACGATGACGACCGGGCCGATGCCGAGGCCGCCGCGGAGTGCAACGGCATCGATCACGATCAGGATCACGTTGCCATTGGGTTCGAACCTGGCGCATTGGTGGTCCGCCTGGCGCCCTCCAGTGCCGACGAGAGGGCCGAGGTGTGGCGCATCGCGCGGCAGCGCCTGAGGCCGGCGGAACAAGCCCGCTATCGCGACGAGGCGGGCTGACGGTCGGTGGGCGAACGGTCAGCGGCCGGCTGAGGCATCATCCTGTGGTGTTCGGGCGTGGGCCCTGGTGGGGATGCTGCGATGAGACTGCTTGCGTTTGCCGATCGCCACGGCCAGCCGGCGCTGGGTGCCCGTTTGGGCGACGAGCTGGTCGACCTGACGGCGGCGGGCCTGCCGGCCACGCTGGACGAACTGTTGCGCCAGGGGCCGACGGGCTTCGAGGCCGCACGGGCGGTGTTGGGCACGGCGCCGCGGCGCCCTGTGGCGGGCATCACGCATCTGCCACCGCTGCAACATCCCGGGAAGGCCCTGGCCGTGGGCCTGAACTACCGTGATCACGCGGCTGAAAGTGGCTTTGAGCTGCCGAAGTTCCCGGTGGTCTTCCAACGCTACCCGTCATCATGGGTGGCGCACGGGCAGGCCCTGGTGCGACCGCGGGCATCCGAGCAGCTCGACTACGAAGCTGAGTTGGTGGCCGTCATCGGCCGTGCCGGCCGACACATCCACGCCGCCGATGCCTTGGCCCACGTCGCCGGCTATTCGGTCTTCAACGACGGTTCCATCCGGGATCGACAGTTGCGCACGCCGCAGTGGCTGCTGGGCAAGAACTTCGACGCCACAGGCGCCTTTGGCCCCGAGTTCGTCACGGCCGACGAACTGCCCCCGGGCGCGTCGGGTCTGCGCATCCAGTGCCGTCTGAACGGCCAGGCGCTGCAGGACGGCAACACGGCGGACATGGTGTTCGACGTCGCGGCGCTGGTGGCCGCTTGTTCCGAAGTGATGACCCTTCAGCCCGGCGACATGATCATCACCGGCACGCCGGCCGGTGTCGGCATGGGCCGCCGGCCACCCGTGTGGATGAAAGCGGGCGATGTCTGCGACGTGGAGATCGAGGGCATCGGCCTGCTGCGCAACCCGGTGGTCGACGAGGGCTGAAACGCCTCGCCCGGGCACGCTGAGGTGTCACGCCACTTCGCCGGGGGCCTCGCACCGCGCGGCCGGGCGGGCGAGCGACGCGCCTGCGATCAGGGCCGCTGCTTGATGGACACGTTGTCCATCCACTGGTCTTCGCCGATCGATTGCTCGACACCCAGCTGCACGCGCTTGATCTGGTCGGGCTTGACCGATATGAGCTGGCGCGAATAGTCGATCGCCCGCCGGCCATCCACGCGGCCAGTGAAGCGCAACTGGTTCTGGGTCACGCGCAGGTGGAAGTGGTAGGTGCCGTCGGGCCAGGTGGAGAACTGCAAGACCTCCCCCATGTTGTCGCTGATCACGGTCAGAAAGCCGGCCTGGCTGCCGGGTGTCGAGCTCGGCGCCACCCTCACCACGATGCCGCTGCCGGTCGGCGTCGAGAGCGTCACCTCCTGGTGGTGCGCATGTCCGTCGTGCTGCAGATTGCCCTTCCAGGCCACCGTCAACGTGCCGGTGCCCGGCGCGACTTCCAGTGACGAGCTCAGGGTGCAGGCACCGTTGGTTTGGCCGGCGAAGAAGCGGTGGTGGCCCACGCCGCAGGGCCCGCTGTCACTTTGCCTGCGCAGCTTCCAGCCGGGTGGAACCAGGTTGTCGTTGAAATCGAGGTATTGATCGGCCATGGCCGACAACGTGGCGCCATGGGCGATGGCCCACGGTGCCAAGAGTGTCGAAAGGGCCCCAAGGGCTCGGGGGACCCCGGTGGGGCGGCCCGGCGCCCGGCGCGTACTCTTCAGGCGGTTCATGGTTTTCTCCCTGACGCGGCACGTCGAGGTGCCGTTGAACTGGCAGTGTAGGCCCTGTCCATCGCCGGCGAACATCCGGTTTTTCCGTTTCACGGGGCCAGGGCCCGAAGCAGTGTTCGCACCGGTGCCTCGACCTGGCCGCGTCGGCAGCACAGGACGATGTCCTGCCGATAGCTGAAGAGGGCAGGGTGGACGCGTCGCCAGCTGGCGCCGAAAGGGCTGGCCTGCACGTAGTGGTCGGGCAGGAAGCCCGCATAGCAGCCGCTGGCCACCAGCAGCGCACCGGCTTCGATGCTGTCCGCTCGTGGCGCGCCGGGGCCAGACACCAGGCGGCTCGACGCCGGCAGGTCCACCGAGTACGGGTCGCAGACCACGTCGATCTCGGTCAGATGCTGGCGTGTGATGCCCTCGTCGGCGCGCTCGAACCAGGGGTGGCCGGGCGCCACGTACAGGCTGTTCGCTTCGGCATAGAGCGTGTGCTGTTGCAGCCCGGCCGCAGGCGGATGAGAGGCGAGCACGCCGGCCTCCAGCTCACCGGCGAGGATGCGCCGCTCGATCTCGATGGGGCGCAGCGAGTGCAGGTGCAGCCGCAGCCTGGGCAGCGTCTTCACGCAGGCGGCCAGGGCCCGCGGCAGGGGGGCGCCGGGTGCCGTCCACAGCCCGTCCACGATGCCCAGCCGAAGCTGCGGCGCACTGGTGCCGTCGAGGGTGGCCAGTTGCTCGCGAAAGCCCTGCCAGGAGCCCAGCAAGGCCTGTGCGGCGTGGTGCAGTTGCTCACCCGCCGGGGTCAGCGCGAATCCGCCGCGACCGCGTTGCGCCAGTTTCACGCCGGCGCGCGTCTCCAGCTCTTTGAATTGGCGGCTGATCGTCGACAGGTCGGCCTGCAACTCGGCGGTGGCGGCGGAGAAGCCGCCGGCAGCCACCACCACGCAGAACAGGCGCAGTTGCCTCAATTCGGCCTCGTCGATCGGTGCCAACCGACGCGCCGCGTCGCCCGCGAAGGCGTTGCCAGGGTCAAGTGAACTTGCGCGTCGCGTCATGGGTGCTGCAAGCGGGTTGGGCTAGTCTCGGCGGGCCTCGTCGCTTGGCATGTTGCCAGAGCCGGTGGCTCCCACCTCATTCGTGACGACATGACCCAGTTCGCCTTCCTCTCGGCTTCGACCTTTCTCAAAGTGCCCGCCTCCTCTGGCCAGCCGCGGCCTTTCGGGCTCGCGGGCATGGCCTGGGATGGCTCGACCACCAATCGGCCCGGGGCGCGCTTCGGGCCTCGGGCGATCCGCGAGGCCAGCCACATGCTGTGCGATGCGATCCATCCGGTGTTCGACCTCAGCCCCGCCGAGATGCTGGATGACCACGGCGACCTGCCGCTGCCCAACACCGGCATCGAGGGCATGCGCGCGGCCCTGGCACCGCAATTGCCCGCGCTGCTCGATCGTCAGCACATGGTGTGGTTGGGCGGCGATCACTCGATCACGCTGCCGATCCTGCGGGCGCACCGAGCGCGTTGGGGCCGGCCGCTGGCGGTGATCCACTTCGATGCGCATTGCGACACCTGGACCGACCACTTCGGCGAACCCAGCGGCCACGGCACCTGGGTGTACGAAGCGTTCCAGGAGGGCCTGGTGGTGCCGGCCTGTTTCACCCAGATCGGCATCCGCTCGTCGGGCGAGCGCGCGGCGCGCGACTACGTGCGTGACCAGGGCGGCCAGATCTTCACGGCCCGTGACCTGCGGGGCCGCGAAAACAGCGAGCAACTGGCCGGCGTCATCGCCGTCATCCGTGAGCGCCTGCGCGAGCACGGGAACCCGCCGCTGTACCTGAGCCTCGACATCGATTGCCTCGACCCGGCTTTCGCGCCAGGCACGGGCACGCCGGAGCCGGGCGGCATGACGACGAACCAGGTGCTCACGCTGCTGGAAGAGCTGGCCGATCTCGACTTCGTGGGCATGGATTGCGTCGAGGTGGCGCCCCCCTACGACCATGCCGAACTCACCTCGTACGCAGCGGCCCACTTCGTGTGGACCTACCTCGCGGGTCGCTGTGCCGCACGTCGGTCGAGTGCGTCGGCTGGCGCTTGAGCAGACGCCGCTCTCGGTCGATCGAAAAGCCCCACTTCAGTCCCTGATTCAGGGGTTCTGCCGGCGACGGTCCAGGGCGTATCCTCAGTGCATGCAAGCCACCCGGAGGATGTTGGCATGCGCCAGTTCATTCGACACCCGATCGATGTCCCCGTCGAGATCGACATTGGTGACGAAGCGTCGCCGTCGGGCTACTACACGCACGACATCAGCCTGGGCGGGCTGGCCTTTCGATCCGGCTCCGAGGTGAAGCCCGGCTCGATGGTCGACATCAGCATCGGTTGTGTGCAGCCGCCGTTCCACGCCCATGCCAGGGTGGCCTGGTGCAAGCCGCATCCGCTCAGCGGCTACGAGCTTGGGGTCACCTTCCTCGATGCGGACGATGCCTTCCGCGCCCGCATGGTCGAGCAGCTGTGCCACATCGAGGACTACCGGCGCGCGGTGCTGCGCACCGAAGGCCGGGAGCTCGACATGGACGAAGCCGCCGCCGAGTGGATCGACAAGTACGCTGCGCAGTTTCCCGAGTTCGGCTCGGCGAGCAAGGTGCACTGACACGGCGAGCGCCGACTCTCGGGGTGTCAGCGTGTCAGCCGCGGGTCGACCACCCAGGCAGCGACGTCACGGCCTTCCTCACTGCCCGCCTGGTGCAGTCCGGCATGCACACCTTGTCGGTCCGCCTCGCTTCGGTTCTGGCTCATCTTCCACCGACCTTCGATGCGGTCGATGGTGATCTCGATACCGACGATGGCCCGCAGCAACTGATCGATGTAGGCAGCCGGCGCATCCGACACCCGCCACGGCGCGGCTTGCCGAGCCTCGTGCGTGTCGGTGAGGCGCTCGACCAGCGCCAGCAGCTCATCGCGGCCGTCAAAGGCACGAGACCGGCCATGCACATGCACCACCGCGTAGTTCCAGGTGGGCACCACCTTGCCGTGTTCGCGCTTGCTGGCGTACCAGCCCGGCGACACGTAGGCCTGCGGGCCCTGGAACACCACCAGGCTCTGGCCCGGTGTGCGCCAGACCGGATTGGCACGGGAGACATGGGCGCGCAGCGCGCCGTGGGCGCCGTGGCTCGCGTCAAACAAGAAGGGCACGTGATCGGCGCGCAGCTCTGCGCCGCTGGTGCTGAACCAGGTGCCCAGCGGGTGGGCGGCCATCAGGGCCTGCCAGTCCTCTGGCCGGTCGTGCTTGAAGTGGGGCATGTGCATGGGGGGCGCCTCGGGCTGGTTCAGGCCACCTGGGGTTCACAACGCACATCGGCGGTGACCGAGTGGGCGATGTAGCACTCGTCATGTGCCTGGTGGTGCAAGCGCGTGAGCGTGTCGGTGTCGGGTGCCTCACCCGCAAAGCGCACGGCAGGCCGCAGCGTGATGGTGGTGATGGCCAGTCGGCCCTGGCCGTTGCGGGCCATCGTGCCGGTGGCGTCGTCGCGGTAGTCGTCCACCACGAAGCCGGCGCGTGCGGCCAGCGACAGGAACCACAGCATGTGGCAGCTGGACACGGCCGCCACCAGGGCCTCCTCGGGGTCGACGGCGCTGGGGTCGGAGTAGGGCAGGGGCACCGAATGCGGTGAGGACGAGCCCGCCACCTCGGCGCCCCCATCGAACCGCAACAGGTGTCGACGGTGGTAGCGCTGGTCGGTGAAGGGCTCGTCCGGCTGGCGCTGCCAGAGCACGCGGGCGGTGTAGTCGGCCATGGGAGGAGCGGACGGCGATGCGCCCGGTTTCGGTGAATTGGCCCTTCAGCTTACGCGGTAAGCTGTAGCCGGAAGGAGCCAATCGGCCATGACACACAGGGCCAAGTCGCGGGTGAGGCACCCGGCCATCACCGCCTCCGCGGCCCCGCCGGTGGGGCGGAGCTCGCGGGTCATCCCGCCCGTGGCCCCCACGCTGGCACCGGATGTGCCCCTTCGGCTGCAGGTCTATCGCCAGCTGCGCAGCGCCATCGAGCACGGGAACCTGCCCCCCGGCGCCCGCCTGCCACCCACGCGCGAACAGGCCTCGCTGCTGGGTGTTTCCCGCAACACCGTGCTGTGGGCGATGGAGCGCCTGCGGGCCGAGGGCTATGTGGTGGCGCATGTGGGGCGCGGCAGTTTCGTGGCCGAGGGTTTCGGGCCCCCGGTCGCGTGGCGTCGCGCGGTTCGAGCGATGGCACCGGTGTTGTCGCGCCGCGGCCAGGCGATTGCCGACATCGCTTTGCGTTGGCTGCCTCCCACCCAGGCGGCGAAGCCTTTTCGCATCGGTGCGCCCGAGGTGCAGACCTTTCCGTACGCGGTGTGGGATAGGCTGTCTCGTCAGGTGTCGGCGTCAGAGCGACAGTCGCTGGCCCAGTACCTGGACCCGGCCGGCTGGCCGCCGCTGCGCGAGGCGATCGCGCAGTGGCTGTGGGCCTCTCGCGGGCTGCGCTGCGATGCCGCGCAGGTGCTGGTGTGCTCGGGTTCGCAGCAGGCGCTCGACCTGATCGGGCGGCTGTTGCTCGACCCGGGCGACGAGGTGATGGTGGAAGACCCGGGCTACCCTGGCATCCGGGCGGCGTTGATGGGCCAAGGCGCCCAGACCCGGCCCGTGCCGCTGGACGATGAGGGCCTGGACATCGATCAGGGTGCCGAACGTTGGCCGCGCGCGCGTCTGGTGGTGGCCACGCCGGGCTGCCAGTTCCCGACGGGCGTTCGCATGAGCCTGGCCCGACGCCTGGCCTTGATGATCTGGGCCCACCGCCACGATGGCTGGGTGGTGGAAGACGACTACGACGGCGAGTTCCAGTACGGCGCGCATCGGCTGCCCGCGATGGCCAGCCTGTTGCAGGCCGACCGGGTGCTGTACGTGGGCACCTTCTCCAAGGCGCTGCACCCGGGGCTGCGCTTGGGTTTCATCGTGCTGCCGGTGTCGTTGGTGCCGGCGTTCGCGATGGCCCGCGCGGTGGTCGATCGGCACGCACCGGGCGACACGCAGGCGGTGCTGGCCCGCTTCATCGCCGAAGGCCATCTGCTGCGGCATCTGAACCGCATGCGCGATCTCTATCCCGCGCGTCAGGCCAGGCTGAGGCGGCTGCTGGCGGAACTCAGCGACGGTGCGCTGCAGTTGCACGCGCAACACCACGGCCTGCATCTGCTGCACGAAGTGCGCGCCGGTTCGGCCGATCACCAGGTGTCGGCCCGCGCGATGGAGGCCGGGGTGATGCTGCCGCCCTTGTCGCGCTACGCCATCGAGACGCAGCGGCGTGGCAGGCTGTTTGGCTACGCCGGCTACGACGACACATCGTTGCGGCGTGCGGCCGAGGCCGTGGCGCCGTTGCTGCGCCGCATGGGCGGGCGCCGATGAATGGTTAGCGGCGAACGGTGGTGATGAGTGCGCCGCCGCCGACGCGCGTCAGATCGGAAACTGGGTCGTCGACAGCACCTGCTTGAGCACGAGAAACGAGCGTATCTGGCGCACGCCCGGCAGGTGCAGCAACTGCTCGGCATGCAGTTGGTTGAAGCTGTCGTTGTCACGCGTGCGGATCAGCATGAAGTAGTCGAACTCACCCGTCACCACGTGGCACTCCATGCAACCCGAGACCTTGGCCGCGGCCTTTTCGAAGTGGGCAAACGACTCGGGCGTGGACCGGTCCAGCACGACGCCGATCATCACCAGCATGCCGGCATCCAGCGCACGCGGATTCAGCAGCGCCACGATGCCGGTGATGAGCCCCATCTGCTTGAGCCGCTCGACGCGCCGCAGGCAGGCGGGCGGGCTCAGGTTCACCTTGGCTGACAGCGCCACGTTCGACAACGAAGCGTCGCGTTGCAGCTGCCGAAGGATGGCCTTGTCGATGCGGTCGATCGGGGCCGTCGCTTCGCGCGTTTCTGCCGGCCTCGGGCGTTTCGAGGCAGAGCGAACTTTTGTTGTGCGAGTTGGAGAAGCCATGAAACGTTGGGTCTTGAAATGGATTCGAGGGTGCCGAATGGTGTGAGAAGGCGCCCCAAGACGCAACCCTGTGAATCGACTTTGTTTCTAGCATCACGGCCATTCACCCCAGACCCACTCACCCATGAGGCCCGCGATGAACCTGCAACGCTTTGCCCGCTACCCGCTCACCTTCGGCCCCACCCCCATCCATCCGCTGCAGCGCCTCAGCGCCCACCTGGGCGGCGAAGTCGAGCTGTATGCGAAGCGGGAAGACTGCAACAGTGGCTTGGCCTTCGGCGGCAACAAGACCCGCAAGTTGGAATACCTGATTCCCGAGGCGCTGGCCCAGGGTTGTGACACCCTGGTCTCCATCGGTGGCATCCAGTCGAACCAGACGCGGCAGGTGGCGGCGGTGGCCGCGCACCTGGGCATGAAGTGCGTGCTGGTGCAGGAGAACTGGGTCAACTATTCCGACGCGGTGTACGACCGTGTGGGCAACATCGAGATGTCACGCATCCTGGGAGCCGATGTCCGGCTGGACGCGGCGGGATTCGACATCGGCATCCGACCCAGTTGGGAACAGGCGATGGAGGATGTGCGGCGAGCGGGCGGCAAGCCCTTCCCGATTCCCGCCGGCTGCTCCGAGCACCCGCTGGGTGGGCTGGGCTTCGTCGGTTTTGCCGAGGAGGTGCGGGCCCAGGAAGCCGAGCTGGGCTTCCGGTTCGACTACATCGTGGTGTGCTCGGTGACCGGCAGCACCCAGGCGGGGATGGTGGTGGGCTTCGCGGCCGACGGTCGTGCCGACCGGGTGATCGGCATCGATGCCTCGGCCCAGCCGGAGAAGACCCGCGCGCAGATCCTGCGCATCGCCCGGCACACCGCCGAGCTGGTCGAGCTCGGCCGCCCCATCACCGAGGCCGACGTGGTGCTCGACACCCGTTATGGGGGCCCCGAGTACGGCCTGCCGAGCGACGGCACGCTGGAGGCGATCCGCCTGTGCGCGCGGCAGGAAGGCATGCTGACCGACCCCGTCTACGAGGGCAAGTCGATGCAGGGCATGATCGACAAAGTGCGCCGTGGCGAGTTCCCGCCCGGCTCGCGGGTGCTGTACGCCCACCTGGGCGGGGTGCCCGCGCTCAATGCCTACAGCTTCCTGTTCCGCGACGGCTGAGAGCGCCCCCCAACCCGCCGGGGATGATGAAACGTGGGGCGGCCCGGCGTTGGCTATGCAGCGTCAGACGCCCGACGGGCTTTCCCAGAGGCGGGGGGGCACATCGCGCAGCCGCGCGGCCAGCTCCATGCTGGTGTGCACGTTGAACTTCTGGTAGATGCGCAGCCGGTGGGCCTCGACGGTCTTGGTGCTGATGTTCAGGTGCGCGGCGATCTGCTTGCTGAGGTAGCCCGCGATCATCTCGCCCAGCACCTCACGCTCGCGAGGCGTCAGCTCGTTGATCGAGGCCACCAGGCCCGCGCGGCCTTCATGCACGCGGCGCGCCTCGCGGTCGCTCGCGAGCGCACGGCTGACGGCGTCGACCAGGGTGCGCGGGTCGGCCGGCTTCTCCAGGAAGTCGGCCGCGCCTTGCTTGAGCGCCTGGACCACCATCGGGATGTCGCCATGGCCGGTGAGGAACAGCACCGGTGGCAGGTAGCCCAGCGTGCGTTGCGCGCGCCGCGTGAGCGTGTCGAACAGCTCCAACCCGCTCATGCCCGGGATGCGCACATCCAGCACCAGGCAACCGAAGCGGTCGGGTTGCGGATCGTCGAGAAAATCCTGCGCCCGCTCGAACTCGACGCTCGCCCATCCGCGGGTGTCCAGCAGCATGGCCAGTGACCGTCGGACGCTGGGGTCGTCGTCGATGAGGGCGATGGTGGCAGAGGATGTGCTCATTCGGCAGCGGTGTTCAAGTCGGTGGATTCGTGGCGCCGTTGGGGTTGGGCGCGTTCGGCATTGGTGCGTTCAGCATCGGCGATCTCGGCATCGGCAGGTTGTTCGGCCAGTGGCGGGGCGGCGTCCGGGCGATCGGCCAGAGGCAGACGGAAGCTGAACAGCGTGCCGCCGCCTTCGCGCGCGCTCGCCCACAGCCGCCCGCCGTGGCTCTCGATGACGGTGCGGCAGATGGCCAGGCCCAACCCCATGCCGTCGGACTTGGTGGTGTAGAACGGCTGGAACAGCTGGGCCGGATCGGCCAGCCCGGTGCCGCGATCGGCCACGCTGACGACCACGTGGTCATCGTCCACCTGCACCCGCACCGTCACCGCGTCGGGGGGCGGTACGCTGTGCGGGGCCTGCGTGCTCGGCGCAGCCATGGGCAGGGCCTCCAGCGCATTGCGCAACAGGTTGAGCAGCACCTGCTCGATCATCACGCCGTCGCCATCGATCTCGGGGTCGCCCTCGATCTGTACGCCGATGTGCACGCGCTGGCGCTGGGCCAGCGGCTCGAGCAGCAGCAAGGGCTCTGCCAACAAGGACCGCACCGCGTGTCGGCGGTGTTCGACGCGGCGCTTCTGGATGAAGCCGCGCAGGCTTTGCACGATGCGGCCGGCGCGGCGCGCTTCTTCGCCGATGCGTGCCACCGCGTCTTCCGCCTTGCCGGGAGGCGGCGGCGACAGGGCGAGCACGCTGTCTGCCACGGCCGCGTAGTTGGCGATCGCCGCCAGCGGCTGGTTCAGCTCATGCGCAATGCCTGAGGCGAATTCAGCCAGGCTGGCCAGCCGGGCGGTGCGTTGCAGCAACTCGTCACGCTCACGGGCCACCCGTGCGGCCTCGTGCTCGGCGGTGGTGTCGTGCAGCGAGGCCATCCAGCCTTGGGGCTGCCCATCGCTTCCCACCAGGGGCGAGGCGAACAGCCGCACGGGCAGCAGCGATCCATCGGCACGTTGCAGCGTCAGGGCTTGTCCGTGCGCCGGGCTGTGGCCACGCATCATCGCTTCGTGCGCCTCGGCACATTCGCCGCGCAAGGCGGCATGCGGCTCACCAGGCCAGAAGGAAAAGGGAGCCACCTGGTTCACCAGGGTGGCGTTGTCCAGGCCGAGCATGCGCCCCAGGGCCGGGTTGGCGTAGATGAGGCGACCATCGCGGCCGAAGGCCACGAGCGCTGTGAGCAGCGAGTTCTCCATCGCCTGCCGGAACTGCAGTGCATCGGCCAGGGCCTGCTGGGCGGCCACACGCTCGCGCAACCAACGCTGCAGCACCCGAAGCAGTGCCACGATCAGCAAGCCGAAAGCCACCACCGCCGCCGCCAGGCCAGCCAGCAGTGCGGACGGGTGGCCGCTGGGATGTGGCTGCTGCCACAGCGACAGGCCGCTATCGGCCGGGCCGAAGCCCAGTTGGCGGTGGGTGACGCCGTCGGTGGTGACGTCGAGCGAGGGCGACACGTCGCGCGGTGACAGGCGCTTGTTCTGCCGGTCGACCAGGGCCAGGTCGTAGCGCTGGACAAACCACCACGGCACCTCCTGCTCCAGCAGGCGGTCGAGGTCGTAGGTGGCCAGCAAGGTGCCGTGCGCCGTGTTGTCGTCGCTCACCGGGATGGCCAACACCCACAACGGTGCACCTTGCTCGATCACCTTGCTGTAGGCCGGGCGCTGCAGGGTGTGGGCACGCTCGACGGCGCTGGCGATCAGCGGGTCGCTCAGCGGCGGCAGCTGGCTGGGCCTCAGGTCGTAGGCGGGCAGGCCGGCCAGGCGGCGGCCTTGGCGATCGACGAAATCGATGGCCAGAAGGGCGGGGTGCTCCTTCATCAGGCCGTCGATGCGGCTGGTGAATTCGTCCAGTGCGGCGGGCGAGGGCGGTGCGAGGTCGTGCGCCCAATTGACCAGCATGCGCTGGTGCTGGTCGAGCGTGGAGCGAATGGTCTGTTCGAGCCACAGGCCGTCGAGGGCACTGCGGTGGTCCTGCTGAGCGCGCTGGTCCTTGAACCATTGCCAGCCCAGGGTCGTCGATACGAACAGGCCCAGCACCAGTGCGAGAGAGGCGGCCCACCATGGCCAGCGGCGGTGGACAAACGGCAGGTGGGCGTCGAGCACGGTGACTGCAGGGGCGTGAGGCGGTGCCGCACTCGTGCCGTGCGGCGTGGGCGGCAGCATAGGCGAAGGCCTCGCTTCCGCGGCCAACGGAACGTGGAGGTTTCCCCCGCTTGCGGCGGGCCGCGGCTGCGGGTCCATCACGGGTGCTCAGGCCCGCGCCAGCCAGGCGGCCACGCCCAGCAGGCCGGCATCGGCGCCGAGCGCGGCCGGAACCAATTCGTGTCGACACAGGGGTGGAAGCGTTTGCATCGCTTGCTGCAGCCGATCGAGATAGCCCGGCCGCAGCCCGAGCCCGCCGCCGATGGCGCTGCGGGTGATGCCCAGCAGCACGGTCAGATCGGCCAGTTTGGCAGCCAGGATGGACACCGCTTGTTGCAATGCCGCGGCGGCAGCAGGGTGGCCGTTGTCGGCGGCATCGCACAGCGCGCTCGCGTTCGCCAGGCCCATCTCGCGGGCCGCCCTGTCCAGCGCGGTGCCCGAGGCCAGGTCTTCCATCGGCCGGCCGTCGGTGGTCAGCGTCTCGCCGAGCTCGGCTTCCAGCCCGTTGCGGGCTCGGTGCAGGCGCCCGTCCAGCACCAGACCGGCCCCCACGCCGGTGGAGACGGTGACGAAACAGAACTCGCTGCAGCCGCGACCGGCGCCGTGGCAATACTCGCCCCACGCGGCCGCGCGTGCGTCGTTGATCACGTGCACCGGCCGCTGGTGCAACTCACCCAGCCGAGCGGCCAGCGGATAGGCGTTCCACCCGGGCAGCCCCGCGTGGGCGGTGACACCGGGGCCCGCGACCACGCCAGCGATCGCCACGCCAATCGGCAAGGACGGCTCGGCTCGCCAGGGCGCGAGCAATTCATCCAGCGCGGCGACCACCGCGGGTGGGCCATGGCGTGCGGGTGTGCTGCGTTGGGCACGTTCGATGATGCGCCCGTCTTCGATGAGCGCGACGCGGCTGTGCGTGCCGCCGACATCCAGCGCAATCACCCGGCGCGAAGCCGGCCTCCCGAGGTGGTTCATCGGCCGATTGGACGAGGGCCCGTCATACTCGGGCAAGACGGCGAACTACCGCCTGTGTGGGGTAGTTCTACCGACAGCGCGCTGCTCAAGATTGCATGCCACTGTGTTACCACTTTTGCAGAGGTAAAGACTGTTTCTTGTCGAAAAGTGGTATCTTACTGGTATCTGTTTGGCGCCTTCGTTTCCACCCTTCACGGCTTCTTCACACGCCATGTCTTCCGTGTCTGCCCTTTCCCGTTCTTCTCTTCCTTCAGCCTCTGTGCTGGCCCGGCTGGTTTGCGCGGTGGCACTCAGTTGCGGCGCGTCGCTGCACGCGGCCGATCCTCAACCCGCTGCGGCGGCCGAGTCGGCGCGGCCGGCCATCGGCGCTGTGCTCAGCGATGCCCAGGCACTGGTCAACAGTGGCCAGGGCGCCGCGGCGACAGCCAAGCTGCAGGCGGTGGAATCGATGGGCCCCTTGAACGGCTACGAGGCCTACATGCTGCAACGCCTTCGAGCCGCAGCCGCCATGCAGGAGAACGATCTGACGCGGGCCCAGGCTGCCTTCGAAGCCGTGCTGGCCACGCAGCGCCTGGCGCCGGCCGAGCAGTGGCAGATCATGGCCTCGCTGGGGCAGACCCTGTACCGCGCGAAGGACTACGTCGCCTCCGCGAAATGGCTGCAGCGGTATGCCGAGGCCGGCGGCACCGATGCCGACGTGCTGGCCCTGCGGGCGCCCGCCTCCTATTTCGCGAAGGACTACGCCTCCGCCCGCACCTTGCTGGTCGCCAGCACGCAGGCCGATGCGGCGGCGTCACGCCCCACCTCGTTGACCACGTGGAAGCTGCTGGCCGGCTCGCAAAGGCAGCTCAACGATGACGCCGGCTATCGCCAGACCCTGCGCAAGATGGCCATCCAGTACCCGCAGCCTGCCATCTGGGCGGAACTGGTGCAGCGCGAACTCGGCGAGCCGAGCACGTGGCCCGAGCGTCAGTTGCTGGATGTGCAGCGTCTGCTGCGGGCGGCTGGTGCCTTGAGCGGTGCCGACCATGCCTTGAGCCTGGCGGCGCAGGCGCAGCAAGCCGGCTTCCCGGGTGAGGCGGTGAAGGTCCTGGACGAGGCGCTGGCCGCACCCGGCGTGACCGAAGCCCAAAAGGCCGAGCTGGCCAAGCAACGGTTGTTGGCGCAGCGCCAGGCCGAGGCGGACCGTCGCAACCGTGCGCGCGATGAAGCTGCCGCACGCCAGGCTCGTGATGGCCAGGGCCTGGTGTCGCTGGGCTGGGCCTGGGTCACCGAGGGGCAGACAGACACCGGACTGCCCTTGATCGCTCAAGGCTTGCAGCGCGGCGGGCTCACCCGCATCGACGAGGCCCGGCTGCACCACGGCATGGCGCTGGCCTTGGCCGGCCAGGCGGCCGAAGCGCGGCAGACCTTGTCGCAGGTGAAGGGCGACCCGGCCCTGGTGACGCTGGCCGGCCTGTGGGCCGATTTCGCCGAGCGCCGCACCACCGCACAGCCCTGAGCGGGCTGAGCCGAGCGATCGGCTCGGCCCGTCAAACACCGCCGCCTCAGATGCTCAGTCTGATGCGGCGGCTGTCCATCCACCACATCACCAGCCACCAGAACAGCACCTCGGACAGCGCGTACAGGTGTGAGACGACCTTGGCACCGAGTGCCGGGATGAGCGAGTCGAACAGGTGGCCGTACAGCCAGGCATGCAGCGGCGTGCCATCGAGCAGGCAGACCATCAGGATGCCGCCGGTGTAGGCCGTGATGGCGTTGACGCCGAAGCGGCGGCCCAAAGGGGGCACGCCGTATCGATCGACCAGCGTGTGCACCAGCGCCAGCGCCAAGGCCGAAAAGCCGCCTGAGAACAACGCGAAGGGCGGTGTCCAGATCGATTTGTTCATCGGCATCAGCGCCCAGTGCAGCACCAGGCCCGTCACGGCCAGGCCCAGGCCCACCTGCACGATGGGCGCCACCCGGCGGCGGCGCAGCCAATCGCCGCACAGCGTGCCCAGCACCGTGTTGCTCAAGGCTCCGAGGGTGCTGAGAAAGCCTTCCGGGTCGAAGCCGAGGCCGGTGGCCGGGTCGTAGTGCTGCGCGAAGTGGCCGAGCAGCAGCGCATCCACCCGCGACGGCAGGCTGTGGTCTCGGGTGAGATCGCCCCACCACAGCAGCAGGCCCCCATACACCGTGAGCAAGCCGGCGTACACCAGCCAGCGTGTGCGCGCCGCCAGGTGCAGATACAGCCAACCGCCGAGGCCGAAGCACAGCCCGATGCGCGGCAGGATGCCCATGGGCCGCCAGGGCACCGGATCGTTCGGTGAGGCCGGCAGCGACCACACCGCGATGGCCGCCAGCAGCCATCCCAGCGCCACGATGCGCAGCGAGCGCCACCACCAGCTGCGCTGCAGCGCCGTCGTGTCGGCGCGCTGGTCCAGCGTGGGGCCGCCGGCGAGCGACAGCGACACGCCCACGATGAACAGGAAGGTGGGAAAGACGAGATCGGTGGGCGTGCAGCCGTTCCAGGCGGCGTGGCCGAACGGGCCGAAGATGTGCGACCAGTCGCCGGGGTCGTTCACAAAGATCATCGTGGCCACCGTCAGGCCACGCAGCGCGTCGACCGAAACGAAGCGCTGGGAGGAAGAGGAATGCATGGGGCCGCAGGCGGGCGGATCCTGGCCTCAGGACGCCGGATTCTCAAGATTGCAGGGGCTGGCCGGCCGGGCTGGCTCAGCGGGGGAGAGATCATGTCCCGTCTGCCGCGGCCGGCACCATCCCACGACCGCAGGCTGGACGACGCGCCCAAGCCACGCCGGTGGCCGGCACCGCGTTTGGGCCGATCAGCCCTTCAAATGCTGATGCGGATCCGGCGGGCGTCCATCCAGCGCAGCACGCCCCACCAGAAGCCCACCTGCACCAGTGCCCATGCATGGGACGCTGCCTCGGGGCCCCCGAGGGGGCTGATCCAGCTGAAACCGGCGTCGAACAGGTGCTCGTGCAGCGATCGGCCTTGCCAAGACACCCCATACATGACGCAGGTCATCACCATGCTCCCGGCATAGGCGGTGATGGCGTTGACGCCGAATCGACGGCCGATGGGCGGGGCGCCACGCCGGTCGATGGCGGTGTGCAACGCCACCAGTGCCAGGGCGGCCACGCCGCCGGTGAAAAGCACGAAGGCGGGCGTCCACAGCGCCTTGTTCATCGGCTGCCAGGTGCTGAGTGCGACGCCGGCCAGGGCGGCGGTCACTCCGGCAGCCATGATCGAGCGGGACTCACGGCGCCGCAGCCAGTCGCCGCACAGCGTGCCCCACAGCGTGCTGGCGGCGGCGCCCAACGTGCTCAGCAGGCCTTCAGGCTCGTAGCCCAGGCCGGTGGCGGCGTCGTAGCGGTAGGACCAGGGCCCCAACAGGGCCACGTCCACGCGCGAGGGCAGGCTGCCATCTCGTCCGAGATCGCCACCGAGGGCCAGCAGCAGGCCGTAGCCGCCCAGCAACCCGGCCAGCGTGAGCCAACGCTGCCGCGACGACGTGTGCAGATACAGCCAGCCGACGAGGCCGAAGCACAGTGCGATGCGCTGCAACACCCCGAGCAGGCGCATGTGCTGGTCGAAGCTGAACGCGGTCAAGGCCGCCAGGCCCCACCCCAGCAGCAGGATGCGCAGGCTGCGCCACCACCAGGCGCGCTGCAGTCCGGTGACGTCGGCTGCTGCATCCAGCTTGGGGCCACCGGCCAGCGCGAGCGACACGCCCACGAGGAACAGAAAGGTCGGGAAGATGAGGTCGGTGGGGGTGCAGCCATGCCATTCGGCATGTTCGAACGGCCACCACAGGTGCGACCAGTCACCTGGGTCGTTGACGAAGATCATCATCGCGACCGTGAGGCCGCGCAGCGCGTCCACGCTGTCCAGCCGCGGTGAGGGCGGTCGGTTCATCAGAAGTTGCAGGGGCTGGCCAGCGGGGGCTCGGCGGGGGGCACCGAATCCTGCCGCTGGGTGCCGCTGCGCCGCCAGGCGGCCACCGCGTTGTCGACCTCGGCGGGCGAGAGCACCTCGTTGCGGGCGTGGAAGACCCAGTCCGCGTCCTGCTGGTACACGCGCGGCTCGGCGCTGGCGGGCAAGAGGCCGCCCGGCGAAAACCACAGGTTGAAGCTGATCGCCATCGGCACCACCGGGTGGTTGCGGCCGCTGTGCTCCGAGATCTGCAGCCCGTCGAGGAACCACCGCGTCCGTCCGATGGGCGGCGGCAGCACCTGCATGACCAGCGTGTGCCACTGATGGCCCAGCGCACCGAATTCCTCGTGCGGCTGGTTGAAGGCATGCCAAGGTTCGAGCCGCACCGTCTGCCAGGTGATGCCGTAGAGCCGGCTCTTGTCGCTGCCCCAACCGCCGTTGGCCAGGTACTCCCAGTCCATTTCGCTGAACTCGGGGTCGTAGTCGAAACGCAGCGGGCTCACCGCGTAGAAAGTCTGGATGACCGGATCGCCGTCCACGCCGGAGATGGGCTGGTCGGAAAACCGCACCCGGGCCGCGTAGGTGCCGGCGAGGTACTTGCGGGCGTGACAAAGCTGCGCTTGCACCGTGCCGGCGCCGGTGCCATCGGTGCGTGCCGTCAGGCGCAGCAGCCGGTTGCCGGCGGCGGCCTCGTCGTCCACCAGGCCGATCGCATCGGCACGCCAGGCGGCGCCTTCCACACCGGGGTAGCCGGGGCCGTGGCGCAAGGCCCAACCGCCGAGGCGGGCCAATTGCTCGGCGCTGTCGTAGCTGAAGTCGTCGAAAAAGCGCTGCGGCACGGCCGGGGGCGCTTGTCCAGCCGGGGCATCGGCCTTGCTCGCCTGCTCGGCCAGTGCGTTGCCGGCGCTCAGCAGCAGCGCCACGATGAGGCCGACGCTGTACAGCGCCAGGCCGGCCAGGGCCGCGGCGTGGCGCGGCTTCATGCCGCTGCTTCCGCGGTCTCGGGTGAGCCGGTGGCAGCCGATGCCGCGGCGTCGCGGCCCGGCAGCCGCACGAAGAACATCAGCACCAGCGCCGGCACGCCGCACAGGATCGTCCAGAGGAAGAAGCGCTCGTAGCCCATGGCGACCTGGATGTCGCCGCTGATCGTCTTCGAGAAGATGAAGCCCAGCTGCATCACGCCGGTGCCCAGCGCATAGTGGGCGGTCTGGTACTTGCCGGGTGCCACCGCCTGCATCAGGTACAGGATCATGCCGACGAAGCCGAAGCCATAGCCGAACATCTCCAGGCTCACCAGCGCGCCGATGAACGACAGGTCGCTCGGGTGCAGCACGGCCAGGGCGTAGAAGGTCATGTTCGGCACCGCCATCGCGATGATCAGCACCGGCATGGCGCGCTTGAGGCCGAGCCAGGCGGTGAAGTAGCCCCCCAGCACGCTGCCCACCAGGAAGGCCAGGGTGCCGGCGCTGCCGTACACCACGCCCACCTGTTCGGTGGTGAGGCCGAGCCCGCCCTTCTCTCGGGGTTCGATGAGGAACAGCGGGCCGATCGTCTGTACCTGGCCTTCGGCGAACCGGAACAGCACGATGAAGACGATCGCCAGCCAGATGCCGGGCTTTTGCAGGAAGTCGGCGATCACCTCGCCGAGCGTCTTCACCACACTGCTGGCAGAAAGATCGGCATGGCCCACGTTCAGTGCGCCGGGCAGGGCCCAGGCGTTGTAGGCCGCCAGCAGGCCGAGCGTGACGGCCAGCAGGCCGAAGATCGCCGACCAGGCCGGGGCGACGCCGATGGTCTTCTCGAGGTGACCCGCCAACACCAGAAGGCCGCCCAGCGTGAGGAACTTCGACGCGTTGAAGAAAGCGCCTTGCCACCCGGCATAGGCGGCTTGCAGCTTCGGGCTGAGGCTGGCCATGTAGAGGCCGTCGCAGGCGATGTCGTGCGTCGCCGAGGCATAGGCCAACAGGAACAGTACCCCGATGCAGGCCGCGAAGTAGAACGGCATCTGCATCGCCAGCGCCATCAGCGCGAGGCCGACAGCGCCGGTGAACTGCATCACCACCACGATCATCTTCTTGCTGCGCGCCAGTTCGAGGAACGGGCTCCACAAGGGCTTGAACGCCCAGGCCAGGCCGAGGATGCCCGTCCATCGCGCGATGCGGTCGTTCGGCTCGCCCATGTTCTTGAACATCAGGCCGGCGATCAGCATCACCACGAAGAATTGCAGGCCCTGCACGAAGTACAGGCTGGGCACCCAGGTGATGGGCGAGCGCTTCGGGGCTGCGGTGGCGGCGGTGTCGGTGGTCACGTTCGAACTCCGGGGGTACAGCGAGGAGGGCGGGCGCAGCGTCAGGCGTGCGGCGCCAAGGGCACGGGGGCGACGCCGGTGGCGCCGGCCTGGCCTTCGAGCCACGCCCGCAAGGCGGCGAGGGCGCCATCGGCATAGCCCCAGGTCACCACGGCCGGTGCGGCAATGTCGGCGACCTGGAAGGGATTCCACAGCGACAGGTGCAAATCGGGCCGCCAGCCGGCCATCGCGGCGCCGTAGCGCCGGCGGTGGTTCGAGACCAGCACGGTTCGGCGGCCGTCGCGAGGCAGGGTGCTGGGGTCGAACTGAGGCAGATCGGGCACGCACAGCAGCTCGATGTCGCGGTGGCCGGCGAACAGCGCCTCAACCTCTTCAGCGGCCAGGCCGGCTTCGCTGACGCCGTCGGTGTCGACACGGGCCTGGGTCAGCACGCGCAACGGCGTGTCCCGCCCCGGCGGCGTGGCGCCGCCCAGCGCGCACAGGCCTCGGGCCCAGGCTGCGTGCATCACCACATCGTCATCGGCTCGCCGGTCTGCGGGATAGGCCACGGCACCGGCCGGGAATCGGCGGGCCAGGCTGTCCAGCCGCAGCCGCGACGCTTGCATCGCCGCCGGGTCCAGGCGGCCATCATGGATCGCCGCGCCCACGGCCTCGATGGCGGCACGCTGATCCGCCAGCGTGCCTTGTGCCAGCGCCATGTCGGCCCCTGCTGCCAGGGTCATCACCGCGCCACGGGCGTGGCCGTAGCGGTCGTAGATGGCCTTCATCATCAGCGCATCGCTGATCACCACGCCGCGGTAGCCGATGGCCTCGCGAAGCAGCCCGGTGAGCACGCGGCGCGACAAGGTGGCCGGGTGCTCGGTGTCCAGCTGCGGGTAGACGATGTGGGCGGTCATCAACGCCGGCGCGTCGTCCTTCAAGGCCCGGAAGGGGATCAGCTCCAGCGCTTCGAGCTCATCGAGGCTCTTGTCCACGGTGGGCAAGGCGTGGTGCGAATCGACGTGCGTGTCGCCATGGCCGGGAAAGTGCTTCACGCAGCAGGCCACGCCTTCGGCCAGCGAGCCGGCCATCCAGGCGCCCGCCAGGCGAGCGACGCGGTGCGGGTCGGCGCCGAAGCTGCGCTCGGCGATCACCGGGTTGGCCGGGTTGTTGTTCACGTCCAGCACCGGCGCGAAGTTCCAGTTGATGCCCAGCCCGCGCAGGCCACGCGCCACGGCCGCGCCGATCTCCCGGGCCGCCATCTCGGCTTCCGCTGTGTTCTCGATGGCGCCCAGCGCCATCGCGGCGGGTGCCTGCGGCAAGAAAGTGGCGCGTGCGACCGATCCGCCCTCCTGGTCGATGCCGATCAGGGCCTGCGGGCCCAGCACCTCGCGCAGGTCCGACACCAATCGGCGCACTTCGTCCTCGGTGCCGAGGTTCTTGCGAAACAGGCAGACGGCGCGGATGTGGTGCTCGCGCAAGAAGGCCGCGGTCTCGGCCGACAGCGTCTTGCCTTCGATGTCCACCATGACCAGGTGGCCGGGCTGAAGCGTTTGCATGTCAGCCCCCCGCCTGTTGAGAAGCGGGCAGCTGCGTGCCCAGTCCGGCGACGGCGGCCTGATCGTGGAACGAGGTCTTGTCCATGGGCCGCCTCAGTGTGTCTTCGTGACCTTGGCGAGGTGCCGCGGCTGATCGGGATCGAGCCCGCGGGCGCGCGCCAGGGCCTCGACCATGGGGTAGAAGCTCTGCACGGCGGCGATCGGGTCCAGGTCTTCATGGGCGGTCTGGGCGAGCGGCAGCTCGGCGCCCGGCGTGCCCAGCGGCGCGGCCAGCAGCACCCGCGCACCGCGCTCGCGCATCTCGGCCGCCAGCGCGATCAGGCCAGCCTGGGCGGGGCCGCGGGGTGCGAACACCAGCAGCGGGTAGCCCTCTTCGACCAGCGCCATCGGGCCATGCTTGACCTCGGCGCCCGAGAAGGCCTCGGCCTGGATGTTGCAGGTCTCCTTGAACTTCAACGCGGCTTCCATCGCGATCGCGAGGCCCGTGCCGCGGCCGATCACGAACAGGCGATTGGCGCCGCGCAGGGCTTCGACGCCGCTCGTCCAGTCGCAATCGAGCGCCTGGGCCAATGACAGCGGCAGCTGATGCAGCGCCGCGAGCAGGGCCTGGTCTTCACGCCAGCCGGCCACGATGCGGGCACCCGCGACCAGCTGCGCGATGTAGCTCTTGGTCGCTGCCACGCTGCGCTCGGGGCCGGCGTGCAATGGCAGCACCCACTGCGCCGCTTCGGCCAGCGGAGAGTCGGGTTGGTTGACGATCGCGACCGTGCGGGCGCCGCCGCTGCGGAAGAAACGGGTCGGCGAGACCAGGTCGGGGCTTTGGCCCGACTGCGAAAAGGCCAACGACACCAGGCCTTCGCAGCGCATCTGCGATTGGTACAGCGTCACCACCGACATCGGCAACGAGGTCACCAGCCGGCCCAGCCGCGCCATCACCAGATAGGCCATGTAGTGGGCCGCGTGGTCCGAGCTGCCGCGGGCCACGGTCAGCACGCTTTGCGGCGGGGTGTCGCGCAGGCCCTGCGTCAAAGCGGCATAGGCGTCGGCGTCGGCTTCCAGCTGGCGAGCGACGGCCTGGGGGGCCTCGCGGCTTTCCTCAAGCATCCGGGTGGTCAATGGTCTCTCCTTCGATGACGACGCGTTGCAATTGCAGCGCGGGGTCGAACACAACGATGTCGGCGGCGGCGCCGACGGTGAGGCGGCCGTGCCCGGCCAGGCCGAGGTAGTCGGCCGCGTGGGTGGCCGTGCGCGCCGAGGCTTCGGCCACCGACAGGCCGAGGCTGACGAAATTGCGCAGGGCCTGGTCCATGGTGAGCGCGCTGCCGGCGAGCGTGCCGTCATCCAGCCGCACGCCGCCCAGGCACTTGAAGACCTTGTGGCGGCCCAGGTGGTACTCGCCATCGGGCATGCCGGTGGCAGCGGTCGAATCGGTGACGCCGTACAGCTTCGGGATCGATCGCAGCGCGACCTTCAAGGCGCCCGGGTGCACGTGCAGCAGATCGGGGATCACCTCGGCGTATTCGGCGTGCGCCAGCGCAGCGCCCGTCATGCCGGGGTCGCGATGGTGCAGGCCGGTCATCGCATTGAAGAGGTGGGTGAAGCCACCCGCCCCGGCCTTCAGCGCGGCCACGCCGTCTTCGTAGCAGCCCGCGCTGTGGCCCAGTTGCACGCGGAAGCCCTCACGCACCAGCTGGGCGATCAGTTCGATGTGGCCTTTGAGCTCGGGGGCGACGGTGATCAGGCGGATGGGTGCCAGCGCATGCAGCGCGCGCACTTCGTCCAGCGAAGCTTCGCGGGCGTAGTCTGGCTGGGCGCCCAGCTTGCCCGGGTTGATGTACGGCCCTTCCAGGTGCACGCCGAGCACCCGCGTTGCCTGCGAGGGCCGCTCGCGGCACACCGCGCCCATGGCCTCGAAGGCGCGAAGGATGTCTTCGGCGGGAGCGGTCATCGTCGTGGCCAGCATCGAGGTGGTGCCGTGCCGCGCATGGGTGCGGGCGATGTGCTTCACCGCTTCGCCAGCGTCCATCGTGTCGTGGCCACCGCCGCCATGCACGTGCAGGTCGATGAAGCCCGGCAGCACGATCGGTGCGCCGCTGGCCCGCGCGGTGGCCTCGTCGACCGGCTCTGCGTTGATGGCGGCGATGCGGCCGTGCTCGTGCTGCAACTCACCGAGCCGCCAGCCCGAGGGCGTGAGGATCGCGCCTTGAATCGAATGTCTCATCTCATTCCTGTTGGTGGCGCTCCGAAGGCGCGGCCACGCTCCCAGCCGTTCGCATGGCGTAAGGCTCCGTCGGTCCGCTGCCAGCGCCCGTGCGGGGCGCTGCGACCGGCGGGAGCTCGGGGGCTCATGGTTCCCGGCGCATTTCGGCGACGAACCCGTAGTACTCGCTGCGGCAGTAGGACTGCGTCAACTCCACGGGCTGGCCGGTCTCGAGGTAGCCCACGCGGCTGATGTGCAGCACGGCCTGGCCGGTCGGCACATTCAGGCGCTGCGCGAGCGTGGCATCGGCATTGAGGGCACGCAGGTGCTGCAGGGCGCGCACCGGCGCTTTGCCAGTGTGTTCAAGGTGGGCGTAGAGCGACGCTTCCACGGCACCAGGGTCGGGCAGGATCTGCTCCGGCAGCACGCTCACCTCGTAGGCCATGACCACGTCATCGGCCAGGCGAAGTCGCTCCAGCCGGGCCACGCGTGCGCCGGTCGACAAGCCCAGCGTCAACTGCTCGTCGGGAGAGACGGCCGTCAGCGCCCGCTTGAGCCAGCGCGACGAAGGGCGGAAGCCCCGCTGCTGCAGTTCTTCGGAGAAGCTCGTCAGCCGCGTCAAGGGTTGCTCCAGCTTCGGCGCGATGTAGTTGCCCGAGCCGCGTTTGCGCACCACCAGGCCCTGGCCCACGAGTTGATCGATCGCCTTGCGCGCGGTCACGCGCGACAGGCCCAGCGATTCGCTCAGCATGCGCTCGGAGGGCAGGGCTTCGTCGGCCTGGTAGCGACCGGCACGGATGGCCTGCGCGATCTTCTGCGACAGCTGCACATACAGCGGGACGGTGGTCCGTTCGTCCGGTTTGAGCTCGAAGGGCAAGCCGTTGATCATGGGGCCTCCGCCAGCTTCAGACGCAGCAGGTGGAGCGCCCCGTCGGCGGCGTCCCCGCGGGGTTCACGACAGCGTTGTCGCAGAACGCTGGGCAATCGGTTTTGAAGCCGCTTGGCCACGCTGCCGCTGCAGACCACCGGCAGCTTTTCCTGGGGATCGAGCGCATGCACCAGCGCGTCGAGTGCGAGCACCGAGGCGTCGAGCAGCGCGGCGGCTTGCGCATCGGTTTCGGCATGGTCGAAGACCAGCGGGGCGAGGCCTGCGTAGGCGGTCTGGTTGGCGCGCGCACACCAGTTGAGCATGCTGTCGGCGTCGTGGCCGGTGGCGCGGCACACCGCTTCGGAGAGCGGGCCGGGGGTGGCCCGGCCATCGATCGTCTGCTGGGCGAGGCGGACGGCCTCGAGGCCGAGCCAGGCGCCACCGCCTTCGTCGCCGATCGGGAAACCCCAGCCGCCGGCGATGCGCCGCGTGCCGTCGGGCCGCCACACTTCGGCGACGCTGCCGGTGCCTGCAATCAGGACCAGGCCGGGTTCACCGGCATGGGCGCCCACCAGGGCGGTGAAGCTGTCGGTGTCGACCACCAGGGTCGAAAAGCCAGGGTTTGCGGCCCGAAAGGCGGCCGCCTGCTCGGGGGCATTGACGCCCGCCAGCCCGGCGCCGAGCGCGCAGTCTTGCCAGCGGGGCGTGGGCAGGGCCGCGGCGGCGAAGGCCCGTTCGACCGCCTGCAAGATCTGCAGCCAGGCACCAGGCACCCCGTGCGACAGGCTGGACGGCCCGGCATTGCCTTGGCCGAGCACCTGTCCGCGGGTGTCGCACAAACGGGCGCGCGTGCCGGTGCCGCCGCCGTCCACGCCGATGAGAAAGCTCAGGGTCACGGGTGAATTCCTGCTGATGGGAGCAGATTCAGTGAATTGGTCTGATACCAGTATAGTACCAGACCATCCGCTGGTCAACGACGCGAGCCTAATTGAGCTTAGTGAGATTTCGTAGATGGGCGATGCCCTAGCGGCCTTGGTATTAATACCAATTAGAGACCATATGGGGCCAGTGGCACCCGGGGCGCCAGACCGGTCGCTGGCGGGCGTTCACCAGGCGTTCACCCGGTGTTCAATTCGCGTTCAAGTCCGCCAGATCCGTGGCGGCTCGGGGGCCAGCTTCCAGCCCAGCTCGCGCCAGCGGTCGCGCACCTGTCGCCACAACCCGAACACCGGTTCGACCCGGTCCGCCAGCACCCGGGCGACGACAAGACGGCCATCGATGGCGCTGACGCCAGCTCGGGCTGCGAGCGTGGGGTGGTCGGCGAAGCATTGCCGAGCGGCGTCGAGCCACGCTTCGCGGTCGGCGCTGGTCAAGGCCGTGCCGCTGGCCCACCACAAGGTGCCGATCACGCTCTGCCCGGCCAAGCCGAGCGGCGAGCGCATCAAGGCGTGGTCGTCGGCCGCGATCCGGCCTCTCTCCAGCCAGACACCGGGCCATTCGACGCGCTGCTCGATCGCGCCGCTGTCAAAACGTTGGTCCGCCGCAGGCAGGCCGAGGGCCAGCATGTCCCACCCGATCATCTGGGCGCCGGGCGCCAGGCTCATCTGCAGGTGGTTGTGGGCCAGGCAGCCGCGGTAGGCGATGGTTTCCAGCGGCAGCCATTCCAGGCGGGCACCTTCGTCCAGCCGCAGCGACACGCGTTGGGTGGCGGGGGCTCCGGCGCTTCGGTAGAAGCGGGCGGCGCCGGGGGTGGTCATCACGGCGTGGCTGCCGGAGGCCAGCGACAGGTCGATCTGCAACTCGTCGCCGCCGACCAGCCCGCCGGGCGGGTGCACCATCACGTGGTGGCAGATGCCAGGGCCTTCGGGATACAGGCGCTGCAGCACCCGCAACGGGCCTTCATGCACGTCGTGCGAGATGGTGCGTTCGCCGTCGCGGCGGTAGTCGATCGCGAGCCGTCCGCGCCAACCCCGGCCCGGCACGGCGGGGGCGTCGGACGCGGTATCGGTGGGGGCGGGCTGTCGGGTGGCGCTCATTCCAGCGCCATCGGCAGGGTGTCGACCGCCTGCCGCAGCCACTGCCCGCGCGCCATCGTCGTGGCCAACCCTTCGAGCCGCATCCGGCCCAGCACCCGCCGGCTGGTGCAGAAGGCCAGACCCGTGGAGTTGCCGAAAGCGAAGTAGGTGCCGTTGTCGTTGCGCCAATTCAGGCGCAGGGTGGCCCACTGGCCCTGGCGCTGGATGCGGCAGATGTCGCCGGTGGCCAAACCATCCAGCCAGGACTCGCAGTCGCGCATCGAGCGCTCGTCCGGATTGTGGGCGTCCAGGGCGATCGGCACGGTGGCGAGCTCGTGGTGGCTGGGCCAGTCGGCCTGTTCGTCGATGGCCGGTGTTTCTTCCGGCTCGTCCAGCAGGGCGCTGATCTCGGTATCCGGCACCGGCCGTGGCCAGGTGGCCAGCGACCGGCGCAAATCCAGCACATGCTGCTGCACCCGGTCGCCCGGCATCTGGGCCACCTGCAGCAGCCCGTCTTCGGCCTCCATCCGCAGGCAATCCATTTCGGCGCGGCCCAGCGGCGCGCGTCGCCGGTAGCTGCCGCCGTTGATGAAGGACTCGACCGCGCCCAGCACGCGCTGGGTCAAGGGGGCCTCTTCGCCTTGCTCGGCCATCGCCTTGACCAGCACCTGCAACCACGGCCCGAGCAGGAACTGACGCACCTCCGGCAGCACCGGGTCATCGCGCAGCCGGGCCGCCATCTGCGCCCGCATCATGGGCTCGAGCGCGAGGCGTTGGCGCTCCGCCGCGACGGCGGCCGCGGTGGGCGAGGCGTGCAGCGGGGCCGTCGATGTGCTGAGCTTCAGTGGTGTGGTGGGAGCGACAGTCGATGTGGCCGTGGTCGCCCCCGTGTGCCCATGCACATCGGCCACCTGGTGGGCCTCGGCTTCGGCTTCGGCCAGGGCCTGTGAATATCGCTCCACCGGCATCGGCTGCACGGCCGCTTCGAGGCGGGCGATGATCGGCTCGAGCCGCAGGTGCAGGGGCAACTGCAGGCTGCCTGGGGTGGCTTGGGTGTCCAGTTGGCCGAGTGAGGCCAGGCGGTCGATCAGGCGCCACAACGGGTTGTCGACCGAATCGAGCAGTCGCTGGTCTTCGGCCACGCTGCGGGCCACTGGCACGGCCAAGCGGTTCATCAGCGCCTGCATGCCGCTGCTGAGGCCGGCTTCGCCCGCCACCTGGGCCAGCAGGGCCGGGATCTGGTTGGTGGCCACGCCAACCGCGTCTGCCGCACGAGAGGCCGCGACCTCGCGGCCCGCCGAACCAGCGGCAGCGCGTGCGGCCGGCTCGCGGCGGATGGTGAAGCGTGCGGGCTGCAGGCCCCACTCACCCAGCAGTGCGGCATGCTGCTGGTACAGATCGGCCAGCCCGCGGGCCAGCGGCTCGGCCACCGAGCGCAGGGCGGCCAGCCGCATCGGGCCGTCCAGGCCGGCTTCGTGCAAGGTCGCGCACAGCGCCCCCACCACCTTCTCCGGCCCCAACGGGAACGCATCGTCCTGCGGCGGGCCCGAGGTCGAACCGCTGGCCAGCCGGCTGCGCAGGTCGCGCAGCGACCATTCGGCGGCACCTTCGATGGCCTGTACGACGCGGGTGGACTCGATGTCCTCGTCGACATCGTCATCCGACATCAGGCTCAAGCCGCTGGGCACGTTGAAGCCGCTGGCGAGGAAAGGCATGGGCGCGGTGGCCGGCGGGGCCTGGGGCGTCACGGGCCGGCTCAGGTGGGCCATCCAGGCCGGGGCCAGGCGCGGCAGCTCTTGACGGGCCTGGCGCTGCGCCGGTGTCAGCCAGAGCTGGTTGGCTTTGCCGCCGGTCTCGCTGCTGGCCTCGCGGCAGACCTGTGTCAGCAGGGCGGCGGCGTCGGACTGGCACTGGTCCAGGTAGCGCCGCAGCAGCGTGGCCTGCTCAGCAGAAGCAGACGAGGGATCGCGGGCGTCGGAGGCACCGGACGGTGGGGCAAGGCTCATGGGCGCAAGGTCGTCGTCGACGTCGTGAGGGTACAGCCAGGCGAAGGCGCGCGTCGATTGTCACCGGCGCATGGCGGCCGGATGTGGCGCTGGTGTTTCTGACGGCGAGCGGGCCTGTGGCAGCCGTCACGCCGCGGCCCGGTCGTGGGGCAGGCTCAGCCGGCCGGCGTCAGCAGCTCAGCCAGTGTGCGAGCCACCACTTGCGTGGCCCGGCGAAGGTCTTCGAGCAGCAGGTGTTCGTCGGCCCGTTTGGCATTGCTTTCCAACACGGAGCGTGGACCGGCCCCGTAGATCACGGCGGGCACGCCGGCGGCGCCGTACAGCCGAACATCGGTGTACAGAGGGGTGCCGCAACAAGGGATCGGTTCGCCAAAGATGGCCTGGGCGTGTTGCTGGACGGTCGCCGCCAGCTTCTCGTGGCCGGGCAGTGGTTTCAAGGACTGCGCCAGCAGCAGCCGCCGAAGCTCAACCCGCACGCCCGGGCTGAGCGCCACCGCGTCGGCAATGAGACGGCGCAGCTCGGCCTCGACCTCGGCGCTGTCTTCCTCCGGAATCATCCGTCGGTCGAGCTTGAGCACCACCTTGCCCGGCACCACGTTGGTGTTGCTGCCGCCTTCGATGCGGCCCACGTTGAGGTACGGGTGGGTGATGCCCGGCACGCTGGAGCGGCGTTCGCGCAGCACGGCGTTGTGGGCGTACAGCGCCGTCAACAGCCGGTTGGCGGCCTGAAGCGCATCCACCCCGGTATCCGGGTAGGCCGCGTGCGAGGCCAGCCCATGCAGGGTCACCTCCATCTGCAGGCAGCCGTTGTGGGCCGTGACCACCTGGTAGCTGAAGCCTGCGGCGATGAGCGCGTCGGGGCGGGTGAGGCTATGTCGCAGCAGCCAGCCAGGGCCCAGCTCGCCGCCAAACTCCTCGTCGTAGGTCAAGTGGAGCTCGACGGCACCCTGCAGCGGCGCACCGCTTGCTGCCAGCGCGCGCAAGGCAAAGGTGTAGGTGGCGAAGTCGCTCTTGCTGACGGCGGCCGCGCGGCCGTACAGGCGACCGCGGTCGATCTCGCCGCCATAGGGGTCATGCGTCCAGCCATCGCCGGGCGGCACGACATCGCCGTGTGCGTTCAGCGCAATCGTCGGGCCGCCCTCGTCGGCGGCACCGAAGCGCTGCCGAACGATGAGGTTGGTGATCGAGACCATGCCCTGTGCCTGCACCTCGGCGGCGGGCACCGGGTGCGATTCGGCGGTCAGGCCCATTTCGGCCAGCAGCGCCGCGGTGCGCAGCGCGTGTGGCGCGTTGTCGCCGGGTGGGGTGTCGGTCGGCACCCGCACCAGGGCCTGCAGGAAGCGCACCTGCTCGTCGAAATGGTCGTCGATCCAGCGGTCGAGGGTGTCGTCGATGCGGCTCATGCGAGATTCTCCAGAAGGTGGCGGAATGCATCGACGGCCAGTTGCGCGTCGTCGTCGGTGACGGTCTCCAGCGGGTTGTGGCTGATGCCGGCGTTGCCGCCCCGAACGAACAACATCGCTTGCGGGATCAGCCGGTGCAACTGCATCGCGTCGTGCCCGGCACCACTGGGCAAACGGTGGACCGGCAGGCCGAGCTGGCGCACCGCGTCTTCCCACCGCGCTTGCCACGCGGCCGCACTCGGGGCCGCGCTGGCGCACAGGGTGGGGGTCAGCCGGTACTGCAGGCCACGGGCCGTGGCGATGCGGTCCAAGGCGCCGGTCACCTCGTCGGCCAAGGCGTCGCGGGCCGTGTCGGAGGGCGCGCGCAGGTCGAGGCTGAACTGGCACCTTCCGGGCACCACGTTGATCGAGCCGCCCGGTACGTTGACCATCCCGACGGTGCCCACACGGTCGGGCTCACGCCGGGCCGCGCGCTCGACCACCAACGCGAGCTCGGCCACCGCCAATGCAGCGTCGTGCCGTCGGTCCATGGGGGTGGTGCCGGCGTGGCTGGCGGTGCCCACCACCTCACCCAGGTAGCGGCGGCTCCCGTTGATGGAGGTGACCACGCCCAGCGGCAGGTCCAGCTCGTTCAGCACGGGCCCCTGCTCAATGTGCACCTCGACGAACCCCAGGTACTGTGCAGGGTCGCGCCGTTCGGAGGCGATCGCCTCCATCGTGGCGGGCAGCCCGGCTTCGCGCATGGCCTCGCGCATCGACACGCCGTCGGCGTCCACCTGATCGAGCCATGCGGGGTCGAAATGGCCCGTCAGGGCGCTGGAGCCGAGAAAGGTGGCGGCAAAGCGCTGGCCTTCTTCCTCGGCGAAGCCCACCACTTCGATGCCGTGCGGGAGCCGCCTGCCCGCCTGGTGCAGTTCTCGCACCGCGATCATCGGCACGAAGATGCCCAGGCGCCCGTCGTAGCGGCCGGCGTGGCGAACCGTGTCGTAATGCGAGCCTGTCAGCAGGCGCGGCGCATCACGATCGGTGCCGTGGTAGAGGCCCACCACATTGCCGACGGCGTCGATGCGCACCTCGTCGAAGCCGCATTCCTGCATCCATTGCTGCAATTGACGCTGGCATGCCCGGTGTGCGGCCGTGAGGTAGGTGACGGTCAGTGTGTGGGCATCCGCGGCTTCGGTGTGGCGTGCCAGCAGTTCGGCGCAATCCCAGGCCTGGCGCCCCTGCAGCGGCACGGCACCGAAGCGATCGTTCAGGCGGATCTCGGCAATGCGGTGAATCTGGCGCAAGCACTCTGCTTGCTCGGCCGCCGGAGAGTGGCCCAGCCGGCGCGTGAACGTGTCGATGATCTCCTGCCTCGTCAGCCCCACACTGCGCGGCCCACGCACCGCCAGGATGAACGGAAAGCCGAACTTCGCGTTGTAGGCCGCGTTCAAGCGCTGCAAGGTGTCGAACTCTTCGGGGCTGCAATCGGTGAGCCCGGCGCTGCGCTGTTCCCCAGTGGATTCGGTCGTCAGCTCACGCCGCACCATGGCCTTGCCCGCGAGCTCGGGGTGCGCGCAGATGAGGCCGCGCTGGGCCTCGGGGGGCGCCGCACGCACCACGCCGGCGAGGGCATGCTTCAGCGCCGCCAGGCTGGCGAAGGGGCGTCGCGCCCAGGCGGCTTCGGCGATCCACGGCGAATGCTCGTAGATGCCGTCGAGCAAGGCGGCGAATTCGGTGGCCGTCGGCGCGGCATGGAGGGCGTCCAGGCTCAGCATGTGGTGTCCATCGAGGTCTATTCCCAGACGAAAGCCGTCGCGGCATCGAAAGGATGCGTGGCCTTCCAGTGCCGGGCGATGTCGACCCGGCGCGCCACCCAGACGTGGTCGTGCGCCTGCACATGATCGAGAAAGCGCTGCAAGGCGCGCAGGCGCCCGGGCCGGCCGAGCAGCCGGCAATGCATGCCAATGCTCATCATCGACGGGCGCTCGGCACCTTCGGCATACAGCACATCGAAGCTGTCTCGCAGGTAGTGGAAAAACTCGTCGCCGTGGCTGAAACCCTGGGGCAACGCGAAGCGCATGTCGTTGCAGTCCAGGGTGTAGGGCACCACCAGGTGTGGTGTGAGCTGGCCCGCGGTCGTGCGCACCTGCAGCCAGAACGGCAGGTCGTCGCCGTAGTAGTCGCTGTCGTACTCGAAGCCGCCATGGTCGACGACGAGCCGTCGGGTGTTCGGGCTGTCGCGCCCGGTGTACCAACCCGCCGGGGCCTGCCCGGTGAGCTGCCGGATGATCGAGACGGCGCGCTGCAGGTGCTCTCGTTCGGTCGGCTCGTCGACGCCCTGGTAGTGGATCCATCGCCAGCCGTGGCAGGCGATCTCGTGGCCGAGTTCGACGAAAGCGGCGGTCACCTCCGGGCAGCGCTCCAGCGCCATCGACACGCCGAACACCGTCAACGGCAGTTGGCGGCGCTCGAACTCGCGCAACAAGCGCCATACACCGACCCGCGAGCCGTACTCGTAGATGCCTTCCATGCTCAGATGCCGCGCGGGATAGCTGGCCGGATTGAACATCTCCGACAGGAACTGCTCACTGCCGGCATCGCCATGCAGCACGGAGTTCTCGCCGCCCTCTTCGTAGTTCAGCACGAACTGCAAGGCCACTCGCGCCTGGCCTGGCCAGCGGGGATCGGGAGGATGACGGCCGTGGCCGCGGAGATCGCGTGGATAGCGTGTGTTCATGCGCCGGAGTGCTCGCTGGCTGAGGTGTCAGGAGGTGGCTGAGGGGGGCTGCAGCACATCGGCCAGGTCGCCGGTGCGCGGATGCAGCCGCAGGTTGCGCTCGACATTGCCCAGGTGCCCACCCATCAGGCGAACGGCTGACCGGGCATCGCGGCGGGTGAGGGCGTCGACGATGGCGACATGCTCGGCATGCGAGGCCTCGGCCGAGTGCGACGACTGCATCATCAGCGACACCAGCGACGACCTGGACAGCAGGTCGTTCATCACTTCGGCCAGCACCTCGTTCCCCAGCAGTTGTGCCAGCAGCACGTGAAAGTCGGCAAGCAGGCGGGTGCGACCCGGCACATCGGTTCGGGCGATCGCTTCGGCCTCGGCCGAGAGGTGGTCTCGCAGCCGGTCGAGTTGGGGTTCGTCGATCTGCGCGCACAGCTGCCTCACCAGGCCCGCCTCGACCAAGACCCGTGCTTCGAACACCTGACGCGCTTCTTCGATGCTGGGTTGGCGCACGAAGGCGCCGCGCCCGGGCTGCAGCACGATGAGCCGATCGCGTGACAGCTGGTTCAGCGCCTGGCGGACGACGGTGCGAGAGACCTTGAAGATGTCGGCGATGCGCTGTTCCGCCAGTTTGGTGCCGGGCATCAAGCGCCGCTCGACGATGGCGGCGTTGATCGAATCGACGATGCGGTGGGTGCTGGTCTGGGCATCGGCCTCGGTTCCGCCTGTCCGCTTGGATGCTGGCGCCCGGGCCGGGCGGATGTGCTTCAAGCTGGGGCTGCGCGGGGCCATGGCGGAGAGATCGCGTGGACAGGCGTGGGCTCGTCGTGCAGGTTTGCGGTGTATTCAGAAGTGTATACACTTTGCCTCCATCTCCACCATCCTTCTGCGCCATGGGCCAGCTCACCACCCACGTGCTCGACACCATGCACGGTCGGCCCGCCGCCGGGATGGCCGTGGCCTTGTGGCGTCAGGGTGACTCGGCGCCGCTGCGCGAGCTGGTGCTGAACGCCGACGGGCGCGCCGATGGCCCGCTGCTGAGTGCCGCCGCCTTGCAGGCAGGCCGATACCGCCTGGTGTTTGCCGTGGCCGATTACTTTCGCGGGGCGGGCGTGGCGTTGCCCGAGCCGCCGTTCCTGGGGGATGTGGTGATCGAGTTCGGCTTGGCCGACGCTGCAGCGCACTACCACGTGCCGTTGCTGGTGAGCCCCTGGTCGTACTCCACCTACCGCGGCTCCTGAGGCAGACGATGGACGCCTACGGCCTCGATTGGCTCAACCTGCTGCTGCGCTGGGCCCACGTGATCACGGCCATCGCCTGGGTGGGTTCCTCGTTCTATTTCGTCTTCCTCGATGCCAGCCTGGTGCCGCCATCTGATGAGGAGGCGCGCGCCAAGGGTGTGTCCGGCGAGATGTGGGCGGTGCACGGCGGTGGTTTCTATCACCCGCAAAAGTACCCCACCGGCCCGAGGCAGATGCCGCAGCACCTTCACTGGTTCTACTGGGAGAGTTACAGCACCTGGTTGACGGGTTTCGCCCTGTTCACCGTTCTGTACCTGTTCCAGGCAGGCACCTTTCTGATCGACAAGGCGGTGTTCGATTGGTCGCCCGGTGCGGCGGTGGCCACGGCGCTCGGGTTCCTCGTCGGCTTTTGGCTGCTGTACGACCTGGCGTGCCGTGCGCTGGGTCGCGGCCCTCGAGGCGACGTGTATGTGGGCGCGGTGGTGGTGGTGCTGGTGGCGGTGACGGCCTGGCTGGCCTGCCACTGGTTCGCGGGTCGAGCGGCCTTCTTGCTGACCGGCGCCGCGATCGCGACGGCGATGAGCGCCAACGTGTTCTTCTGGATCATCCCGGGCCAGCGCAAAGTGGTGGCGCAACTGCGGGCCGGGCAGCCGGTCGATCCCATCCACGGCCAGCGAGGCAAGCAGCGCAGCGTCCACAACACCTACTTCACGCTGCCGGTGCTGGTGGCGATGCTGTCCAACCACTACGGATGGCTCGTCCAGGCACGCCACAACTGGCTGGTGCTGCTGGCCTTGATGCTCGCCGGTGCCCTGATCCGCCACTCCTTCGTGGCTCGGCATTCAGCCCGGCGACTCGGGCAGCCGTGGCCTTGGCATGCAGCGGCATCGGGCGTTCTGCTGCTGATCGGGCTGGCGGTGGCGTTGCGGCCGGCGAAACCCGTCGCCGACTCGGCCGCGCAACCGCCGGTGGTCAGCCTGCAGCAGGTTCAAGGGGTGATCAACCAGCGCTGCGTGCTGTGCCACAACGCCGAGGTCCAGAACAAGAACGTGGCGCTGCACACCGAGGCGTTGACCCGGCAACACGCCCAGGCCATCTACCAGCAGGCGGTGGTGCTGCGGCAGATGCCCCTGAACAATGCCACCCAGATCACCGACGAAGAGCGCGCGTTGATCGGCCGCTGGCACGCGCTGGGCGCGCCTTGAATGGGCTCGCTGGTGTGGTGAGTCGTCCACGGGCCGGGCTGAAAAGCGGCTCCGAGGTCATCAAAACGTTGGGGTGACGGCGTGGCCGTGGCGGTGGGCGTGCGGCGGCCGGCGGCGCATCGTCCCTCGTGGCCGTGCGGCAATGCCCTTTCCTGGGGCGCGTCGGTGGGCCTGAGCCCCGCGTACTGGGGATGGCCCCGGGGGGCGTCCGTCGTCAACATCCTTTGCTTCGAGCCCTCTGCAGGGGGCCGTGGAGGGTGTTTCGATGAGCCGCAAGGCAACCAAGTCCGGGCCGACGACGGGCCCCCGTTCGCTCGTGCGCGCTGCAGGGGCCACCCTGGGTGCCGTGCTGGCCTCGTCGATGCTGCTCGTGGCTTGTGGCGGGGGTGCGGATGAGTCCGCCTCCGCGCAGGCGGCCGATTCAGCGCCGCCGGCCAGTGCCAACCGCCATCGGCAACGGACAGCCGCACTGCATCCGCGGGCCAACCTGCCCGCGGATGCAGCCCACAAGGGCGTATTCTCGCCCTTGTACAACTGGCCGTTGATCGCCATCCACGCCGTATTGCTGCCCGATGGACGGGTGATGACCTACGGCACCAAGCCGGACGGCCAGCAGACGGGCTACTTCAATTACGACGTCTGGGACAGCACCCAGGCCCCGGATGCCGGCCACCTGACGCTGCCCAACATGACGGCGACGGACCTGTTCTGCAGCTCCCAGGTGCTGGTGCCGCTCAACGGCAATGGCAGCCAGCCGCAGGTCGTCATCTCCAACGGCGACAACTGGGTGGGCGACAGCACCACCAACACGGGAAACAGCCGCAGCTCGATCTTCGATCCGCTCACCAACACCTTGAGCCGCGGCGCCGACACCCGCGCGGCTCGCTGGTACGCCAGCTCGACCGTGCTGCTCAATGGCGAGGTCTATCTGCAGGGCGGCTGGGGAGGCACCGATCACCCCGAAATCCGGGGCGTGGACGGCAGCTACCGGATGCTCCCCACCGACACGAGCGCGCTCGACTTCTACTACCCGCGCAATTTCGTGGCGCCGGACGGGCGGCTGTTCGGTTTCGACAGCGGTGGCCGCATGTACTACATCGACCCGGCGTCAGGCGCCATGACGGCCGCCGGACAGATTGGTGACGGGATCATGGGCACCGATGCGACGGCGGCGATGTTCCGGCCGGGTCGCATCCTTCAGCTGGGCGGTTTCTCGAACCAGTCGATCGTGATCGACATCAATGGCGGTGCGCCCGTGCTCTCGGGCATGGTCACCATGTCGTCCCAACGGCGGCTGGCCACCGCCACCGTGCTGGCCGACGGACAGGTGCTGGCCACCGGCGGCAGCCCGGTCTGGAACGACGCCACCAATGCCGCCCTTAACGCCGAAATCTGGAATCCCCAGACCGGCAACTGGACGGTGGGGGCCTCGGGCGCCGTGCCAAGGCTCTATCACTCCACCGCCTTGCTGTTGCCCGATGCCACGGTGCTGGTGGCCGGCGGCGGCGCCCCTGGGCCGGTGGCCAATCTCAACGCCGAGATCTACCACCCGCCGTACCTCTTCACTGCCGATGGTCAATGGGCAGAGCGGCCGTCGATCACCGGGGCGCCGGACTCCTTGCAGGTGGGCAAGACGATCGCCATCGATGTGCAAAGCACACCGGGCATCGGGCGGGTGGTGCTGGTCAAGACAGGCTCCGTCACCCATGGTTGGAACATGGATCAGCGCTTCGTGGAACTGCCGTTCCGTGCGGAGGGCAGCCGCCTGTATGCGCAGATGCCCGCGCGTGCGGCCGACGTGCCCCCGGGCTACTACATGCTGTTCGTGCTCGACGCAGCCGGGGTGCCTTCGAAGGCGCGGATTCTGAACCTCGGTGTGGCCCCGGTAGCGCGGCCGGACGTGACGCCGCTGCTGGCCGAGATCGCCTCCCAGCAGACCCCCCTCGGCTCGACGGTGAATTTGGCCCTCAGTGCGACCGACCCGAATGGCGACACGCTGCACTTCAGCGCGGCGGGCTTGCCGACGGGCCTGACGATCGACCCGGACACTGGGCGCATCACCGGCAGCCCAACGACGGCCGGCAACTTTGATGTGACCGTGGCCGTCTCGGATGGCTACAACACCGCATCGCGCCACCTCCTCTGGCAGGTGAGCGGCAGCGTGCCTTTGCAGATGGAGCCTGTGGCCGCGCCAGGGCTGACGATGGTGGGCAGCGAGCTGGTGGTCACGGCGGCGGCGTCCGGCTACCAGGTCCAGTACAAGTGGAACTTCGGTGACGGCACGGCCGAGACGGACTGGTCGACCGACGGCCACGCCAGCCACGTCTACACCCGCGCCGGCCTGTTCACGGTGACCGTCACGGTGCGCGATGGCGCGGGCGGGCAGGTCAGCCAGGGCTTGGTGCAACGGGTGCAAATGCCGGTGAGCGGTGCCCTTCCCACACAGTCGACCAGTCTGCTGGCTGATGGCGCGCAGGGCGGCGCGGCGCGGTTGTGGGTGGCCAACGCGGACAGCGGTACCGTGAGCGTGTTCGACGCGACCACCCGAAACAAGCTGGCCGAGATCGCCGTCGGCCCGCAGCCGCGCACGCTGGCCCGAGCGGCTGATGGCCGCATCTGGGTCACCAACCAGCGTGGCGGCAGCCTCAGCATCATCGACCCCGCCTCGCTGACCGTGGTCGCGACGGTGATGATGCCGCGGGCCTCTCAGCCGCACGGCATCGTCATGTCGCCTTCCGGCCAGCAGGCCTACGTCAGCCTGTCGGCCACCGGGCAGGTGATGAAGCTGGACACGGCCAGCATGGCCCAGACGGGCCTGATGTCGGTCGGCCCCCAACCCACCGGTTTGGCCGTCAGTGGCGATGGCTTGAGCCTGTATGTCTCCAGGTTCGTCAGTGCTCCGCTGCCGGGTGAATCTACCGCCGTCGTATCGCCGACGGCGTCGACCGGGGCCGAGGTGTGGGTGGTCAACACCGCGGCGATGAACCTGGTTCGCACCATCGTGCTGCAACACAGCGACAAGGTGGATGCCGAGAACCAGGGCCGTGGGCTGCCCAACTACCTGGGCGCCGCGGCGCTGAGCCCGGATGGATCCCAGGCATTCGTGCCGTCCAAGCAGGACAACGTGCTGCGCGGCCAGCAGCGCGATGGGCTGCCGCTGAACTTCCAGAACACCGTGCGGGCCATCAGCTCACGCGTCGTTCTGGCGACTGGGCAAGAAGACCTGGGCGGGCGCATCGACCATGACAACGCAGGCGTCGCCAGCTCTGCCCTCTTCGACCCGAGCGGTGTGCTGCTCTTCGTGGCCCTGGAGACCAGCCGAGAAGTGGCGGTGCTGGATGCGCACTCACGCCAACAGGTGCTGCGGCTCAACGTGGGCCGAACGCCGCGCGGTCTTGCGTTGTCGCCGGATGGCCTCACGCTGTTTGTCAGCAACGAGATGGATCGTTCGATCAGCGCGTTCGACCTGCGTCCTCTCATCCAGATGGGGCAGTTGGTTGTGCCGCCGCTCTCGGGTGCGATGTCCACGGTGGCGCAGGAGCCCCTGTCCGCTCAGGTGCTGCTCGGCAAGCAACTGTTCAACGACGCACGTGACCCCCGATTGGCGCGCGACGGCTACATGAGCTGCGCCAGTTGCCACCGTGACGGCGGGTCAGATGGCCGCACCTGGGATCTGCGCGATGCGGGCGAAGGGCTGCGCAACACCATCGATTTGCGTGGCCGCGCGGCCACCGGCCACGGCTTGATGCACTGGAGCGGCAACTTCGACGAACTGCAGGATTTCGAGGGCCAGATTCGTCGCCTGGCCGGCGGCACGGGCCTGATGAGCGACACCGCCTACCTGGCCGGCACCCGCAGCGAGCCGTTGGGTGATGCCAAGTCCGGCATCAGTGCCGACCTCGACGCGCTGGCGGCGTATGTGGCCTCCCTGTCGTCGTTCGAGGCCAGCCCGAACCGGCCCTCGGCGGGGGCGCTCAGCCCGGCTGCGGAAGCTGGGAAGACGGTGTTCAAGGCGCAGAACTGCGCCGCCTGCCATGGCGGTGCGGCCTTCACCTTGTCTGGCACCTTGGGCCTGATCGACATCGGCACGCTCAAGCCCACCAGCGGCCAGCGCCTGGGCGGGCCTCTGACGGGCATCGATGTTCCGACCCTGCGCGATGTCTGGGCGACCGCGCCCTACCTGCACGACGGATCGGCCGCCACGCTGGAAGAGGCCATCGTGGCACACCGCGGCGTGTCGTTGTCGGGGGCCGATCTCACCCATCTGGCGGCCTATCTGCGCGAGATCGGCGGCGACGAAGTGGCTGCACCGGCGCCCGGCAGCGGCCTGCAGGGGCAGTACTTCAACAACAAGAAGCTCAGCGGTACGCCCGCGCTCAGCCGCATTGAAGCGGTCGATTTCAACTGGGGTACCGCGGCGCCCGGGCCGGGGGTGCAGCCCGATCTTTTCTCGGTGCGCTGGACGGGCGTCATCGAGGTACCCGCGAGCGGCAACTACTTCTTCCAGACGGTGTCGGACGACGGTGTTCGCCTGTGGGTCAACGGCGTGAAGCTGGTGTCCAACTGGACGGCCCACACTTCTACCGTGAACACCTCCAAGAAGCTGGCCCTCACCGCTGGACAGCGCGTGCCGGTGACGCTGGAGTACTTCGACAACAACGGACCGGCCGAGGTGCGTCTGCGTTGGAAGGTGCCGGGCACCACGGCCTACGTGGCGGTTCCAACAGACAAGCTGTACACCCACTGATGCATGGGGGCCGGCGGCCCAAGGGGTGGCCCGATGGAAACGCTTCGATGCCCCGATCTGTGCAGTAGCTCACGCGCAACCCCCTGAAACAAGGGGGCTCTGGTTGTAACTCGCCTGCCGACAATCTCGCCCGGTTGAGATGGATGGACCGCCGGAGGGGGCGGGCAACAATGAACAAGACTCGATTCAGCGCGCCGTCGCGCGGCTGGCGCTGGTGCGCCTCGGTGTTGACCGGTACCGTGTTGTTGGCGTCGTGCGGGGGCGGCGGCAATGAAGCGGCTGACGACAACACGCCGGCCCAGAAGACGAGCAGCGCGAGCCGGCGGGCCCGCGCCATGAACGTGGTGCCGCCCGGCATCACCATCCCGGCCGATGCGGCACAGAAGGGCATGTTCGGTCGACTCGCCAATTGGCCGGTGATCGCCGTGCACGCGGTGCTGATGCCCGATGGACGCGTGATGTCCTATGGCACCAAGCCGGATGGCCAGCAGACGGGCTACTTCAACTACGACCTTTGGGACAGCAGCCAACCGGTTGACAGTGGTCACACCACCTTGCCCAACGGCACCGCGACCGACATCTTCTGCAGTTCGCAAGTGCTGCTGCCGGATGCCGGATCGACCCGCGTCTTCATCGCCGGTGGCGACAACTGGACTGGCTCCGGCACCACCAACACCGGCAACAACAACAGCAACCTGCTGAACGCCGCCGACAACTCGCTCGCGCGTGGCATCAACATGAACCGCCCGCGTTGGTACTCGACGTCGACGGTGCTCCTGAACGGCGAGGTGCTGGTCCAAGGCGGATCCGGCGGCACGGATCGGCCAGAGATCCGCGCCCGCGACGGCAGCTTCCGGTTGTTGAACACCGACACGAGCGCGCTGGACTACATGTACCCGCGCAACTTCGTCGCGCCGGACGGCCGCGTCTTCGGCTACGACAGCAACGGTCGGATGTATTACCTCGACACGACCAGCGGCACCTTGACGATGGCGGGTCAGTTCGCGGCAGCGTACCGGGGCTCGGACGCGAGCGCGGCGATGTTCCGCCCCGGCCGGATCCTGCAGTTCGGTGGTTCGTCCAACGGTGCGGCGGTGATCGACATCACAGGCAATGCGCCGACGGTGACGCCCACCACCTCGATGGCCTCGCAGCGGCGATTGGCCACCGCCACCTTGCTGGCCGATGGCCGCGTGCTCGCCACCGGCGGCAGCCCCGTGTGGAACGACATCAACAACGCGGCGCTCAATGCCGAGATCTGGAACCCGCAGACGGGCCAGTGGACGGTGGGTGCGGCAGGCGCCGTCGCCCGGCTGTATCACTCGAATGCGCTGCTGCTGCCCGATGCCACCGTGCTGGTGGCCGGTGGCGGAGCGCCCGGGCCATTGAACAACCTCAACGCTGAAATCTACTACCCGCCCTACCTGTTCACGGCCGACGGCAAAGAGGCGCCGCGCCCGTCCATCCTGGCCACGCCGGACTACCTGCAGATCGGCAAGACCCTGACGATCGACGTCGACAGCGCCAGCGCCATCAGCCGCGTCACCCTGGTCAAGACAGGCTCCACGACGCACGGCTGGAACATGGACCAGCGTTTCGTCGAGATGTCGTTCCGTGCCGAAGGCAACCGCTTGCGTGTCCAGGCGCCCACCCGGGCGGCCGACGCGCCGCCGGGTTACTACCAGCTCTTCGTGTTCGACGCCAACGGTGTGCCATCGGTGGCCAAGCTGCTCTTCATGGGGGTTGCCAGCGATCCGAATCCGGCGGTGGTGCCGGTGCTGTCGACGCCCGCCAATCAGGCACACACGGTCGGCACTTCGGTCGACTTGGCGCTCCAGGCCACCGATCCCAATGGCGACACTTTGAGCTACAGCGCGGCGGGCTTGCCGCCCGGCCTGTCGATTGACGCGGCCACCGGCCGGATCACCGGCCAGCCCTCCCAAGTGGGCAGCTACAACGTGGTGCTCGGCGTGAGCGATGGGTTCAACGCCGCCTCGGTCACGATCACCTGGCAGGTCCAGGGCGACGTGCCGCTGCAATTGGGCGCGGTCGTGCCCACCGGGCCGGTGCAGTCCAGATCGAGCGCGGACTTCAACGCGAGCGCAACGGGCAAGGATGTCCAGTACCAGTGGAACTTTGGCGATGGATCTCCGGCGACCGATTGGTCGGCCAGCGGTGCGGCCACCCACACCTACACCCGCGCGGGCACCTACTTCGCCACGGTCACGGTGCGCGATGCCTTTGGATCGCAACAGAGTCAGAGCTTTCTGCAGGTGGTTTACCTGCCCGCCACCTCGGCGTTGCCTACCGCATCGGGCCCGGTGCTGACGGAGGCGGTGTCGGCGGGCGATCCGCGCGTCTGGGTGGTGAACCCGGACAACGACAGCGTCAGCGTCTTCAACCTCACCAGTCGCACCAAGCTGGCCGAGATCGGCGTGGGCACGGCACCGCGCACCTTGGCGCGCGCGGCAGATGGCCGCATCTGGGTCGCCAACCTGCGCAGTGCGAGCGTGAGTGTCATCGATCCGTCGAGCCTGGCGGTGATCGCCACCGTCAATCTGCCACGCGGCTCGCAGCCCTATGCGATCGCGATGTCGCCCAACGGTGCGCAGGCGTTCGTGTCACTCGAGGCCAGCGGCCAACTGCTGCGTTTCGACACCGCCAGCCGGACGCAGACGGCGTCGCTGGCCGTGGGACAGCATGCCCGTCATGTGGCGGTGAGCGCTGACGGTGCGCGCGTCTACGTCTCGCGATTCGTGACGCCGCCGCTGCCAGGCGAAGGAACGGCCACGGTGCAACCGACGGCCGCCACGGGGGGGCAGGTGATGGTGGTCGACGCGGTGGGGATGACCGTGCAACGCACCATCGTGCTGCAGCACTCCGACAAGGTCGATGCCGAGACACAAGGCCGCGGCGTGCCCAACTACCTCGGTGCGCTGGCGATCTCGCCGGATGGCACGCAGGGCTACGTGCCGAGCAAGCAGGACAACGTCAAGCGCGGCACCCGTCGTGATGGCTTGCCGCTGACCTTCCAGAACACCGTCCGTGCCGTCAGCTCGCGCATCGACCTGGCCTCGCAGTCGGAGGACCTGGCAGCGCGCGTCGACCACGACAACGCGGGGCTGGCCAGTGCGGCCGTGTTCGATTCGCGCGGCGTCTACCTGTTCGTGGCCCTCGAGACCAGCCGCGAGGTCGCTCTGCTGGATGCCCACACCCGATCGCAGCTCCTGCGGGTGGATGTGGGCCGTGCGCCCCAGGGCCTGGCGCTGTCACCCGACGGCCTGAGCCTGTGGGTGAGCAACTTCATGGATCGCAGCCTCAGCGTCATCGACCTGAAGCCGCTGATCGAGCGCGGCCAATTGAGCCTGCCCGTGGTGGCCACGGTGTCGACCGTCGCAGCCGACAAACTCGCGGCGCAGGTGCTGCAAGGCAAGCGCCTGTTCTACGACGCACGGGACACCCGCTTGTCACGCGACCGCTACATCAGCTGCGCCACGTGTCACCACGACGGCGCGGCCGACGGCCGGGTGTGGGACTTGAGCGACGGCGGCGAAGGCCTGCGCAACACCATCAACCTTCGGGGTCGCGCGTCGATGGGCCACGGCCCCTTGCACTGGAGTGCCAACTTCGACGAGCTGCAGGACTTCGAAGGCCAGATCCGCCGCCTGCATGGCGGTACCGGCCTGATGAGCGATGCCGCCTACTTCGCGGGCACCCGCAGCCAGCCCCTGGGTGACGCCAAGGCGGGCCAAAGCGCCGATCTGGATGCGTTGGCGGCCTACGTGGCCTCGCTGGCGACCTTCGAGCCGAGCCCTGCGCGTCCTGCGGCGGGTTCACTCAGCAGCGCGGCCACGTTGGGCAAGACGGTGTTCACCAACCACAACTGCGCCGCGTGCCACGGCGGCCTGAACTTCACCCGTTCGGGCAGCGTGGGGCAAGTCGACATCGGCACCATCAAGCCGACCAGCGGCCAGCGTCTCGGCGGCGCCCTCACTGGCTTGGATGTGCCGACGCTGCGCGATGTGTGGATGACGTCGCCTTACCTGCACGACGGCTCCGCGGCCACGCTCGACGCGGCCGTGGCGGCGCACCGCGGCGTGGTGCTCAGCCCCGGCGACATGAGCAACCTGGTGGCCTACCTGGCCGAAATCGGCGGCGACGAGTCGGCGGCCGTGGGCGGCACTTCGGGTGGCGGAACCGGGCTCAGCGGCCAGTACTTCAACAACATCGGATTGAGCGGCAGCTACACCGTGCTGCGCAATGAAGCGGTGGACTTCGACTGGGGCACGGGCGCGCCCGCCTCGGGAATCGCGGCCGACAACTTCTCCGTGCGTTGGACGGGCAAGCTGATCGTTCCGACCAGCGGGCTGTACACCTTCCGGACCACCTCGGACGATGGCGTGCGCCTGTGGATCAACGGCACGGCCGTGGTCGACAACTGGACGGACCATGCGCCGACGGTGAACACGACCGCGGCGATACCGCTCACCGCCGGCACCCCAGCCGACATCCGGCTGGAGTACTACGAGCGGGGCGGTGGCGCGGTCATGCGTCTTCACTGGCTCACGCCGGGCAGCAGCACCTTTGCCGCCATTCCTGCCGCGCAGCTCCAGCCGGCCATCGTCGGTGGCAGCGGCTTGCTGGGCAGCTACTTCAACAATCGCAGCTTCAGTGGCACGCCCGCGCTGACGCGTACCGAGGCGATCGACTTCAACTGGGGCACCGGTTCGCCCGGCGCAGGCGTGAACGTCGACAACTTCGCGGTCCGCTGGACGGGCACCATCGACCCGACCGTCACTGGCGTCTACTACTTCCAGACCGTCTCGGACGACGGCGTGCGGCTGTCGGTGAACGGCACCCAGTTGATCAACAACTGGACCGACCACGCGCCGACGACCAACACCTCGGGCGGCATCACCCTCACGGCCGGCCGCCGCTACACGGTGACCTTGGAGTACTACGAGAACGGCGGCGGCAGCGAGATGCGCTGGCGTTGGCGCGTGCCGGGCAGCACCAGCTACGTGCCGGTGCCGGCGAGCCGGCTCTACACGAACTGACGATTCGTCGTCGCGAATGGCGCGCAGGCGGGCGGTCGCCGCGTCCGCGTTCGCACCGCGGCGTCAGGTGACCGGCGCCGGGTTGAACAGCACCAGGGCGTTGTGCAGGCGCCAGTGCTCGGCCCAGGTCTGGCGCCGGCCTGAGGCCACGTCGAGCAGCAGGTGGAACAGCTCCCACCCCAGCGATTCGACCGTGGCTTCCCCGTCGGCGATGCGGCCGGCATTGACGTCCATCAGGTCGTGCCAGCGGCGGGCAAGGTCGCTGCGTGTGGCCACCTTGACCACGGGGCAGGCGGCCAGCCCGTAGGGCGTGCCGCGGCCGGTGGTGAAGACGTGCAGGTTCATGCCAGCGGCCAGTTGAAGGGTGCCGCAGATGAAATCGCTGGCGGGCGTGGCGGCGTAGATCAAACCACGCTGATCGCGGCCCAGCTTGTCGCCCGGCGAGAGCACGCCGCTGATGGGCGCGGTACCGCTCTTGATGATCGAGCCCATCGCCTTCTCGACGATGTTGGCCAGCCCGCCCGCCTTGTTGCCGGGCGTGGTGTTGGCGCTTCGGTCGACGCGGCCCCGCGCCAGGTATTCGTCGTACCAGGCCATCTCGCGGATCATGGCTTCGGCGACCGCCGGGGTGGCTGCGCGCGCCGTGAGTTGGTCAATGCCGTCGCGCACCTCGGTCACTTCGGAAAACATCACCGTCGCACCGGCACGCACCAGCAGATCGCTCGCGAAGCCCACCGCCGGGTTGGCGGTGACACCCGAGAACGCATCGCTACCGCCGCATTGCACCCCGACCACCAGCTCACTGGCCGCGCAGGTTTCGCGCCGGCGTGCGTTCAGGCGTTCGAGGTGCGGGCGGGCCCGGGCCACGATGTGATCGAGCATCGACATGAAGCCGATGTGCGCGGTGTCCTGCAGACACACCGTGTCCAGCGCGGACGGCTGCGCGTTGGCCAGGGCAAATGAACCCGGTGGCAGCAGGCGGTCGGGCTGAAGCTTCTCGCAGCCCAGGCTCACCACCATCACCTCGCCGCCAAAGTTGGGGTTCAGGCTGATGTGTCGCAAGGTGCGGATCGGGATGGACGCGTCGACCGCATCGATGGCCACGCCGCAGCCGTAGGTGTGCTCCAGCGCCACCACGCCGTCGACGTTCGGGAACTGCGGCAGCAACTCGGTTCGGATGCGCTGCGCGGCTTGTTCCACCACGCCGGCCACGCACTGCACCGTGGTGGTGATCGCCAGCAGGTTGCGCGTGCCCACCGACCCATCCGGGTTGCGGTAGCCCTCGAAGGTGAAGCCTTCGAGCGCTGGCAGGGCGGGCGCGGCGGTGGTGGACATGGGCAGCCCCCGCAGTGAGCGGGCGGCGGGCATTTCCAGCAGACGCTCGTGCACCCAGCTGCCTGCGGGGATGGCCCGTGCGGCGCGGCCGATCGTGACCTGGTAGCGCACGACATCGGCGCCCGGAGGCAGGTCGACCAGGGCCACCTTGTGGCCCTGGGGCACTGCGTCGAGCAGGCGCAGGCCGGCACCCGGCACGTTGTCGGGCAAGACCGTGCCAGCGGGCAGCCCGCCATCGTTGGCAACGATCGCCACGTTGTCGGCCGGGTGCATGCGCAGCGTCAGCGGCGCGCGGGGTGTCGTCATCGCATCGCTCTCGCTCACATCACTCGGGTTTGACCTTGCCGTCCTTCACCACCTGGGCCCACTTCGCCATTTCCTTGCGGCCGAACTCGGCGAACTGCTCGGGGGTGTTGGCGGTGTGGACCAGGCCGAGTGCGTCCAGCTTGGCCTTCACATCCGGCAGGGCGAGGATCTTCTCGATTTCCCGGTTCAGGCGGGCGACGATCGCCGGCGGCGTGCCGGCAGGCGCGTACATCGCCTGCCAGCTGGACACATCGAAGTCCGGCACGCCGGCCTCCTGCATCGTCGGCACCTGGGGCAGGGCGGCGCTGCGCTGCGCCGAAGTCACCGCGAGGGCGCGCACCTTGCCCGCCTGGATGTGCGGCAACGCCACCGTCACTGTCTCGAAGCTGCAGGGGATCTGGTGAGCGATCACGTCCTGGATGGCGGGTGCGCTGCCCTTGTAGGGAATGTGCGAGAGATCCGCGCCGGCCAGCAGCTTGAAGAGCTCACCCGACATGTGCTGCGAGCTGCCCTGGCCGGCGGAGGCGAAGGCGATGCCGTCGGGCTTGGCCTTGGCCGCCGCGATCAAATCCTTCACGGTCTTGTACGGCTGATCGGTGCCCACCAACAGCACATTCGAGATGCTGCCCAGCAGGATGATCGGCGCGAAGTCCTTCGCCGCGTTGTAGGGCATCTTGGGCTGCAGCGCAGGGTTGATTGCGTGGCTGGCGATCGTGCCCAGCAGCAGCGTGTAGCCGTCCGGCGGCGACTTCGCGGCCGCATCGGCGCCGATCACGCCGCCGGCACCCGCACGGTTCTCCACGATCACCGTCTGCTTCAACGAGGCCTGCAGCCGCTCGGCGATCAGGCGGCCGAGGATGTCGCTGGTGCCACCTGCGGCAAACGGCACCAGGAGGCGCACGTTCTTGGCGGGCCAAGCGTCGTCGGCATGGGCCCACGAGGGGGCGAGGGCGGCCAGCGCGGCCAGGCTCAGACATTGTCGACGGTTCATCAGGAGCTTCCTTTGAGCAACAGGCCGGGCAGCCACAACGAAAAGGCCGGCACGTAGGTGACGAGCATCAGCGCAGCCAGCAGGCCGCCGTAGAAGGGCCAGATGGTCTTCATCACGGTGCCGACCGAGACACCGCCAATGGCGCAGCCCACGAACTGGGTGGTGCCCACGGGCGGCGTGTTCAACCCCAGCGCGCAGTTGATGAGCATCACGATGCCGAACTGCTCGGTGCTCATGCCGAACTGCTGGCAGATCGGCAGGAAGATCGGCGTGCAGATCAGGATCGTGGCCGCCATGTCCAGGAAGGTGCCGAGCAGGAACAGGATGATGTTGACCAGCAGGAAGATCACCCACGGCTCGGTGCTCATCGCCGAGAGCGCCTGGCCGGTCAGCTCGGCCACGCCATACAGCCCGATCAGGTAGCCGAACATCGACGAGATGCCGATCAGCAGCAGCACGGTGCCGGTGGTCTTCACCGCTTTGGCCGCCGCCTTCATGAACTGCTCTCGCGTCAGCTTCTTGTAGACCAGGGTGGCCAACAGCAGCGCCCACAAGACGGCCACCGAGGCAGATTCGGTGGCGGTGAAGGCACCGGAGAGGATGCCGGTCACGATGATGGCCACCACCGCCAGGCCCGGCAAGGCCTGCGCGAACGAGCGCCCGACGATGGCCCAGCCCGGAAACTCACCGGCCGGGTAGCCACGCTTCACGGCCACGGCGTAGGCAGCGATGAGGTTGCAGATCGTCAGCAGCAGCGCCGGCACGACACCCGCCAGGATGAGGGCGGCGATGCTCACCTTGCCGCTGGCGGCCAGCGTGAAGATGATCAGGTTGTGCGAGGTGGGCATCAGCGCGCCGACCAGCGACGCGTGCGTCGTCACGTTGACCGCATAGTCCGCGTGGTAGCCCTCCTTCTTCATCTGCGGGATCAGCACCGCGCCCATGGCCGACACATCGGCCACCGGCGAGCCTGACACCCCGCCGAACAGCGTGCAGGCGAGCACGTTGCTCATGCCCAGGCCGCCGCGCACATGGCCCGCCAGGCTCTTGGCGAAGGCGACGATGCGGTCTGCGATGCCGCCGTACATCATGATCTCGCCGGCGAAGATGAAGAACGGAATCGCGAGGAACGAGAACGGGTTCATCCCCGAGATCATTTGCTGGAAGCCCACAGCCAGTGGCAGGCCCTCGTACAGCAGCGTGGCCAGCGAGGACAGCCCGATCGAGAAGGCGACCGGAACGCCCATCAACAGCAGCAGCGTGAAGCTGATGCACAGCAGAGTCAGAGCCATGGGGAGCTGCGAGATGGTGGCGGGAAGGGGGCCGTTCGCAACGGCCTACCAGGCGGACTCGACCTCGGTGCCCCGGGTGAGCGCGAGGATGTGTTCCAGCGAGAACATGGCGACCAGGACGCCCGCAACTGCCGGAGGCGCGTACTTGAAGGCTTCGGAGACACCGAGCGTGGGGATCTTGTAGGCCGCCACCGATTCGGCCAGCAGTGCGCATTGCCACGCCATCACCATGCCGAAGACGCCGACCAGCGCATGGATGAGGTATTCCATCGCCTGCCGAACGCTCGCTGGTGCCAGCACCAGGAACGATTCCAGCCCGATGTGGCTGGCCTCTCGAACGCCCACGGCCATGCCCAGCATCGTCACGTACAACACCAGCAGCACGGCGCCGCTCTCGGCCCAGGTGGGCGTGTCGTTGAACACGTACCGGCCGACCACCTGGTAGAGCACCGCGACGATCAGCAGCACCAGGCCGCCCACGCCCAGCAGCATGCAGGCGTGCGCGATGCGGCCGCACAGCCGTGAGTAGAAGCCCGGCACGACCTGGGCCGGGGCGTCACTGGACTTCATTGATGCGCTTGACCAGTTCGAGCAGCTTGGGCTCGCGCAGGAACTTGTTGTAGACCGGCTTCATCTGGTTGCGGAACGCCGTCTTGTCGACCTCGATGATCTCGGCGCCACCGGCCTTCACGGCCGCAAGCGACTTGGCCTCTCGCTCGTCCCAGAGCTTGCGCATGTAGCCGACGGATTCTTTCGCGGCCGCGCGGATGGCCTTTTGCTCGTCCGGGCTGAGCGTGTCCCACACTCGCTTGCTGAACAGCAGCATCTCGGGCGCCATGGAGTGCTCGGTCTTCGAGTAGTACTTCGCCACTTCGAACTGGCGCGAGCTTTCGTACGATGGGTAGTTGTTCTCGGCACCGTCGACGAGGCCGGTTTTCAGCGCGGTGTAGACCTCGCCGAACGGCATGGGGGTGGCGTTGGCCCCCATGGCCTCGAGCAGCGACACCCACAGGTCGCTCTGCTGCACCCGGATCTTCATGCCCTTGATGTCGGCCAGCGTTCGCACGGGCTTCTTCGCGGTGTAGATGGAACGGGCGCCCGAATCGTAGAACGCCAGACCAATGAAGCCCTGCGCCTCGCAGCCTTTGAGAATGTCGTCGCCGATGGCGCTGTCCAGCGCCTTGCGCATGTGGTCGGTGGAGCGAAAGAGGAACGGCATCGTGGGCACGATGGTCTCGTCGCAGATGTTGTTCATCGCAGCAATGTTCACGCGCGTCATCGCCAGGGCGCCGAGCTTGGTCTGCTCGATCGTGTCCTTCTCGTTGCCGAGCGCCGACTTGGCATAGACCTTGATCGAGTGCTTGCCGTTGGTCGCTTTCGAGAGGGTCTCACTCATGTGACGAACCGCCATCACCGTGGGGTAGTCATCGGGGTGGATGTCAGCGGACCTGAACTCGGTGGCCTGCGCCGGTGCGGCCAGGGCCGCCAGCGCGGTGACAGCGGCAACCGCCGCGAGCAGGCGTGAACGTGGGGTCATGAGGGGTGTCTCCGGGGTGTCGGCTTTGTTTGAAGAGGGCGCTCAACCGGGGTGGGGCGTCCAGGGTGTTTCGGGCAGGCCCTGCACGCCGGGCCGGGCGATGTAGGTGGCGCCGGCGGCTTCGCTGGTGTCACCGGCGGGCCGGATGCTGGTGATCAGCAACTCGTCCCAGTGGGCGCCGCCGAAGCTGCACATGGAGGGCTTGGCGGTCGGCACGGCGATCGATCGATCCAGCCGCCCGTCGGGCGTGAAGCGGTGCACGAGCCCGGCATCGTTGGCGCAGATCCAGTAGCAGCCATCGGCATCGATGGCGGCGCCGTCCGGGCGGCCAGGGTGGTGGTTCATGTCGACGAAGAGTCGGCGCTGCTGTGGCATGCCCTGCGCATCGACATCGAAGGCCCAGATCAGCCGACGGCGTGGGTGGCTGTCGCTGAGGTACATGGTGCGTCCGTCGGCGCTGAAGGCCAGGCCGTTCGGCACGATGAGTCCGTCGATCAGCGGTTGGCTCGGCCCGCGCGCGTCGAACCGGTAGAGCGCACCCACCGGCTGGGCGGCCGCCATGTCGCGCAGCATGGTGCCGGCAAAGAAGCGCCCGGCCCGGTCACAGCGGCCATCGTTGAAGCGCATGCCGGGCTTCGGGTGGGCCAACTCGGCCAGTGTGTCGATCGTCAGCCCACCGTCATCGCGCAGGGCCAGATGCACGATGCGCGATTCCAGGCCCGCCACCAGGCCGCCGTGGGCATGCAGTGCCAGGCAGGCGATGCGCTCACCGAGTGTCCAGCTCTGGAACAGGCCGGAGCGCCAGCGGCGCAGGGCGCAGCCTTCGATGTCCACCCAGTACCAGGCGGCCTCTCCAGCATGCCAGAGCGGGCTCTCGCCCACACTGTCGGCATGGGCCTCGACGAGTCGCTCGACGGTGGTCATCGCAGCCTCACTCTGCCGGCGTGGTGCGTGCGAACGGGCCGCCTTGAAACAGGGTGGCGGGGTCGTTCATGTCAAGTCGCGGCTCGGCCGCCTCGATCGTGGCCCGGAAGGGCTCGGAGCTGTCCTGCGGCCGGTAGCCGATGTGGCGGGCCGCGGTGTTGTCCCACCAGCTGGTCGTGTTGTCGCTGACCCCGTAGATCACCGAGAACCCGGCCACCGGCGTGGTGAGGCTGGCCACCACCAGCCGCTCGAGGTCGTCGTAGCTCAGCCAGGTGGCCAACATGCGGCGGTTGCGGGGCTCGGGGAACGACGAGCCGATGCGCAGGCACACGGTCTCGATGCCGTGCCGATCGAAGTAGAGGCGAGCCAGGTTCTCGCCGAAGGCCTTCGACAAGCCGTACAGGCCGTCCGGTCGCATGGGGTCGGCGGGCGAGATGACTTCGTCCTGGCGGTAGAAGCCCGTGACATGGTTGGAGCTGGCCAACACGATGCGGCGAACACCATGTCGCCGCGCCGCTTCATAGAGATGGAACGCGCCTTCGATGTTGGCGCGCAGGATCGGGGCCCAGGCTTGCTCCGTCGACACCCCGCCCAGATGCACGACGGCGTCCACGCCCTTCAGCAGGGCGTGTACCGCGTCGGCATCTTCAAGGCGCGCGGGGCACAGCTCTTCATGCGGGGCGGCGCTGCCCAGGTCTTCGATGTCCGACAGGCGCAGGCGATGGCAGTACGCCGCCAATCGCGGGCGCAGTGTGCGACCCAGTCCGCCCGCTGCACCGGTGAGCAGCAGGCGATCGAATCGCAGCGATGTGGGATGAGCGGGCATGAACAGCGGGCCTTCGCGCTACAGTGACAATCAGTCTTGTGGTCTGTCATCAGTTGTCGTACAACTTGAATGAACTGTACGGCTGCCATGGGCCGCCACCCAGAGGGATAACACTTAATACGTCTGATGAGCTCTACACCGCCGCCCGTGCCCAGCCGACGCAAACCGCGCACGCTGGCTCTCGAACTCGTCGATGCGCTGGGTGACCGCATCCGGGACGGTCGACTGCAGCCCGGTGACAAGTTGCCCACGGAGGCGGCGATCATGGGTGAGTTCCAGGTCAGCCGCACGGTGGTGCGCGAGGCGATCTCCAAGTTGCAGGCCTCGGGGTTGGTCGAGACACGACATGGCATCGGCACCTTCGTCATCGGCGTGGGCGAGGCCCCGGGCTTCAAGCTCGGCCCCGACCAGTTCAACACCCTGCGCGATGTGATCTCGGTGCTGGAGCTGCGCATCGGTGTCGAGACCGAAGCGGCAGCGCTGGCCGCACAGCGCCGCTCGGCGGAGAACCTGGCCACCATGCGGCAGGCGCTCGACGCCTTCGCCCAGGCGGTGGATGAGCGGCGCGACGCGGTCGGAGCCGACTTCCAGTTCCACCTCGAAATTGCGCGGGCCACGCAAAACAACCACTTCGCCGACATGATGACGACGCTGGGCAGCTCGATCATTCCGCGTGCCCGGTTGACGCAGGCCGAGCCTGCCCAGCCGATGAGCGACGAGCGCCTGCAGTACCTGCGCCGCGTCAACGGTGAGCATGAAAGTATCTTCGATGCGATCAGCGCGGGGGACGCGGATGGAGCCAGGGCCGCCATGCGCACCCACCTCGCCAACAGCCGGGAACGCCGGCGCCGAGCCCAGCAGCGCGAAGAAGGCTGAGCGCGCGAGAGGCGCCCCCTGAGCCTGATGCAACGCCTCGCTCTGGTTTTAGTTGTACGATGACATACAACAAATCCGGGCAGCGTGAGCGTTTCCTCGGCCGCTGCCGGGCGGACGCGCCACACCCGTTTCTCGGGCGAGCCGGACAATGCGCGGGTATCGCCCGGGCTGACCCGCCAAGGGTGAACCCATTTCCAAGACCCAGCAGGAGAACCCATGAAGCTCAACCTGATCGGTGGCGCCTGGACCGAAGGCGTACGCACCTACCGCAACATCAACCCGTCAGACACGCGCGATGTCGTGGGCGACTACACCGTGGCCAGTCGCGAGCAGGCGTTGGATGCGGTGGCCGCTGCGCACGCCGCCTTTGCGGCCTGGAGCCTGTCCACGCCGCAGCAACGCTTCGATGCGCTGGACGCCGCGGGCAGCGAGATCCTCGCCCGCAAGGCCGAGTTGGGTGACCTGCTCGCCCGAGAAGAAGGCAAAACCCTGCCCGAGGCGGTGGGTGAGGTCGTGCGTGCCGGCAACATCTTCAAGTTCTTCGCGGGCGAGGCGCTGCGCACGGGGGGCGAGGTGGTGCCGTCCGTGCGGCCGGGTGTCGGGGTGGAAGTGACCCGCGAGCCACTGGGCGTGATCGGCATCATCACGCCGTGGAACTTCCCGATCGCCATTCCGGCCTGGAAGATCGCGCCGGCGCTGGCCTACGGCAACTGCGTGGTGTTCAAGCCCGCCGAATTGGTGCCGGGCTCGGCCTGGGCGCTGGCCGACATCCTCTCGCGTGCCGGCTTTCCGCCGGGTGTGTTCAACCTGGTGATGGGCCGGGGCTCGGACGTGGGCGCGGTGCTGCTGGAAGACGATCGCATCGCCGGCATCAGCTTCACAGGCTCGGTGGCCACCGGCAAGAAGGTGGCGGCCTCGGCCGTGGCGCGTGGCGCCAAGGTGCAGCTCGAGATGGGTGGCAAGAACCCCTTCGTCGTGCTGGACGATGCCGACATCGGCGTGGCGGTCGGCGCGGCGATCAATTCGGGCTTCTTCTCCACCGGCCAGCGTTGCACCGCGTCGTCACGCATCATCGTCACCGAAGGCATCCATGACCGCTTCGTGGCGGCCATGGTTGAGCGCATGGCGGCTCTGAAAGTGGGTGATGCCCGCGCGCAAGGTACCGACATCGGCCCCGTCGTCGACGAGAGCCAACTGGCGCAGGATCTGGAGTACATCGCCATCGGCCTGGCCGAGGGGGCCAAGTTGGTCGCGGGCGGCCAATCGCTCGGCCAGAACGCCGACGGTGCGCCGGGCTTCTACCTCACGCCCGCGCTGTTCACCGAGACCTCGGCGCAGATGCGCATCAACCGCGAAGAGATCTTCGGCCCGGTCGCGAGCGTGATCCGAGCCAAGAACTACGACGAAGCGCTGACGCTGGCGAACGACACCGCCTTCGGCCTCTCCGCCGGCATCGCCACCACCTCGCTCAAGTACGCCACGCATTTCAAGCGGCACGCTCAAGCGGGCATGGTGATGGTGAATCTGCCGACCGCGGGCGTCGACTACCACGTGCCCTTTGGCGGTCGCAAGGGTTCGAGCTACGGCCCGCGCGAGCAGGGGCGCTACGCCGCCGAGTTCTACACCACCGTGAAGACGGCCTACACGCTGGCTTGACCCTCCGGCGGCGGCACGCCGCGGCGTGTCGCCATGTCCGCTGACATGGCATGCCGCTGCCACTCTTGGGCCAGCCGCTCGGCCGCCGGAAAGGCGATTCTGTCTTCCATGGTCAGGTGGCTGTCGTGCAGCGCGATGAAGGCTTGTGCCTGGCGGCGCAGCGCGGGCTCGTCTGGGGTGTGCTGATCGACCACCTGCTGCAGCGCCGCAGCCAGCCCTCCCCAGAGGGCCCGGAACGCGCGGTGATCCGCGGCCATTTGTTCGGCCACCTCCCGCAGCGGGGCCTGCTCGCTGGCGCGCAGCAAGGGCAGCAGGTGGCGCTCTTCGTCTTCATGGTGCAGCGGCGCGGCCACGCTGAAGTAGCGCAGCACGTCTCGCGCCGCTTCGGCGGCCGGCGCATCGGCACCGTGCTGCTCCACATGGTCCACCAGGCGGCTCAGCAGGTCGAGCGAGCGACGCACCCGGTCGTGGCACGCGGCCAGCAGTTCGAATGGTTGGTCCAACCCCGCGGCGGGCGCGGCGTGCAGTGAGAGCGTGGAAGCCATCGCGCCATTCTGGGACGCGCTATCCAGAAACCGGGCCCGGAAAAGACAAGGGCCTGCGCTTGGCAGGCCCTTGATGAAGCGGGGTTTGATTCAGAACAAGCCGAACATCTTCAGCGACACCAGCCCCAGCACACCGGCGATCGCATAGCGGATGAAGGTCAGCGGCGCGCGGGTGCTGATGAACGAGCCGATCAGCACGCCGGGGATCGAGCCCATCAACAGGTTGCCCAGCAGCCCGTAGTTCACATTGCCCAGCGAGAGGTGGCCCAGGCCGGCGATCAGCGCCAGCGGAATGGCGTGTGCCAGGTCCGTGCCGACCAACTTGCTGGCGTTCAGGCGCATCGGGTACAGGTAGACGAGCATCACGGTGCCCAGCGCCCCGGCGCCGATCGAGGTCAGCGTGACGAGCACGCCGAGCACGATGCCGGCGATCACGGTGGCCACCGGCTGGACGTGCTTGAAGTAGCTGGCATCGGTGACGCGCAGGCTGCGGCCCACGCGGTGCAGGTAGTCCTTGGCCAACATGCCCACCGCGGTGATCATCAGCGCGATCGCGACGGCGCTGATGATGAAGCCGCTCTTGATCTGGTGGGCTTCATTGAAGTGCATCCAGGCCAGCGTCAGTGCTGCAGCAGGCAGGCTGCCCATCGCCAGGCGGCCGACGACGCCCCAATCGACGGTGCCATGGTTCTGGTGAACGGCCACGCCGAACATCTTGGTGATCGAGGCGTACAGCAGGTCGGTGCCCACTGCCGTTTGCGGCGCGATGCCGAACATCAGCACCAGGATCGGGGTCATCAGGGCCCCGCCGCCCACACCCGTGATACCGACGATGGTGCCGACCATCAGGCCAGCCACCACCCGCATGCCATCAATTTCCACGATTGCTCTCCCGTCCCGATGCCGTTCGCAAGCCGGGATCGGTCGCGGAATGCGCTCGCCCTATGCGTCTTTCGTCATTGTGCGGGGCTGAACATGCGAAAAACGGCTAACGATACGCGGCGGCGGCATATCGCATCGAGGGCAGGGCGGAAGCGGCGAGGCGTTGTCAGCCTGCCAGCTCGCTCATTCTGGGCCCATCCGGGGTCACTTCTACCTGCGAAAACCAACGATCGATCCTCGGCGGTAGACGGGCCGTCACCGGCCCTGAGGCATCGAGCCGAGAGAGCGCTTGTTTCAAGGGTAAATCCCTAGAAGCTGAGCCGCTGTGGCGATCGCAATCACCGCCGGCTGCTTGCCGGCGAGTCCGGGCACGCCGATCGGACAGGTCATCCGAGCCAGTGTGGCCGCATCGAAGCCCCGTTGACGCAGCCGCGATTCGAAGCGGGCGCGCTTGGTGGCCGAGCCGATCAAGCCGAACCAGCCGAAATCACCCCGCCGCAAGATGGCCTCGGTGATCGCCAGGTCCAGCGCGTGGCTGTGGGTGAGCACCAGATACGCATCTCCCGGTCGGCCCTCGGCCACCTCGGCCTCGACCGGCTCCACGCAGACCGGCTCGACGTGGGGCCACGACGTGGCGTCTGGAGGGAATTCGCGCTCGCGTTCGTCGATCCAGACCACCTGGCAAGGCACCCCAGCGAGCACCTGCACGATGGCGCGGCCCACATGGCCGGCCCCGAAGAGGTGCAGCCGGAACCGGGGCCGAGTGGCGGGCCAATGGTGCAGGTTGTCAGCGGTCAGGGGGGCGAGCCGCAGGGTCAAAGCGCCGCCGCAGCACTGGCCCAACGAGGGGCCCAGCGCCACGGGCCAGTCGAGAGTGTGGTGGTCACCGGCCGCCAGCCGATCGCGGCAACGGGCGATGGCCTCCCACTCGAGGTGGCCGCCGCCGATGGTGCCAGCGGTGGTGTGCGGGCCGACCAGCATCCGCGTGCCTACGCCACGTGGCACCGAGCCCCTTGCGGCCACCACCTCGACGATCATGGCGGGCACGCCCTCGGCGAGCCAGCGGTGTGCTGTGGCCAGCTCGGGATCGGCGGCGGTGTGGCCCGTGCCGAGGCGCAGGCTCTGCGGTGCCTGCGCTGTCCGCGCGCGGCCTTCGACGGTGGGAAGGGGATGGTTCATGCGCCTGTCGGGGTCGCGGCCCCGGGCTGAACCGCCCGTATCGCGCGCAACAAGGCCTCGGGTGTGGCCGGCGCGCTGAGTGGCGGCTGGCAGCCGGGCGCGCCGCAGGCCGCCACCGCATCGCGCAAGGCCAGGAACACCGAGAACGCCAACAGCAATGGCGGCTCACCGACCGCCTTGCTGCGGTGAATGGTGTCTTCCGTGTTCTCCCCGCCATACAGGCGCGTGGTGAATGCCAGGGGCACGTCGTTCGCCGTCGGGATCTTGTAGGTCGATGGCGCATGCGTCAGCAGCGCGCCCGACTCCGGGTGCCACACGAGCTCTTCGGTGGTCAGCCAGCCCATGCCTTGGACGAAGGCCCCCTCGATCTGGCCGATGTCGAGGGCGGGGTTCAGCGACGAGCCGACGTCGTGCAGCAGATCGGCCTGCAGCAGCTTCCACTCACCGGTCAGCGTATCGAGCAGCACTTCGCTCACCGCCGCGCCGTAGGCGAAGTAGAAGAAGGGGCGGCCGGTCAGCGTCTGGCGGTCCCAGTGCAGTCCCGGCGTGGCGTAGAAACCGTCGGACCACAGCTGCACTCGGGCCTGGTAGGCCTGCTGTACCAGCGCATCGAAAGCGATGTGTCGGCCGTCCGGGGTGCGCGCCTGCCCACCTGCGAATGCCACTTGCTCGGGCGCGCATTCCCACGCGGCGGCGGCGAGGGTGGCGAGCCGATCGCGGATCTGTCGGGCCGCGTGTTGGGCCGCCTTGCCGTTCAGGTCTGAGCCCGTCGAGGCGGCGGTGGCCGAGGTGTTGGCCACCTTGCTGGTGTCTGCCGCGGTGCAGCGCACCCTCGACAGCGGCAGACCCAGTTCATGCGCCACCACCTGGGCCACCTTGGTGTTCAGACCCTGGCCCATCTCGGTACCGCCGTGGTTCACCAGCACCGAACCGTCGACGTACACGTGGACCAGTGCGCCAGCCTGGTTGAAGTGGTTCACGTTGAACGAGATGCCGAACTTCACCGGCGTCAGCGCCAGCCCCTTTTTCAGGATGGGGCTGCTGGCATTGAAGACTTGCACCGCGTCCCGGCGTTCGGCGTAGCGGGCGCTTCGAGCCAATTCGTCGGTCAGCGGTTCGATGATGTTGTCGGTGACCGTTTGCCGATACGGTGTGGTGTGCCGTTCGCTGCGGCCATACCAGTTGGCCCGCCTCACCGCGAGGGGATCGCGGCCGAGGTGGCGCGCGATGGTGTCGAGCACCACCTCGGTCACCAAGGCGCCTTGCGGGCCGCCGAAGCCACGGAAGGCGGTGTTGCTCTGGGTGTGGGTGCGCGGCAGGTAGCCGTGCATGGCCACTTCGGGCAGCCAGTAGGCGTTGTCCACATGGCACAGCGCGCGCGTCATCACCGGCGGTGAGAGATCGGCCGAATGACCCGCCTGCCCCAGCAAGGTGACCTCGTAGCCGAGCAGGTGGCCTTCGTCATCGAAGCCCGCCTCCCAGTCGAATTCGAAGCCGTGCCTACGACCGGTGATCAGGAAATCGTCGTCCCGGTCCAGGCGCAGCTTCACCGGGCGATTCAGCGCCTTCGCCGCCAACGCGGCCACGCAGGCGAACAGGGCAGACTGCGACTCCTTGCCCCCGAACCCGCCCCCCATGCGTCGGCATTCCACCTGCACCTGATGGGCGGCAATCGCCAGCGCATGCGCCACCACCGTCTGCATCTCGCTGGGGTGCTGGGTGGAGCAGTGCACCTTGAGGCCACCATCGTCTTGCGGCAGGGCGTAGGAGATCTGGCCTTCCAGATATAACTGCTCCTGCCCGCCCAAGCTGAACGAGCCGGCCAGCCGGTGCGGCGCCTGGTCGATCGCGCGGCGCACGCTGGCCGCGGCGGTGTCCGGTGCGCCCGCCGCGTCAGCCGACTGGCTGCGCACCAGATGCATCGGCGGCACCACGTGGTCGCCTGCGGCATGGGCCTGGCGCACCGACAGCACGGCGGGCCAGGGCTCGAACTGCAACACCCGGCGGGCCTGGGCGGCGGCGCGACGTGCCGCCTCGCGGGTGGTGGCGATGACTGCGAACACCGGCTGGCCGAGGTAGCGCAGTTCATCGGTGGCCAGGATCGGATCATCGTGGACGATGGGGCCGCAATCGTTGCGGCCGGGAATGTCGGCGGCGGTGAGCACCGCCACGACACCCGGCTCGCGGCGCAACGCGTGCACATCCACGCCCAGGAGGCGGCCATGCGCCACCGGCGACAGGCCCAGCGCGGCGTGCAGCGTGCCGGCGAGTTCCGGCAGGTCATCGACATAGTGGGCGCGGCCGGTGACGTGCAGCGTGGCCGACTCGTGCGGCCATGGCTGGCCCACCGCGGGTTGCCCCACCACGGCGCCGCCGGCGGCAAGGGGGGGGCTGTCGGAGGGCGACACGGTGTTCATGCCCACACCCTCAGCATCGTGGCGGGCATGGCCTGATGGGGCCGCGTCGCCCACCACCATCGCTCCAACAAGCCCGCTGCCGCTTGCCGCCGGTAGTCTGCGCTGGCACGCAGGTCGGTCAGTGGCGAGAAGTCGCTCGCCAAGGCGTGCTGCGCGGCGCGCAGCGTGGCTTCCGTCCAGGGTTGGCCGACGAGTGCGGCCTCAGCGCCCGCGGCGCGCTTCACCGTGGCAGCCATGCCGCCGAAGGCGAGCCGGGCCTCGGCGATGCGCTCACCGTCGAGTCTCAGCGCCAGGCCGGCGCTGACGGCCGAGATGTCGCAGTCGAAGCGCTTGGATATCTTGTAGGCCTGCACTTGCCAACCCGGTGGCCCCTCAGGCACCCGCACGGCTTCGATGAACTCGCCGCGCTGCAGGCGGTTTTTCATGTAGTCGACGTAGAACTCGTCGAGCGGCAGGTCGCGCGTCTGATCGCCGTGGCGCAGGCGAAGCACCGCGCCGAGGGCCATCAGCACCGGGGCCGCATCGCCAATGGGGGAGCCATTGGCCAGGTTGCCCACCAGCGTGCCCGCATGGCGCACCGGCGGCCCGGCGAAGCGCCGGTGCATCTCGGCGAGTGCGGGCCAATGGCTGACCAGCGCCGCCCAGGCGTCCTCCAGGGGCACCGCGGCCCCGATGCGCAGCCAGCCGCCTTCATCACTGATCGTGCGCAGCTCCGTCACGTCGCCCAGGTGGATGAGCCGGGGCAAGGGGCGGAACTGTTTGTTGACCCACAAGCCGATGTCGGTCGCGCCGGCCAGCAGGGTGGCCTCGGGGTCGTGCTGCACCGCCGCCGCGAGCGAGGGCAGATCGCCTGGAGCCGTGAACGCGGGCCAGGCCGGGCGCGCCTGCTGCCGCAGCGCTTGAAGCTGCTCAGCCAGGCCGTGCAGGGGCAGTCGAGGCCCGGGCTGGTCCAGCATCGCCAGGCCGGCCTCAAGGATGGGCCGGTAGCCGGTGCAGCGGCAGAGGTTGCCGCTCAAGGTGTCGGCCAGTTCTTGGCGGTTCGGCCGGGTGCCCGCCTGGGCATGATGTTCGTGGCAGGCCGCCATCGACATGGCGAAGCCCGGGGTGCAGAAACCGCACTGTGAGCCATGGTGATCGACCAAGGCCTGCTGCGCCGGGTGCAGTGAGCCGGTCGAGGCCAGGTCTTCCACCGTCAGCAGCGCCTTGCCATGCAGGGTGGGCAGGAAGCGGATGCAGGCATTCACCGGCCGAAGCGCCAGGCCCGCGCTGCGCACGGCCTGGCTCGGGTGGGGCACGTCATCGTCCAGCTCGGCCACGATCACCGTGCAGGCGCCGCAGTCGCCCTCGGCACAGCCTTCCTTGCTGCCGCAGGCCCGTGCGTCTTCTCGCAGCCACTGCAGCACGCTGCGTGTGGGGTCCGGCACCGGCACGGCGACCACCTCGCCGCGAAAGGCGAAACGGATCGTTGCGGGGGATTCGCTCATCGCTTGAAGTTACTCCGTCGGCGGGCGTGTGGCATGTCTGATTGTGGATGGATATCATGCGTCAAGACGTATGACGCAGCCACCAGATTTCGCGAACATCGACCTCCACTTGGTGAAGGTGCTGCACACCGTGGTTTCCGAACAGAGCGTGTCGAGGGCTGCGTTGCGGCTGGGCAGCGGGCAGCCGCTGGTCAGCGCGCAGCTGCGTCGATTGCGGGCGCTGACGGGCGACCCGCTGCTGGTGCGGGCGGGCTCGGGGCTGGCGCCCACCGACACGGCGCTGGCGCTGCTGGCGCCCGCCGAGCGGCTGCTGCGCGAGGCCGAGGCGCTGTTCGGCCCCTCGCGCCTGGGCCGTGCCTTCGAGCCTGCCCAGGCCACCGCAACCCTGCGCATCGCGGCGAGCGACTATCTGGATCCTCTTTTCCTGCCGAGCATCGTGGCCCGGCTGCAGCAGCTGGCGCCCCGGGTTCGGCTGGAACTGCACCCGTTGTCGGCCGAGTTCGACTACCGCCGCAAGCTGGCCTCCGGCGATGTCGATCTCGTCGTGGGCAACTGGCTGTCGCCGCCGGGTGAGTTGCACCTGGGGCGCCTCTCGGCCGACGAGGTCGTGTGCCTGGTGGGCGCCGACCATCCCGCCGTGAAGAACCCGCGCGCCTGGACCGCCGCACGCTATCTGGACAGCGACCACATCGCGCCCACCCCTCTGCACCCCGGGGCCCGTGGCGTGATCGACGAGCACCTGGCGGCCCAAGGGCACGAGCGCCGCATCACGGTGCGCTGCGCGCACTTCAGCCTCGCGCCTCAGATGGTGGCGTCGAGCCGGCTGGTGTTGACCACGGGGCGTCAGTTCTGCCTGCGCTACCTGGGAGGCCAGGCGGCGCTGCGCATCGTCAAGTGCCCGGTGGTCTTTCCGCCGCTGGCCTACTACCAGCTCTGGCACGACCGCACCCATGCCTCGGCCGCGCAACGCTGGCTACGTGAGCAGGTGCGTGATGTGGCCCGTGAACTGGCCGCGCCGGCCCCTTCCGCCCCCAAGGCCCGATGACCCGCATCGCTTTGCAGGGCGACCTGCTCGACTTCACCTCGGCGCCGTCGCTGGACGACACCGCCAGCCCGGCAGTGCGCTACCGGCCCGATCACTGGCTGCTGATCGGTGACGACGGGCGGATATCGGCCGTGCAGGCCGAACCCCCTCCGGCCGACTGGCCCCGAGAGCGGCACCCCGGGCGGCTCATCCTGCCGGGCTTCATCGATACCCATGTGCACAGCGCGCAGGTCGACGTGCTGGGCGCCTACGGCACGGCGCTGCTCGATTGGCTGGAGCAGCACACCTTCCCGGCCGAGCGCCGCATGGCCGATCCGGCGCACGCAGCGCAGATCTCGGCGCTGTTCCTGGACGGCCTGCTGGCCGCCGGCACGACGGCCGCGATGGTCTTTCCAACGGTGCACGTGGCCTCGGTCGATGCGCTGTTCAGCGCCGCGCAGGCCCGAGGCATGCGGTTGATCGCCGGCAAGGTGCTGATGGACCGCCACGCGCCCGCGTTCCTGCGTGACGACGTGGCACAAAGCGAGCGCGACAACCTCGATCTGATCGCCCGCTGGCATGGCCGCGACCGACTGGCCTACGCGGTGACGCCGCGCTTCGCCCCGACCTCGACCGATGCCCAGCTGGCGATGGCCGGTGCATTGATGTCCGCCGCGCCCGGCCTGTACCTGCAGACCCATGTCGCCGAGAACACCGACGAGGTCCGCTGGGTGGCCGAGCTCTTCCCCCAGGCGCGCAGCTACCTCGATGTCTATCGGCACTTCGGCCTGCTCGGGCCGCGGGCGATGCTGGCCCACGGCATCTGGCTGGATGCCGACGACCGCGCGATGCTGGCCCACCACGGCGCCTCGATCTCGCACTGCCCCTCGTCCAACCTCTTTCTCGGCAGCGGCCTGTTCGATTGGGCCGCCACCCGCCACGCTGGCGCCGCGGTGACGCTCGGTACCGATGTGGGGGGCGGCACCAGCCTGTCGATGCCGCGCACGCTGGCCGATGCGTACCAGGTGCAGGCGCTCTCGGGTCGGCGCATCACCGCCTGGGCGCTGCTGCATGCGGCGACCCGCGGCGCCGCCCAGGCCTTGCATCTGGGCCATGAGATCGGCTCGTTGGAGCCCGGTCTGCAAGCCGACCTGGTGGTGTGGGACCGCGCGGCGAACCCCGTGGAAGCTCGCAGACAATCGGTGGCGCGGGACTTGCATGATGCGGTTTTCGCCTGGCTCACGCTGGGTGACGAACGCCACGTGGTGAGCACCCGCGTGGCCGGCGTCGAGCGCCATCGGCGCGGCCTGATCGCCACCGATTCCAACGACCTCTGCTGATGTCCGCTTCACCGTTGCGCCTCGAACTGCGAGGGATCACCAAGCAATACCCCGCCGTGCGAGCCAACGATGGCGTCTCGCTCCGCGTGGCGCCGGGCCAGATCCACGCGGTGCTGGGCGAGAACGGCGCCGGCAAGTCCACCCTGATGAAAATCATCTACGGTGCAACCCAGCCGGACGCGGGCGAGATCTGCTGGAACGGCGAGTCGGTCAAAGTGGCCAGCCCCGCGGCGGCGCGGGGGCTGGGCATCAGCATGGTCTACCAGCACTTCTCGCTGTTCGACACCCTCACCGCCGCTGAAAACGTCTGGCTCGGGCTGGGGCGTGATCACAGCCTGGCCCAGGTCACCGAGCGCATCCGCGCGGTGGCTTCCGGCTACGGGCTGGAAGTCGATCCGCTGCGGCCGGTGCACACGCTGAGCGTGGGCGAGCGTCAGCGGGTGGAGATCGTGCGCGCGCTGCTCACCCAGCCCAAACTGCTCATCCTCGACGAGCCCACCTCGGTGCTCACGCCACAGGCGGTCGACAAGCTGTTCGTCACCCTGCGCCAGCTCAGCAGCGAAGGTTGCAGCATCCTCTATATCAGCCACAAGCTCGACGAGATCCGGCGGCTGTGCCACCACTGCACGGTGCTGCGCGGCGGCAAGGTCACCGGCGAGGTCGACCCCACCCAGGAGACCAATGCGTCGCTGAGCCGGCTGATGATCGGTGCCGAGCCGCCAGCGCTGCGCAGCGCCGGTGAGGTGGCGCCGCGGGCGCGTGGCGCGGTGGCGCTGGAGGTCCAGCGGCTGTCGCTGCCGCAGCAAGACCCGTTCGGCGTGGCCCTGGACGCGGTGTCGATCCAGGTGCATGCCGGCGAGATCGTGGGCGTGGCCGGGGTGTCGGGCAATGGCCAGCAAGAGTTGATGGCGGCACTGTCGGGCGAAGACCGGCGCGCGCCCGCGGGCGCGGTGCGCCTGTTCGGCACGGACATCGCCCGAGCCTCGCCGCGCCATCGGCGCCTGCAAGGCCTGCATTTCGTGCCGGAAGAGCGGCTGGGCCGCGGTGCTGTGCCCAGTCTGAGTCTGTCGCAGAACACCTTGCTCACCCGGACCGAGGCCGTGGGGCGCGGCGGCTGGCTGAACCTCGCCGCCACCCGCGACATGGCGGCCGACCTCATCACCCGCTTCCAGGTCAAGGCCGGCGGGCCGGATGCGGCGGCGCGCTCGCTGTCCGGCGGCAACCTGCAGAAGTTCTTGATGGGGCGCGAGATCGATGCGCGGCCCAAGGTGCTGATCGTGGCGCAGCCGACTTGGGGGGTCGACGTGGGGGCCGCGGCGCAGATCCGCGGCGAGTTGCTGCGCCTTCGCGATCAGGGCTGCGCCTTGCTGGTGGTCAGCGAAGAGCTGGACGAGCTGTTCGAGATCAGCGATCGGATGGTGGTGATGGCGCGGGGCCGTGTCTCGCCGCCGATTGCCACCCCCGAGGCGAGTGTCGAGCGCATTGGCGAGTGGATGTCGGGCCTGTGGCCATCGGGCGCCGCCGCCCAGAAGGAGCAGGCGCATGCTGCGGCTTGAGGCTCGGCCGCAGCCATCGAAGGCGCTGTCGATCGGCTCGCCGCTGCTGGCGCTGGTCATCACCGTGCTGATCGGTGTGGCGCTGTTTGCGGCGCTCGGCAAAGACCCGTGGCGCGGCTTGCAGGTCTTCTTCGTCGAGCCGGTCAAGAGTGCCTATGCCTTGTCTGAGTTGTCGGTCAAGGCGGTGCCGCTGGTGCTGATCGCCCTGGGCTTGGCGGTCTGCTTTCGCTCCAATGTGTGGAACATCGGCGCCGAAGGACAGTTCGTTGTCGGTGCGCTCGCCGCAGGGTGGGTGGCGATGCAGGCAGGGCCGGCCACCGCCTGGCTGGGCAAAGGCATCGTGCTCCCCATTCTGCTGGCGGGCATGGCCGGTGGGATGGCCTGGGCAGCGATCGTTGCACTGCTGCGCGATCGTTTCAGCGCCAACGAGATCCTGGTGAGCCTGATGCTGGTGTACGTGGCCGACATGCTGCTCGCCTACCTCGTCTACGGGCCCTGGAAAGACCCGGCGGGCTACAACTTTCCGCAGACGATCACCTTCGATGCGAGCACCAAGATCCCTCGGCTGGTGCCGGGCCTGCGGCTGAACATCGGTCTGTTCGTGGCCCTGGCGGCGGTGGGTGCGATGTGGGTGTTCATGTTTCGCACTTACCGCGGCTTCGCGCTGCAGGTAGGCGGGCTGGCGCCGGCGGCTGCGCGGTACGCGGGCTTCTCCTCTCGACGCGCGCTGTGGACGGCCTTGCTTCTCTCGGGTGGGTTGGCGGGCCTCGCGGGCGCGCTCGAAGCCGCGGGGCCGCTGGGCCAGTTGACACCGTATGTGCCGGCAGGCTACGGCTTCGCGGCGATCATCGTGGCCTTCGTGGGCCGCTTGCACCCGGTGGGCATCGTCTTCTCGGCCGTGTTGATGAGCATGTTCTACATCGGCGGAGAGTTGGCGCAGTCTCGGCTGGGCCTGCCCAAGGCCCTCACCGGCGTTTTCCAGGGCCTGCTGCTGTTCACCCTGCTGGCCTGCGACACGCTGATCCACTATCGGCTGAAGTGGGGCCAGGGGAGGGCCGCATGAACGAGATCGCTCTGCTGCTGGCCGCCACGCTGAACGCGGGCACCGTGCTCGCCATCGCGGGTCTGGGCCTGCTGATCAACGAGCGGGCCGGTGTGGTCAACCTCGGTGCCGAGGGCATGATGCTGGTGGCGGCGATCGCCGGCTTCGCCACCGCCGTCCACACCGGCTCCGACACCCTGGCGTTCGTCGCGGGCATGGGGGCTGGTGCGTTGATGGCGGCCGCATTCGGTGTGCTGGTCATCTGGCTGAACACCAACCAGTACGCCACCGGGCTGGCGCTCAGCCTGTTTGGCGCCGGCTTCTCCGCCTTTGTCGGCATCACCTACACCCAGGCGCGCATCGGCGAACGCCTGCAGTTCGCGGTGCCGGGCCTGGCCGACGTGCCGCTCATCGGGCCGGCGCTGTTCCGCCACCACCCGCTCGTCTACGGTGCGATCGTGCTGGCTGCAGCCCTGGCCTGGTTCCTGTACCGATCCCGCGCCGGTCTCGTGCTGCGGGCCGTGGGTGAGTCGCCCGAGTCTGCACACGCACTCGGCTACCCGGTGCGTCGCATCCGGCTGCTGGCCGTGGTGGCGGGCGGCGCCTTGTGCGGGTTGGCCGGCGCCTACCTGTCGGTGATCTACACACCCTTGTGGGTCGAGGGCATGGTGGCGGGCAAGGGCTGGATTGCGCTCGCCCTGACCACATTCGCCACCTGGCGGCCCGCGCGGGTGTTGCTCGGGGCATATCTCTTCGGTGGCGTCACGATGCTGCAGTTCCATTTGCAGGGCGAAGGGGTGCAGATCCCGAGCCAGTGGCTGTCGATGCTGCCTTACTTGTCGACCATCGTCGTGCTGGTCTTGATCTCGCGCAACCCGGCCTGGATCAAGGCCAACATGCCTGCTTCGCTGGGCAAGCCCTTTTTCCCTGGGGCCTGACAGGGTCGTTCACCCATGCCCGCTTTGCATGCCAAAGTCCCAGCGCGCATCGTTGCCAATGCGCGCCAGAGCCCGAGCGATGGCTGCGCTGGGCGCCTCGATCGGCGCTGCTTTGGCCTGCCTTTCGGGCGCGGCAGAAATACGCGCGTCCTCTGAGCCGGCGACCGCGGCGCGCCTATCATTTCGACCGTTTCATGTCCTCACCTTCTTCTTTCACTGTACGGAGTCCCTTCATGAGTCTTTCGAAGCGAACCCTGCTGGCCACTGCGGCGGTCGCCACCCTCGCCGCGTTGGTGGGCTGCGGCAAGAAGGAAGAAGCCGCGCCGGTGGCCGAGGCCGCCAGTGCTGCCGCTTCGGCCCCTGCTGCCAAGCCCGAGCCGCTGAAGATCGCCTTTGCCTACGTGGGCCCGGTGGGCGATGGCGGCTGGACGTTCGCGCACGACAACGGGCGCAAGGCGCTGGAGAAAGAGTTCGGCGACAAGATCGTCACCAGCTTCGTTGAGAAGGTGCCCGAAGCGGCCGATGCCGAGCGCGTGTTCCGCGACATGATCGGGCAGGGCAACAAGCTCATCTTCGGCACCACCTTCGGCTACATGGAGCCGATGCTCAAGGTGGCGGCCGATACGCCGGACGTGAAGTTCGAGCACGCCACCGGCTACAAGACGGCACCCAACATGCGCACCTATGACTCGCGCACCTACGAAGGGGCCTACATGGCGGGTGTGATCGCGGGGTCGATGACCAAGACCAACACCCTCGGTGTGGTGGGCTCGATCCCCATCCCCGAGGTGATCCGCAACATCAACTCGTTCACGCTGGGTGCGCAAAGCGTCAATCCGAAGATCAAGACCAAGGTGGTGTGGGTCAACGAGTGGTTCAACCCGCCCAAGGAGACCGAGGCCGCCACCTCGCTGATCAACGGGGGCGCCGATGTGCTGATGCAGAACACCGACTCGGCCGCGGTGTTGAAGACCGCCGAGGACAAGGGCAAGCGCGCCGTCGGCTGGGATTCCGACATGTCGGCCTACGGCCCGAAGGCGCATCTCGGCTCGGCGGTGATCAACTGGGGCCCGTACTACATCAAGGCCACGCGTGATGCCCTTGAAGGTCAGTGGAGCACCGGCAAAGCCTGGTGGGGCGTCAAGGAGGGGGCGATCGACTTCGTCTCTGTGGCTGAAGACGTGCCCGCCGAAGCCAAGGCCAAACTCGAGCAGGTCAAGGCGGGCCTGAAGGACGGCAGCTTCGTGATTTGGAAGGGGCCGATCGTCGACAACGCCGGCAAGGAAGTGTTGGCCAAGGACGCTGTGGCCGACGACGAGTTCCTCGGCGGCATCAAGTTTTACGTCAAGGGCGTTGACGGCAGGGTGCCTGGCGACGGCAAGTAAAACCCCCGCTCGTCGCGAGTCTCGACGAAGCCGCCGGCTGACCCCGGCGGCTTTTTCTTTGCGGCCGTCATTCCGCGGCGCGGTCATGTGAGCTAAAACAGGTTCCCCTAACCTCCAATTGAAAGGGAGCCTTGGATGACGAACTTGGTTGACTCTCGACGCCGAGACTGGCTCGGCCGCTGCGCCGTCGCTGGCGCACTGGGTGCCGCCGGCTTGATGCCCGGGTGGGTTCATGCCCAGTCACGATTCGATTCGCGCGGGCGCTACAAGCTCAAGGGGGATTTCCTCTGCCCACCCGAAAGCGACAACCTGGTGCCATGGAAGGTGGTGCAGTTCCAGTCCGGCGCCGACTTCAGCTTGCAGGCCGATGGCAAGGTTCTGTTTCACACGCATGGCTTGTATGAGTTGGTCTGCTCGGCCGATTGGCAACTGAAGACCGGGCTGGACATCGACCTGCGCCAGATCGGCCTGCGCCTGCAGCGCAGCGACCAACCCGATTCGCCCCTTGATGCCCATGAACGGATCGGCTTCTTCAATACGCCCGGCTCCGACCCCCCACGCATGGCGCGCTACCAGGGCAATTGGGCCCCATCGGCGATGGGACCGGGCGAATCGGTCAGCGTGGAGGTCGACGTTGAACCGGCGGGCACGGTCCGGGTGGGAGACATGGCGATGGCCGCTCACACCAAGGTGTCGCCCGATTCGCTGCCGGCGGACGTGCTGAAGGCGCTGATCGTGCACGCCAAGGCGGTGGGCGATGACCGGGTCAGTGTCTCGCTGCACAACCCCACCGGGCAGACCGTGCAGGTGCAGCCCGGCGCGTTGAAGGTCATCGCCATGAGTGCACAGGCCACCCGAGGCAACTCGGGCGACGCCTGGCAGATCTCGCACAGCGCCTCGACCGAGATCTTCCCCGGAGACAAGGTCTACGCGATGGTTCGCCACAAGGTGACGGGAACGGTGCTGCAGGCCACGCGCAGCACCTTCATGCAGATCGACCGGGTGGCGTGACTTTGGGCCGAGGTGTTGCGCGGGTTGATCGGCGCGGCGAAGAAAGGCAGGCGGGCTGAGCACCGTTCGTGTACGATGCGCTCGCTGATATGCACAAGACCGTCTAGATCTTGGTCTTTCTTCCCGCACCGGTGTTCTGCCGGCGGTCGAGTCGAATCCCCTTTTGTAGATTTTCTTGGCGTCTCTTCGCCGAGCGTGCTTTTGCGCCTGGCAACTTCGAAAGGAATTCGAAATGACGACTCAAACCGGTACCGTGAAGTGGTTCAACGAAGGCAAGGGCTTTGGTTTCATCGCCCCCGATGGCGGTGGCAAAGACCTCTTCGCCCACTTCAAGGAAATCCAGGGCGGTGGCTACAAGACGCTGAGTGAAAACCAGCGTGTGCAGTTCGAAGTCACCCAAGGTCAGAAGGGGCCGCAGGCCTCCAACATCCGCAGCGTCGAATGATGCGGGTGTGACCAGCGGAGTGCGGCCGATTCACGGTCGCTTCCCTTGTACAAAGCGCGGCCCTGCCGCGCTTTGTCATTTCTGCGCCTGGAGATTTCATTGAAGAACCTGCAAGAGGCCACTGAGCGCATCTGCGAGTTGAAGGGCAGCATGGTGGCGCTCGACGCTTTGCTGCCCGCGATGATCGACGGCCTGTCGCCTTCGGCGCGCGCCCGCTTGATGGAATCGTTCGATGCCCACACCGAAGCGGCGCGAACGGTGTTGATCCATTCCGACATCTCCGATCTGGTGCTGGCGGCGTTCGAGCGAGATGTCGCCCGTCACCGGGTGGTGCTTCAGCGCCATCAGCGCCGCACCCCCACGCAGAGCGATGCGGTGGAATCGTTGCTGTTGACCGCGACGCCCATCACCACTTTTGCTGCGTCCGGCGTTTTGACCAGCGCGAGCGGATTCTTCTTTCGCCGAGGCGAGCGGCTCTTTCTCATCAGCAACCGCCATGTGTTCTCGGACGCGGCGAGTTCGCACTTCCCCGACCGCATCGAGATCGGCCTGCACACCGATGCCCGCGACTTGACGCAGTACACGATGGTGTCGCTGCCGATCTATCGCAACGGTCTCAGCCAGTGGCGAGAGGCGACCGACACGGGCGGCGTCGTGGATGTGGCCGCGATCGAGGTTCCCGATTCGTGCCTGCCGTCAGGTGCCACCCTGCAGGCCTTTGACGACAGCCACCTTGAGGCCCGCGGTGAAGACGTGGCCATCGGAGACCCGTTGACGATCGCCGGCTTTCCGCTGGGTTTCCACGACACGGTCCACCATCTTGCCGTGGCCAGAAGCGCTTCGATCGCATCGGCATACGGGATACGGTTTCAGCGCCAGGGCTGCTTCTTGACCGACGCCCGAACGCACCGCGGCAGCAGCGGCTCGCCGGTCGTGCGGCGTCGGCTTCAGGATCCATCCGATGCGCCTTCATCGCCCTGGCAATTGCTGGGCATTCATTCGACACGCATGGACATGCGCTCGCGTGACCTGAACCAGGATGAGTCGCTGGGCTTGAATTGCGCCTGGTACGCCGATGTGCTCTTGACCCTGACGGCTTCCTGAGCGGTATCGTGAATGTCGCCTGCTGGCGGGCCGGCAGCGCAGAATGGGCGTCGTGCCCACCACCATCGCCCGATGAGTGCTCGTTCAGGAAGGTCGATGGCCCACAGCGCACATCCCCGGGGAACCGAGCCATGAAAGACGCCGCCAAGCCGCAGCCGCAGCCGCAGCCGCAGCCGCCACCGCCGCCGCCGCCCGAAGCCGCAACGTCGATCGCCGAGGATCTCGGGCTGTCGGACGCCGAGCGGGCCGAGTTGCAGCGGCAGGGTGCCAAATCGGCCGCCCGCGGCGAGCCCTCGGGCGCGAACCCACTCAGCCGGGCCCGCAACCAGCCCTCGGCCACGGGCGAGTCGGCCGACACCTGGTCGCAACGCAATGCCGCATGGGAGAAGGGCCATCAGGCCCAATCTGCGGCGGGCAGGAAGAAGAAAGGCGCTTAGGGCGTGTTCACACTAAGGAGCCCCGATGCGTTGTGAAACCGCCCTAGGCTTCAACGTCGCGCGAGCCGCGCATCAGGCCGTTTCGTCCAGCTTGAAGGTGCTGACCAACCCATTCAGCCGAACGGCCTGCTCGCGCAGGCTCTCGGCCGCGGCGGCGGATTGCTCCACCAGGGCGGCGTTTTGCTGGGTCACCTGATCGAGTTGGGTGACCGAAGCGTTGATCGTGGCGATGCCGTGGCTTTGTTCCGCCGAGGCGGCGGTGATTTCGCCAATGATGTCGGACACGCGACGCACGCTCGAGACGATCTCGTCCATCGTCTGGCCGGCATCGCCGACCAGGCGGGTGCCCTGTTCGACTCGCTCGGTGCTGGAGCCGATCAAGCTCTTGATCTCGGTGGCGGCCTTGGCGCTGCGCTGGGCGAGCGAGCGCACTTCGCCTGCCACCACCGCGAAGCCGCGGCCCTGTTCGCCGGCGCGTGCCGCTTCCACGGCGGCGTTCAGCGCGAGGATGTTGGTCTGGAAGGCGATGCCGTCGATGACGCCGATGATGTCGCCGATCCGCTTGCTGCTGGCATCGATGGCCTGCATGGTGCTGACGACCTGAGACACCACCTCGCCACCGCGCGCGGCCACCTGGGCCGAGCTGCTCGCCAACTGGTTGGCGGTGCTGGCGCTGTCGGCGCTGGACTGCACGGTGTGGGTCAATTGCTCCATCGAACTGGAAGTGCGCTGCAGGTTCGAGGCGGCCTGTTCGGTGCGTTGGCTCAGGTCCATGTTCCCGGTGGCCACCTCGGCGCTGGCGACTTGGATGCTCTCCGCGGTCGAGCGGATCTCGCCGACGAGGCGGCGCAGGGTCGCCTGCATGTCGGCCAGGGCTTGCAGCAACCGGCCGATCTCGTCGTGCGAGTCGACCTGCACGTTCGAGCCCAGATCGCCTTGTGCAATGCGTTCGGCCACCCGGATGGCGCTGTTGATCGGCTTTTGCACGCCGCGGGTGATGCGCCAGCCGACCAGCAGGCCGCCGGCAAGCGCCACCGCCACGGCGGTGATGACCACCGCCCATCCCCGCCGCTGGGCCGCCTGAGCCTCGGTGTAGGCTTCTTGCCCGATCTGTGCTTCCAGGGTCAACAGCTCGCCCACTTTCGCGCGCCAGGCGTCTTCAAGCGGGCGCGCCTTCTTCATCAGGGTTTCGGTGGCGTTGATGACATCCCCCGAGCCGCCCTGATCGGCGGCTCTTTTCATCAGGGGGCGCGTCTGGTCGGCGGCCGCGGCGATGGCCTGGGCCAGCTCTTGCTCGGCGGGCCTCGACTCGGTGTCGGCCGCGATCGTGTCGATCAGCCGCTTGGCGGCTTCGTCATAGCGCTGGTTGGCCAGCGCCAGGCCTGAGGCCTCGGCGGCGATTTCTTTCTCGTCGGTCAGCAGCGTGATGTTGCGCACGTGGATGGCCTGCTGCTTGATCTCGCCCATCATTTGGGAGGCGATGGTCGACTTGGCGTTGGTCAGCTCGACCAGGTGCTGCATTCGCGCCGCCATGCCGCGCATTTGATAGAGGCCGAAAGCGGCCACGAGCACCAGCAGGGCCAGGATCAGTCCGAAGCCAAGGCCCAGACGGCGGCCGATGGACAGGTGGCTGAGACTGTACGCTGGCATGGCAGAACCTTCAGGCGACTTTGGGCGGCATTGGCTGGATTTTCGGCAGCCTGACCCCGTTGCTCGAGCCGAAAACCGAGGAAAAAACCGCCCAATTGACCTTCCAATTTCGCTGCGGCCGACACGCCACCCGACGGCCGCTTCCTCGCAGGAGTGCCTGACAACCTCAGGCCCGGTCCTTGCGTTTGGGTACGTGTGCCTGTCCCGGAATGAAAGCGTCTGCACGGGCCAGGACACTAGGGCCAATCCCGATCCGGGACGCCCAACGTGCCCCGCGGTGCGCGCATCCCCGGTAGTAGGATGCGGCGCACCAACCAAGCCCGTGCCCACTTTCAGCTGTTGTGGGCCATTCCATTTCGAGGAGCTTCCGCTATGACGCGTGTTTTGTCCTGGGTTGCCGGCGCTGCCGCCGTCGCGATGATGTTCGGCGCCACCGCCGCATCGGCCCGCAACATCGACGCCATCAAGAAGGCCGGCACGATCATTGTTGCCACCGAAGGCCAGTACGCCCCGTTCAACTTCTTCGAAGGCTCGAAGCTCTCCGGCTTCGAAGTCGACGTGATGGAAGGCGTGGCCAAGAAGATGGGCGTCAAGATCGAGTGGAAGACACTCGGCTTCGACGCCTTGCTGACGGGCCTCGGCCAGGACCGCTGGGATCTGGTGATCGCCTCTCACGGCATCACCGAAGAGCGCGCCAAGGCCGTGACCTTCACCGACCCGCACTACTGCTCGGGTGGTGCCATCGTCACCAAGAATGCGGCGCTTCGCACCGCCAAGGATCTCGCGGGCAAGACGATCGCCGTGCAGACGGGCAGCTCGTACCTGGATGCGGCGCAGAAGATCCCCGGCGTCAAGGAAGTGAAGAACTTCCCGAAGGATCCGGATGCCCAGGCTGCGGTGATGTCTGACCGCGCCGACGCGTGGGTGACCGACAAGTTCGTCGTGATGGATGTGTTGAAGAACAACAAGAACACGGGGCTGCGCGCCACCGGGATGCTGTTTGTGGAGAAGATCGCGGCCGCCGTTTCAAAGGGCAACGATGGCCTGGCTGGCGCTTACAACAAGGCGCTGGGCGAGTTCATGGCCAAGGGCGGCGGCTATGAAGCCCTGTCGATGAAGTACTTCGGCGAAGACGTGCGCTGCAAGTAAGCCTTCTCAACGCGGCCGGGCATATCGCCCGGCCAGCCCCTGACAGGGGCCGCCGGGGATGCGGGCTGGGCTCGTCTCCCCGGTGAAACCGGTGGCACGTTCGTGGCCGCCCGATCCATCGATCAGCAGATCTGCTCATGAGTATTCCCGGTCTCGGTTGGCCTGCGTCCTGGTCGCGTCAGCGTCGCAGCACGGCCACCATCGTGGCGGCCTGCGTGGCCCTGGTCGTTGCCCTGTGGGTGGCGGCCAATTTCATTGCGCTGGCACCGGCGCCGATCGGCCCCAACGCCAAGTTCTTCGCCGAAGGCATGGTGGTCACGGTCCAGTTGACCATCGTTTCCGGGTTGATTGGTGTCGTTCTCGGCCTGCTGGCAGCGCTGGGCAAAGGCTCGCGCATCCTGCCGCTGCGCTGGTTGGCGGGCTTCTACATCTGGGTCATCCGAGGCACCCCGCTGCTGGTGCAAATCTTCTTTGTCTACTTCGCGCTGCCCGAGGTGGCCAAAGCCTTCGGCAGCGAATGGCTCACCCAGCTGTCACGCATGACCGAGTTCACGGCGGCGGTGCTGGCACTGTCGCTCAACGTTGGTGCGTACAACGCCGAGGCTTTCCGTGCGGGCCTCGAAGCGGTGCACAAGGGGCAGTTCGAGGCGGCCCGGTCTCTCGGGCTCTCGAAGTGGCACACGCTCATCGATGTGAGCTTCCCGCAGGCGTTCAAGGTGGCGTTGCCTCCGCTGGTGAACAACGTGGTCGCCTTGCTGAAGGATTCTTCGCTGGCCTATTCCATCGGCGTCGTCGAGTTGACCAACGTGGGTGCTCGCGTCCAGTCGTCGACCTTCCAACCCGTCCCCATCCTGATCACGACCGCCATCCTGTACCTCGTGATGACCACGCTGCTGACCCAGATCACCAACGGCATCGAGCATCGTTTCGACATCGAGGGGCGCCGGTCATGAGCGAATCGAGCAAGGGCAGCACCCCGCTGATCACCGTCGACAAGGTCAACAAGCACTTCGGCCCGGCCCATGTGCTGCGCGACGTCTGCACGCATTTCAATGCCGGCGAGGTCGCGGTCATCATCGGCTCTTCCGGCTCCGGCAAGAGCACGCTGCTGCGCACGTTGAACCGGCTGGAGAAGCATGACAGCGGCACGATCGTCATCGACGGCATTCCGGTCGACGACAACCCCAAGCACCTGAAGGCGCTGCATGCCGAGGTCGGCATGGTGTTCCAGCAGTTCAATCTGTTCCCCCACCTGACCGTGCTGGAGAACGTCTCGCTGGCTCCACGGCGCGTGCGGGGCCTCAGCACTGCCGAGGCCGACCAGCGCTCGATGTCGCTGCTGGAGAAGGTGGGCATGCAGGCGCACTCGCACAAGCACCCGTTCCAGTTGTCAGGCGGCCAGCAGCAGCGCGTGGCGATCGCGCGGGCGCTGGCGATGCAGCCCCGGGTGATGCTGTTCGATGAGCCCACCTCGGCGCTCGACCCGGAAACGGTCAAGGAAGTGCTTGACGTCATGAAGGGCCTGGCGGCCAGTGGCATGACGATGATCGTCGTGACCCACGAGATGGGATTTGCCCGCGAGGTGGCCGACCGGGTGCTTTATTTCGACAAGGGTTGCATCCTGCAAGATCGGCCGCCCGCCGATTTCTTCGACAAGCAGGACAACCCACGCATCCGCGCTTTCCTCGGGCAGATCAGTTGACCCCACGCCCGCTCCGGCGGGCTGCCCCCCGAGGGGGCTCGCGCAACGGACCGGCAAAGCCGGGATCCGCGCACGCCACTTGATAGGCGGCGGCTCCTGCGGAGCGCCGTCTTGGAGGATTTGCATGATCGATTTCGACCGCATTCGGCCCGATCGGCTGCCTGCTTTGCTGCGGGCCATGCCCAAGGCGGAGCTTCACATCCACATCGAGGGCTCGCTCGAGCCCGAGTTGATCTTCAAGCTGGCCGAGCGCAACGGCGTGAAGCTGGCGTACCCGAGCGTCGAGGCCTTGCGCGCGGCTTACGCCTTCACCGATCTTCAGAGCTTTCTCGACATCTACTACGCCGGCGCCAGCGTGCTGCTGAAGGAGCAAGACTTCTTCGACATGGCCTGGGCCTACTTCGAGAAGGCGGCCGCCGACAACGTCGTCCACGCCGAGCTGTTCTTCGACCCGCAGACCCACACCGAGCGCGGGGTGCCCATGGGCACCGTGATCCGCGGGCTCGAACACGCCTGCCGCCGCGCACATGCCGAGATGGGCATCAGCGCCTCGCTGATCCTGTGCTTCCTTCGCCACCTGTCGGAAGACGCCGCCATGGCCACGCTGGAAGAGGCCTTGCCCTACCGCCAGCACTTCATCGGGGTGGGGCTCGACAGTTCGGAGCGTGGTCACCCACCTGAAAAGTTCGCCCGGGTGTTCGCGCGCTGCAGGGAGCTGGGGCTGCGCATCGTGGCCCATGCGGGCGAAGAAGGGCCGCCCGAGTACATCCGCAGCGCGCTGGATGTGCTGAAGGTCGAGCGCATCGACCACGGCGTTCGCTGCGTGGAAGACCCGGCCCTGGTGCGGCGCCTGGCGGCCGAACGCATGCCTCTCACCGTCTGCCCCTTGTCGAACGTCAAGCTGTGCGTCTTCAAGACCTTGGCAGACCACAACCTGCCCGCACTGCTGAAGGCTGGGCTGGTGGCCACCATCAACTCCGATGATCCGGCCTATTTCGGCGGCTACATGAACGACAACTTCGTCCAGACCTTCGCAGCGCTGCCGCAATGGGGGGCGCGCGAAGCCTGGCAACTGGCCCACAACAGCTTCGAGGCCAGCTTCGTGCCCGAAGCTGCGAAGCAAGCCTGGGTGCGCCAGCTCGACCAGGTGTTCGCCGCGGCGGCGGTCTGATCGATTCTGATCGCGGGCCTTCCGCCACCCTGCGCGACATCTGAGCACGGGGCCGGGGTGCCGGCCTTGCGCGAGGCCGCGGTTGGCGGCACGATGGGCAGCACGAGGAGGCGACTGCCATGAAGATCCTGCTGCCGATCGACGGCTCCGAGCTCTCACTGGTCGCGCTGCGCCACGCCATTCACCTGATCCAGAACGGGTTGCGGGCCGAGTTGGTCCTGGCCAATGTGCAGCCACCGGCGAATCTCTACGAGTGGATGCGCGCGCCCGATCCGAAGGTGTTGGGCGAGATCGCCGAGGCGGCCGGTCAGCATGCCCTGCAGACGGCCGAGGCGCTGTTGCGCGAAGCGGGCATAGACGCGACCGAAGTGCTGGTCACCGGCGACCCGGCGCACGCGCTACTGGACCTGATCGAAAGCGAAAGCTGCGACGCGGTGGTGATGGGCTCGCACGGCGGTGGCGCTCTTCGCTCTGCGCTGCAGGGCTCGGTGTCGCAGGCGCTGGTGCACAACTCCCCAGTGCCGGTCACCCTCGTGAAGCCCGCCGGGGCCACTGAAACTACGCCCTCGTCGCTTGATGCGGCCGATGCCTGATCAGCCGGCGCGCCCACCCCGCCGATCTCGACGCAAGCGCGCCGCCCGATGACGCGCGGGGGTGTCACGCGCCACGAGGTGGTGATCCTCGGAGCAGGCATGTCCGGCCTGTGCATGGCGGTCCAACTGCGCCGGGCCGGCATCGAGGACCTTGTCATCCTGGAGAAGCAACCCGGACTCGGGGGTACGTGGTGGGACAACCGCTACCCCGGGGCCCACGTGGATGTGCCGGCGCCGGTCTATTCGTTTTCCTTCGCCCCGAACCCGGACTGGCAGCGCCGCTTCGCGTCGGCCCCGGAGATCCAGGCCTACATGCAGAAAGTGGCCGAGCGCTTCGGCGTGCTGCCACACATCCGCTTCGGTGAGCGTGTGGTGCACGCCATGTTCGATACCGACCGCGGCCGATGGCAGATCGCCACCGAGCAGGGCGAGCGCCTGGATGCCCGCTTCTTCGTCTGCAGCACCGGCCCGCTGAGCCAACCCCGCTGGCCTGACATCGACGGCCTCGATCGCTTCACCGGGCGGCGCCTGCACTCGGCCCGATGGGAGGTGAATGCCGATCTCTCCGGCCAGCGCGTGGCCGTGATCGGCACCGGTTCGACGGCCTCTCAGCTGGTGGCGCCGATCGCACGCCAGGCTGAGCGCCTTCATGTGTTCCAGCGCACCGCGAATTGGGTCATGCCGCGGCTGGATCGGCGCTACAACGGCGTCGACCGCTGGCTCGCGCGGCAGCCCGTCTGGGCGCGGGTGGTGCGGGCGGCCTGGGTCGCGGCCCTCGAAATGGGGCGCCGAGGCTTCGACGAGGGAACCTTCGCACGGCGCGCCATGCTGGCCACGGCCGCCCGCCACCTGCAGCGGCAGGTGGCCGACCCGCGGCTGCGCGAGATGCTGCGGCCACCTTATCCCCTGGGCTGCAAGCGCATCATCTATTCGAACGACTTCTACCCGGCACTCACGCGGCCCAACGTCGAGCTCGTCACCGATCCCATCCGCCGCATCACGCCAACGGGCATCGTCACCGACGATGGCCGCGAGCGGCCGATCGACACGCTGGTGTGCGCCACCGGGTTCGACACGGTGCACCTGCTGGCATCACTCTCGGTCACCGGCCTGGGCGGGCGCACGCTGCGCCAGGCCTGGGCCGAGGGCCCTGCGGCCTACCGCGGCATCACCGTGCCGGGCTTTCCCAACTTCTTCTTGATGCTGGGGCCGAACACGGCCACGGGCCACACCTCCACGCTGCTGTTCATCGAGCCCGGCGTCGACCACGCCATCGCCTGCATGCAGGCCGTGCGCTCGGGAAGGCACCGGTGGGTCCAGGTGCGGGAGGCGATCTTCCGGCAGCACAACGATGAGCTGCAGCGGCGTCTGGCCGGCTCGGTCTGGGCCCAGTGCCGCAGCTGGTACCGCATGGACAGCAACGGTCGCGTGGTGGCGCTGTTTCCGGGCTACACCCGCGAATACGTGCGGGGCCTGCGCCGCGGCGACATGGCCGACTACGAGTTTGCTTGAGGCCTGTTCACGCAGCGGGCGTACGAGGCCTGGCCATCGAGGCAACGGGCCTCAATGCAGCGCGCCTTGGCTTTCGCGCGCGCGCAGGGCGGCCGAGTCCAGCCAGTGCAGCAGCGTGGCGTAGAGCCGGTCCGGGTTCACCGGCTTGGCCACGTGGTCGTTCATGCCGGCCTGCAGGCACAGCTCGCGGTCTTCGCCGAGGGCGTTGGCCGTCATCGCAATGACGGGCAGCCGCACCCATCGCGGGTGATGCCGTATTGCCCGGGTGGCCTGCAGGCCATCCATCACCGGCATCTGCATGTCCATCAGCACCAGTGCGTAGTCTTTCTCTTGCAGCATGCGCAGGGCCTGGGCACCGTCTTCGGCGATGTCCACCTCCAGCCCCGCCAGTTCGAGAATCTGGCGCGCCACGTCTTGGTTCACCGCGTTGTCTTCGGCCAGCAGGATGCGAGCACCTTGATGGCGGGCCGCCAGGTGCTCGCGGGGGCCGGTGGCCAGTGCCGGGCTGGGGCTGGCGCGTGCGGCGGCGCCCAACCCCAGCGCTTGGGTGATCGCCTGCCGCAGGCGCGCAGGCGTCACCGGCTTGGGCAGCACCCCAGAGAAGCCGGCGGCGGCGGCCTCCAGGTCCGAGGCGGCCGCGCCGTCGTTGCTCAGCAGCAGGGCGGGTGTGGCGGCCGCGCCGGGCGCCTGCCGCAACCGTGCCAACAGCGCGGCACCGGCCGGCGGTGGCATGCCGGCATCGATGATCCACAGATCGTGCGGCATGCCGGCCGAGCGCGCCTCGGCGGCCTGTTGGCAGGCCGAAGGGCCGTCGGAACACGGGCTCACCTCCAGGCCTTGCCGCCCGAGCATCTCGGCCACGGCCTCGCGGGCCAGATCCAGGTCGTCGACCAGCAGCACCCTTCGCCCTTCCAGCGCTGCGTCGGTGAGTGAGCCGCGCGTCATGGGGCCGGCGCGCAATTGGGCGGTGAACCAGAATCGGCTTCCTCGCCCCGGCGCGCTCTCGACCCCGATGTCGCCGCCCATCATTTCCACCAGCCGGCGGGTGATGGCCAGGCCGAGGCCGGTGCCGCCGTAGCGCCGCGTCGTCGAGCTGTCGCCCTGCTCGAACACCTGGAACAGCCGGTCGCGCGCCTCGGGCGGGATGCCCACGCCGCTGTCGGTGACGGCGAATCGCACGGTGAGGGCTTCGGCATCGGCAGCGAGCAGCTCGGCACTCAGACACACCGAGCCGGCATCCGTGAACTTGACCGCGTTGCTCAGCAGGTTGAGCAGCGCCTGCGACAGCCGGGTGGCATCACCTCGCACTTCGGCGGGCACGCGGCCCAGGGCGATGACCAGTTCCACGCCTTTGTCCCGGGCGCGCTCGGCCACCAGGTCGCAGCAACGGCCGAGCAGGTCGTGCAGCGCGACGGGCTGCTCTTCGAGCACCAGCTTGCCTGATTCGATCTTCGACAGGTCGAGGATGTCGTTGATCACCTCCAGCAGATGTTGCGCGGCGCCGGCCAGCTTGCCCAGGCGCTCCTGCGCCTGCGGTGTGGGCAGGTCGCGCTGCAGCAGGTGGGTCAGGCCGATGATGGCGTTCATCGGCGTGCGTATCTCATGGCTCATGTTCGCCAGGAAGGCGCTCTTGGCCCGGTTGGCGGCATCGGCCTTGTCTCGCGCTTCGGTGAGCGCGTTGTTCAGCGACTCGAGCTGGGCCTGGGCCTGCTTGATTTCGCCGATGTCGGTGATCAGCACGAAGAAGCCCTGTACCTCGCCGTTGCGCCGATCAGGCACCAGGTGCACCCAGCTGATCGTGGCCCGGTTGCCGGCGCCGCGGATCATCCGCTCGAAACGCTGGGTCTCGCCGGCCAGAACGGCCTCGACATGCGGTCGCACATCCGCGTACTCGCGGTGCGCCAGCAGCTCTTGCATGGGCAGGTCGATGAGCTGATCCGGACGGCGGCCGACGAAATCGGCCAAGGCCTGGTTGGCGAAGCGGCAGCACAGGTCCTTGTCCCAGTAAGCCACGAAGCCGGGGATGTTGTCGGCGATCAGCCGAGTGAAAGCCTCGGCCTGGCCGAGCGCACGGGTGCGCTCGGCGACCAGCTCTTCCAGGTGGGCGCGGTAGCGTTCGAGCTCGGCGCCCTGGCGCTGGTGCTCGGTGATGTCCTCGCCGACGAACAGGTGGTGCGTCACCCGGCCATCGGCCTGCCTGATGGGGGCCGCGCGGACTTGCTCGACATAGACCGCGCCGTGGGGCCGCTGGTCGGTGAACTCGCCGCTCCACGCTTCCCCCGAAGCGAGCGCTGCATGCATGTCGGCCAGCCGATCGGCCGGGCCGCGGTGGGGCTGCAATTCATCGAGCGAGTGCGACAGCACGTCGTCTCGGGCGATGCGGTGGGCGCTGCAGAAGGCTTCGTTCGCGTACTCCACCTGGCCATCGACACCGGTGATCACGATGCTGGCGGTGCTTTGCTCCACGGCCATCGAGAGTTTCCGCAGCGATTGCTCGGTGGCGTGGCGGCTGGTGATGTCGGTGAACGAGATCACCACGCTGGCGATGCCCAGGCCATCCGGGCTGGCCACCGGCTCGGCGTTCGTCTGCACCCACAGCCGGGCACCGCTGCGGTGACGTGCGCCCAGCACCACGCCCTTCACGCCGCGCCCGGAGGCCAGTACCTGCGCGAACGGCAAGGCGTGGTCTGGCAGAGGGCGGCCATCGGCGTCCGACAGTTCCAACTGCCGCCAATGCCAGCGGCCTTCGCGTGCCTCTTCGGCCGACACACCCAGCAAGCGTTCGGCGGCTGGGTTGCTGGCCAGCAGCCGAGCCTTGGTGTCGAAGGTCATCACGCCTTCGCTCAGGGCGGTCACCATCGAGCGGTACAGCCGCTCGCTGTCGTTCATGGCTTGTTCGATGCGTTTGCGCTCGCTGATGTCCGAATGCATCACCACCGCGCCGCCCGAGCGGCCCCGCAGCGGGGTGGCGCGCATCGCGAACCAGCGCGGCACCGTGCCCACCAGGCAGGCGAATTCGCTGCTGAACTGTTCGCTGTCACCCGCCAGAATGGCGCGCACGCCCGCGGCGGCCGTGTGCGCTTCGCGGCCGCTGAATCGTGGCTGGCCCTCCAGCGTCGCCGGGTAGTTGTCGTCCACGGCGATCACCTGCAGGCCCCCTGCCAGCGGCACGCCGCCTTGTTGCGCGTGCTGGCGCCAGGCTGCATTGACGGCGACGATGCGTCCGTCGGCATCGAGCACGGCCATGTGATCGAGCACCGAGTCTTCCACCGCCCGCACCAGGTCGGCCGAATCCGCCAAGGCTTGCGCCGTTATCCGGCGCTCGGTCACGTCGCTGATGATGCCCAGCACGGCGGGCCTGTCCTGAAACTTCAGGCGGTTGGCGCGCAGGCCCATCCAGATCGGTGTGCCGTCCTTGCGAAGCCACCGCACCTCATAGTCGCGTGGCGGCTCGGGCCCGCCCGATACGCGTGCCAGAAACCGTTGCGTCCACACCGGCAGGAACTCGGGATCGACCACGGCTTCGAAGGGCAGGCCGACGAACTCGTCCATCGTGTAGCCCAGCATCCTCGGCAAGGCCGGGTTCGCGAAGACGAACTTCAGGTCTTGCGCCACGAACACGCCGTCCACCAGGGCTTCGAGCAACGTGCGGTTGCGCAGCTCGCTGTCGCGCAGGGCGGTCTCGGCGCGGCGCTGGTCGGTCACGTCGCGAGAGATGCCAAACAGGCCGACGACTTCGCCGGTGTCGTTCCGCAAGGGCCCTTTGGTGGACTGGAAGATGCGCGGGCCCCTGGTCGTGGTGACGGTCTCCTCGAAGGTCAGGATCTCGCCTCGGGCCATCACCTCGGCGTCGTTGGCCATGATGCGGCGCGACACGTCGCCCGGCATCAGTTGATGATCGTCGTGGCCCAGGGCTTGGCCGGGCTGGCGTCCGGTCAGGCGCTCGGCGGCACGGTTGAACAGCAGGTAGCGGCCCTCACGATCCTTGGCGAAGATGGCGTCGCTGGAGGCGTCCGCGACGGCGGTCAACAGGGCCGTGGCCTGCAGCCGCTCGGCCATCAGGCTTCGTTCCTGATGCATCAGCGCAAGCGTTTCGCGTTGCCGTTGGAAGTAGAACGCCGAGCCCACCATGAATGCGGCGAGCAGGCAGGCGCCGCCGATCCACCAGGCCTCGCGCCAGGCGCGAGCATCGATCTCGGCACGGGCCTGGGTGGTCACGACCACCCAATCGGTGCCGTGCACTGCACGCGCCGCGCCCAGCGCGGTTTGGCCGTGGGCGTCCAGGCCCTCGACGGGCAGGCCGGCGCTGGCCACGTCTTCCCGCAGCAGCCGGGGGATCAAGCCGCCCGCGTCCTGCAGCGGCCAGCTTTGCGGCACCTCGGCTTCGGGGGCGCCCCACCCGGTGGCTTGGCCGCCAGCCTCGCGGCGCCACAGCAGGCTGGGGGCCGCGGCCCCCGGCGCAGGGCCGTAGCGCAGCATGGGATACAGCTGGTCCTGGGGCTGGATCCGCAGCACGGCCAGCAGCGTGGGCGCCTGACCCGCATCGCCCACCAGCGGAACGACGATGTCCAGCCTCGCACGGGTGGTGGCCTCGTCGATGAAGTACAGCGACGTGCGCTCCACCTGCCGCCGTTGGAGCGCCCGCAGCGCGGCGTCGTGCAACGGTGTCGGCGCGGTGCTTGGGCCAGCCGGGTTTTCGCCCGCGACGATCCGCGCCTGGGTGTCCAGCAGCAGAACGCGGCGGGCGCCCATGTTCTGCGCGAAGCGGGCCAGCCGCCGCATCAGCTCGTCACGCGCCGATGCATCACCGCGTCGCTGCCAGGCGTCGCCCAGGTCCCGAAACTCTGCGTCGTCGAGAAGGTACTGAGCGGCGCTGACGTGCCAGCCGAGCCAATCCGACACCTGCGCGGCGCGCACGTCGGTCAGCGACTGCAACTGCTGCGACGCCTGCTCGCGGCCAAGCCGCAGGTTGTAGGCGACGGCCCCGGTGCCCAGCGCCACCAGACAAGCCACGGCGCCCGCCCACAGCCACCGCTGGGCACGGCTCAGTGTGCGAGACAGCTTGGCCTGGCGCTGGGCCGAAGATCCTGCGCGCTCGGGTGCCGTCCGCAAACCCAGATAGAGGCCCCACGCGCTGGCCGCCACGAACAGGCCTCGGGTGAGTTGATCGAGTCGGGATTGGATGGCGGCGTCTTGGGTGAGACGTGGCAGCAGCCATTCCGAGCCGAGCAGCCAGACCGCCGCGCTGAGCGCATAGATGACGATGACGCCCATGAGGGCGCGACGGCCTGCGGCGACGGCAGGGACGCTGTCGGCGTGGCTCAGGCCGGCACTGCTGCGAGCCATAGGCCAACCTTTTGCAATCGATTTGCACTGACGGTGCGCCCGTCCCGTGCCGCTAGAGGGGCAGTGCAGTCTCGTAACGCGTCGTCATGGCTCGCCCCCCACGCATGCGGGCGCGCGCTTCGCATCATGGTCAACCTCCCTGCGAATCCTTATGGGGCGCGCAGTGACCGTTGGGCGCCGGATCCTTCTTGCAGATGATGGAGGCAAGGCTGCGCCCTGTCCAGTGCCATGACGGCTCGAGTGGACCGGGGTAGGGGTATCGGGCTTCAGCGCAGCGAGCGTAGCCTCGACGCGCCGCGCGAGCGGGCCAGCGCCAGCGTCTCGAACACGCCCGCCAACAAGGTGGCCACCAAGGCCAGCACGGGGTGGGTGATCCAGCGGCGAAGGGTGTGCATCGGCGGGTGGGCGACAGGTGTCGCCAACGAGGCAGGAGTTGGCCGATACCGTAGTGCCGCCGCATGACACATTGATGGCACATGCGGCCGCTAACCTGATGCGTTTCGATCCAGGCCGCGGTCCAGCGCGGCCCCACGACGATGGACCGGCCTGCCTTCGGATCCCCCCTCGAATTGCCTGAATTGACGGAGCTCGATGCCTTGGCCGAGCAGGGCGCGCCGTTTCTGCGTCGCCGATTGCTGTGCGAAGTGGTGGTGGACGACCTGCGCCTGCCGGTGCATGCCTATCAATTGGGCCGTGAAGACGACGGGGAGGGCCGATTTCCGGCAGTGGGCTACTTCGGCGGCGTACACGGCCTGGAGCGCATTGGCGCCGAGGTGGTCATCGCCTATCTGCGCAGCCTGGTGATGCGGCTGCGATGGGACGACACGCTCCATCGGCAACTGGAGACGATGACGATGCTCTTCGTGCCGCTGGTCAACCCCGGTGGGTGCTGGCGCGGCACACGGGCCAACCCGAACGGCGTGGATCTGATGCGCAATGCCCCGCAGGATGCGCGGGAGGCGGTGCCGTGGCTGGTGGGAGGGCAGCGCATCAGCGCCGCGCTGCCCTGGTATCGCGGCGCCAGGGGAGCGGCGATGGAGATCGAAAGCCTGGCCTTGTGCGAGGCGGCCAGCGCCGGGCTGAGCGCACGCCCTTTCAGCGTTGCGCTGGACTGCCATTCGGGCTTCGGCATGAACGATCGATTGTGGTTTCCGCTGGCCTGCAGCAGCCGGCCCATCGAGCACCTGCCCGAGTTGCATGCCCTGAGCCAGACGATGGATGAAGCGCTGCTGCATCACCGCTACGTGATGGAGCCCCAAAGCCGCCAGTACCTGGCCCATGGGGATCTGTGGGACCACCTCTACCTGGGGGCTCGCGAGGCCTTCCCGGAGCATGTCTTTCTGCCGCTGACCCTGGAAATGGGCTCGTGGTTGTGGATCAAGAAGAACCCGCGCCAGGTGTTTTCGCGCCACGGCATCTTCAACCCGTTGATCAGCCACCGGCAGCAGCGGGTGCTGCGCCGCCACTTGAGCCTGCTGGACTTCATCGGCCGGGCTGTGGGCAGCCACGTGCGGTGGCGCCCCCCGGAATCGGACCGGCAGCGTCACCAAGCGCTGGCGCTGGATCGCTGGTATCGCCGGGGGGCCGCATGAATCGACCAACGACCTGGGTGCTGTTGCGTGGGCTGACGCGAGAGCGCCGCCATTGGGGCGATTTCGTTGATCACTGGCGCCGGGCCATGCCCCAGGCACGGCTGTGCTTGCTCGACCTGCCCGGCAGCGGCGATCGTTGCCACGAGCGCAGCCCCACCACCGTCCGGGCCATGACCGAATCGCTGCGAGATCGCCTCGTTCGCGAGACGGTGCCTGGGCCATACCGCCTGCTGGCCATGTCGCTGGGCGGCATGGTGGCGGTCGACTGGGCCGCACGCTACCCGGGCGAGCTGGAGTCCGCGGTGCTGATCAACACCAGCCTGGCGGGATCCAGCCCCTTCTACCGCCGACTGAGGCCCACCAACTACCCGGCACTGTGCCGTCTGCTGTGGTCGGGGGGCGATGTGGAGGCCCGCGAGGCCGCCGTCTTGAGCCTGACCAGTGCGCGACCTGACCGCCTGCCCGATGTGGTGGCGCATTGGAGCTCGATCTACCGGGACGCTCCGGTCACGACCGCCAATGCCTTGCGCCAAGTGCTGGCCGCGGCTCGATTTCGCGCCCCGGCGGCGGCGCCGACCGTACCGCTTCTCTTGATGGCCGCCGCTGGCGACCGACTGGTGAACCCCGAGTGCTCTCGGGCATTGGCGCGGGCCTGGGATGTGCCGCTCAAGGTGCATCCCTGGGCGGGGCACGATTTGCCCCTGGATGATCCGGAGTGGGTGGTGCGGCAGACGCGCCGCTGGCTCAAGGCAAAGGAGTTTGAGTCAACGAAAACGTTTGCGTGAATGGGCGAGCCACCATGTCAAGTGACGACATGGCACTAGGACAAGGCCACCGCCATGCCCAACGATGCTCCCCCGCTGGAGCGACTGCGCACCGCGTTCACTCGGCTCTGCCTGACCGTCTGCCGCTGGTTGCTCGCTCGGCAGCGTCGAAAAGACAATTCGTCGCACAACTGGCGTTGCCAGTTGAGCTCGTGGATCACGCCGTTCAGTTCCAGCAACGTTTGTCCGTGGCTCAGCGGAGCGCCATCTTCGGCGAGCAGCCGGACGTTGGAGAATACGGTCATGGGGTTGGCCAGGGCGACAACCCCGACCCGAACTTCTGCCCAGTCCCAGCACAGCGCAAGCGGACAATCCGTGTCGGGCACGCCCCACACCACTTGACCACGTTTGCAGTCGTCGTCGATGGTGGGCTGGGCGAGGACGGTACCGATGTGACGAAACTGGCGGACGTCATGGGCCCAACGGCTGACACAAGTGGACACCGGCCGCCAGAGGCCGATGATCGTCGGTAGGCGCGCATTCATTCGCTGAAGCTCCCTGTTGCGATAGGCTTGAGTCTCCAATGCCTCCGGCGTCGCCACAAGCCGTCCAATCGGATAGTGTTGGGATAGTTCGAACAAGAAAGTCAATTGGGATCATCTAGGCCGCGTATGCGTCTGCAGGACTACTTCGACATCAGTCAAGCGCCGGACTTGGCGACATTTCGGCGCCGGATGATCGACTTTGCTCACGGCATGGACTTTCCAATCGTTGGGGCCGTGTTGCTGGCTGAACACGCCGCAGATCAGCATCAGTACCTCTCGTACATCGGCAATCGGCCTCCCGACTTTGCATCAGCTTCAGACAAAAGCTTGGCGAAGATTGATCCAGTGATGGCGCAGCTTCGTCGCAGTCCAGTGCCGTTCGTATACGACCAGAAGTTCTACGTGGACGCAGGCGCGCCAGAGTTGTGGGAACACGCAGCACCCTATGGCTACCGTACCGGGATTTCGGTAGCACTTCGACTTCCGGGCAATAAGCAACTGTTGCTAGGTCTCGACCGTGAGCGCGACTTACCTGCGGACGACGAACGGATCATGCGACTGCTCGCCGACCTGCAAATGCTTGCTGTTCACTGCCAAGACGCCGCACTCCGATTCCTTGGACCTCTGACTGAAGTTGAAGAGGCACCCGCTCTCTCTAAGAGAGAATTGGAGGTCCTTCGTTGGACCAAGGAAGGTATGACGGCCTGGGAAGTCGGAGACAAGCTCTGCATCAGTGAGCCAACCGTCAAGTTCCACTTGAAGAAAACGTTATCAAAGCTCCAGGTTCCCTCGAAGCATATGGCGGTGCTCAAGGCGATTTCGCTCGGGCTAATCGCTCCCTAGAGGTTGAGTGGGCGCACACGCGGTGCACCTGAGGCTGGCGCGGGGTTAGAAGACTATCCTCGAAACTATCCGACCGGATAGCTGGCAAGGCGGCTTGACTTTGATGAAATTCACTCCATCGAGAACGTTGTTGAGGAGTACGCGATGTTTGAGTTCTTGTTGGCATTGTTTGGCCTGGGTGAGTTCTCTTCCGAAGACTTTCCCTACAACGGCACCTGACAGCGATTGGCCCCATTGCATAGCATCGCGTACTAAACCCTGAGAAGGCTTAGAAGAGTCAGGGCACGCACCGAATCCCTCCACAACCGGCGTCGAGCCTTCGGGCAAGAGTTGGTTGACTTTCAAGGCGCTGGCGGCTCGCCGTCAGCGCCCTTTTTTTTGTGTGAGAGGGTTCTGCTGCCAGGGACTGAGGCGCACTTGTTGCCAATGACCCCGAAACGCGCAGAGGGCGTGGGTGACGCTCGCAGAGCTGTCACAACGGCCGACGAACATCAGGGGTGCTGATGGGTCGGTGCACCAGGTCCTACCGAGCGTGTCGCCAGCGGGCCCTTCGCGCTGAGCATCGGCCTTGGCCAAAAGCCAGGCGCAGCGATGTATCCGGGGTTGCTGTCTAGGTGTAGAGGCTGTTGTGAAAAGAAGAAATCTGGTCGTGGGCGGCGCCGCATTGGCTGCTGCAGGTTGGAGTTCGCCCTTGCGGGCCCAACCAATGGTGGTGAAGTTCGGTCAGTCGGCATCGCTGACCGGCGGACAGGCCGCGTACGGCAAGGACGTGCGCGATGGCATCCTCGCCGCGTTCAACGCGGTGAACAAGGCCGATCCCAAGGGCCCGCGCTTCGAACTGGTCACCCTCGACGACGGCGGCGACAAAGAGCGCTGCAAGGCCAACGTCAAGCAGTTGGTCGAATCCGGCGTCACGGCCCTGGTGGGGCTGACGAGTGGCGCCGCCGCGGAAGCCTGCTTGCCCTTCGTCGAAGAGCAGCGCGTCGTGTTGCTGGGCACCGCCAGCGGCAACATGGGGATCCGCGACGACAAGTGGACGATGGCCTACCACGTCCGCAGTGGCTACGACGACGAGTACCACCGCATGCTCAGCTACGTGAAGAGCTTCAACATGCAGCGGCTGGGCTACGTCCACCTGAAGGACACCTCGGCCGCCAATCAGGCGGCAATGACCAAGGCGCTCAAGGCCGTCGGGCTGGACATGGCCGTCAGCGTCCCGCTCGATCGCAACGCGAAGAATTTCGACGCCGAGGTGCGCAAGCTGCTGGACGGGCGCCTGGATTGCGTGCTGTTCACCACCAATGCCCAGCCGATCGTCGACATCATGTCGGGCATGGTGATTGGCGGCTACCCCGGCTTCTATTTCTCGTCGTCCTTTGCCGGGCAGTCGTTGATCGATGCGCTGGCCAACAAGGGCCGCAGCGTCATCATGAGCCAGGTCGTGCCTCGTCCGGGCACCGTGTCGGCCACCGTGGTCAAGCGTTGCCAGGAAGATCTGGTGGCGCTCGGCGGCGGCGCTCGCATGGGCTTCACCAGCCTCGAAGGCTACATCGCTGGGCGGGTGGCCGTCGAGGCGGCCAAGTCGGCGGCGGCCAAGGGCGGTGGGGGCAACGCGCTCAGCCGCGCCCGATTCCAGGATGCACTCACAGAACTGAACGTCGATCTGGGCGGATACCGGGTTCACTTCGGGCCGCAGAAGCTCGAAGGCTCGCGCTTCGTCGACGTGGTCGCGATCGACCGCACCGGGCGAATCATCGGCTAGGGCAGCCGATTCGCCCCACCCACGCCATCCCGTGCTTCGCCGCCGTGGATAGGGCGGTGAAGCCAAGCTTTCCCCCTACCACGATGGAGCGAACCTTGACGAAGAAGTTGAAGCCCTCAGCGCTCGTGTCCGCGGCGGTGGCCGCCTGCATGCCGGTACTGGCCCAGGCACCGGCGGATGCCGATGCGACCCAGACCAAGGTCATCCAGGCCGCCGCGCAGATCGCCGATGAGTTGTCGCGGCTGTGCCCGGTGGCTGGGCCGGCCGACCAGGCCGCCTTTGACAAGTGCCGGGCCGGCCTGTTTCGGGATTCGCGCTTCAAGCGCAGCCTGCAGAGTTTCGTACTCTGGGGCCGCCAGCGCGACCCTGCCGCCAAGCTGGTCGACACCAAGCTGACGCAGTTCGGCCCTGATGTGCTGGCGGGCATGTACGTGCCGCTGTTCATGTTCAATGGTCAGTTCAGCGTCAACTACGTCGAACGCGAGAAGCTCTACCAAATCCGACTGGAGACGGCCTTCCGAAACGGTCTGCCGCCGGGGCAGTTCCCGTACCCGTTCTGGCATGAGGCCGAGAAATGGGGCATGTACGAGAAGGCGAACGACCTGATCCTCTGGTGGGACCCGAAGATCGAGCGAGTCAAGGTGGCGCAGTTCACGATGTTCGGCGGCCACCCGCCCATCCAGGCCAACGCCCATGTGACACCTCCTGCCTTTGACGGGCAATGGCGCTGGACAGACGCGCAAGGCCGCAGCCAGCCGACCGTGACGGTGTTCGACGGCCTGTTCCGCGCGGACAACCCCTACATCGGAAAGCTCGATTCGGCCTACAAGAGCCTGGCGCTGCGCATGCGAGAAAGCCAGTGCATGGATTGCCATGTGCCCAACAACCCGGATGGCTCCAAGCGCCTGGTGCTGTTGCAGACACCGATGCACGCGGCGTCTGAAATCAAGCGCCTGATGAAGTCGGTGCGCGACGACCGCATGCCGCGCGACGAACTGGGCATCGAGAAGCCGTTGGACGATGCATCCAAGGCGGCGCTGCTCACCGAAGGCGCTGCCTTCGAGCGATTGGTGGATCTGGCCAGGCAGTGGGAGGCGGGGCACCATACTGCCCAAGCGCCTGAAGCCCCCGCGGCCCCAGGCATCGCCTTGCGGTCCGCGGCGGAGTTGACGCCGCAGTAGCGGGTCTGGTGGCGGCGCGGCTGCGCCGCCGTCTCCAGCACGGCGTCATCCCGGCCTGATCGTCTCGGCCTTGGACGTGGTCCCAATTTGGGACACGTTGGCTTTCATCTACGAGTACGTCACGTCGAGATTTGACGAGAGGCGCCGCCAAGGCATGGCGCCCCTCACGCCCCGACCGAACCTGGCGCTTTCGCGCCGATTCGGCCAGTGCGGGTCACTGCTTCGGCTTGAGCAGCAGCACCGTGGAGTGCAGGTCGCCGGCCTTGCGGCCGTTGCCGAGGATCCAGCCCTTGTCATTGATAGCCACCGCCGATTCGATCGTCCACGGCCCCGTCTGGTCGACCAGATCGCTGACCCGGTGAACGGCCTCACCGTCGTACAGGAACGAGTAGTTCTGCCCATCGAGACGGTACGTGCCGATCACGTAGCCGCTGCGGTTGATCGACAGTGCGCTCGAACTGGCGCCCTCCGGCGTCGGCAGGGGCTTCATGATCTTGTCGCTGTAGATGAACGCCCGCTCGACGCCATCGGCCTGCTGCGACGTACCGATGATCTGTCCTTTGTTGTTGATCTCCGCCGCCGTCGAGTTCGCCCCGCCCAAGGTCCCCAGATCTTTCAGGCTGCCATTGCGATAGACGAAGGCGTGGCGCGAACCATCAGCGAGGTCGGCGTACCCCACCGCGACACCGCGGTTGTTGATCGAAGTGGCGGTGCTGGTGGCGCCCCCGAAGGTGCCGACCTCGACCATCACCTTGTCTTTCCAGACGTAGGCGCGCTTGCGTCCATCGTTGGAGCTCGTGGCCTGCCCCACGACCTGCCCGACATCGTTGGCACCGTACGCAAAGGCGTCGGAGTAAAAGCCATCGTAGATGTCGTCCGGCAGGCCGTGCACGGCGGCGCTGTAGCCCTGGTCCTTCTGAACGACGCCCATCCAGATCCCGTTCGAGTGCGTCACAGAGCCGATCACGTCTCCCAGGTTGTTCAGGCCGACGAAGTTGGTAACTTGGGTCGGCGGCGTCAGCGCCATTGGCATGCCCATGCTGTTGCCGTTCTTGTCGAATGTCTTGTAGCAGCCGCACCAGGGGTTCATGTACTGATACATGCCCGTCAGCGACTTGCCTTCGTTGTTGAGGTCGATCGCGCTGTACCAGTAGACGTCGTGGACACCGTCGCCGAGAGGCTCCGGTGGCGCAATGACCTTCACGTCGTACGTGGGCGCCGCCATGGCGCAGCTCGCCGCCAGCGCCAGTGCGGTCGGCAGCAAGCTCCGCAGCATCGATTGAAAGGCTGAATACATCACTTTCCCCCTTGGTGATTTTTCTCGAATGCCTCGAGACAGGCTGGCGCGTCTAACGCCTGAATTGATGACACAACGATGTGCCGCGGCGCATGGTGCCTACCCATTCCTCCCGCACGTATCCCTAAGTGCGGACCGGCGCGCCGAATCTTGTGCATTGCGTCACGTTTAGCGACGAATTGAAGTGCTAGGTAATTACTTGACGTAACGCGTTAATACATTGACCGACACCGCGCGGATCCGCATGCGGCGTCCAGCTGGGGTAGCCAGTCTGGGTAGCGGTGCGGCTGCGCCACCGTTTCCGACGGTCGACCGCTCCGTGGGCGGTCGTTGTCGCCACAAGGCGGGTGGCATCCTGCAGCGCAGCGTCGAGCGTGACCACCGTCGTCGAAGCCGTGAAGGGCGCTACGTGGGCGCACCTGGGTCGGGCACGCGTGCCCGCAGCGCCCCGATGACGGCCTTGCCGAGCACATCGAGCTCGATGGGCTTGTTCACATAGGCCTGAAAGCCCGCCGCCAGCCCGGCCTTGCGATCGTGAAGCATCGCGAAGGCCGTGAGTGCCACGGCTGGCAGCGCTGCCGTTCGAGCGTCCTGCCGCACCCTGCGGATCAATGCGAGGCCATCCATGCCTGGCATTCCGATGTCTGAGACCAATACATCGAACTGCCGTGCCGCGAGTTGCTCGAGGGTTTCCTGAGCGCTCGCACACGCGACCACTTCCGCACCCAGGGCGTCAAGGGCCGCGGTGCCGACCTCTCGCGCGTCCAGCTCGTCGTCGACGAACAGGACGCGGACACCTTTCAGCGCAGCCGGCGCCACCGTGGCCTTCGGCGCGGCCGGCAAGCCCAGCCCGGCGGGTGCGGCCACGGTGGGCAGGCGGACTTCGAAGCGCGCGCCCCGACCCGGACCGCCACTGAAGGCCGCGATGCGACCGCCATGCAACTCGACGATCGCACGCGCGATGGCCAACCCCAGCCCCAAGCCGCCTGCTTTGCGCGTGATCGACCCGTCCTCCTGACGCAGGCGATCGAAGACATGGGGCAGGAACTCGGCGCTGATGCCCTGTCCATCGTCGTCGACCGCCAGAAGCGCCTCGCCGTCCGCCAAAGAGGTGGTGAGTTGCACGCGTCCGCCGTCCACGCTGAACTTCAGCGCGTTGCCGACGAGGTTGCCGATCACCTGGGACAAGCGCTGGGCGTCACCGCACACCCAGACGGGGCCGTCCGACTGGCTCTCGATGGACAAGCCGCGTGCCTGCGCGGCCTGCACCTGCGACATCAGGGCCTCTGTGGCGAGCGCGGACAAATCGATCGTCTCGCATTCGACCCGCAGCTTGCCAGCAGCCACCGCGCTCATGTCGAGCAGGTCGTTGATCATGCGGGCTTGCAGCTGGGCATTGCGGCGGATGACCTGCGCCGCCTTGCCAAGCATGGGGTCGCCGCCAGCGCGTTGGTCGAGGATGTCGGCCCAGCCGGTGATGGCACTCAACGGCGACCGCAGCTCGTGAGAAAGGACGGCGAGGAACTGCTCCTTCAGTTCGTTGCTGCGCTCGGCCTCCTCTTTCGCCCGGCGCAATTGCTGCGCGGCCTCGTACGACGCCGTCACATCGCGGACGATTTTCGAGAACCCGCTGGCTTGGCCGCTCTCGCCGTACAGGGCGGTCAGCACGCCTTCGGCTCGCAGTCGGGTGCCGTCCTTGCGCATCAGCCAACGGTCGTCGCTGGCCGAGCCGGTGGCCGCGGCGGTCTGCATTTCCTGCTCAAGCACACCGGACGCGCGGTCTTGAGGCAGCAGCAGGATGGAGGCGGACCGGCCGCGCACCTCCTCCAGCTCGTACTGGAAGATGCTGCCCGCGGCGCGGTTCCAGTCGCGGATCAGGCCCTGGTCGTCAAGCAGCAGCACCGCATAGTCCTGCAGAGAATCCACCACCCTGGCGTACAGCGCATCGGCCTCTCGCAACTGCGCCTGGGTGCGACGCTGGGCTTCGCGCTGGGCGATTTCGTTCAGTGCGCGGTCGATGACGACCGGCAGCCGCTCCAGCCGGCCTTTGGTGACGTAGTCGGTAGCGCCCCGTTTGAGCAACTCGACCGTGTTCTCTTCTCCGATCACGCCCGAGACGAAGATGAATGGCGTAGACGGTGCCACGGACCGCGCATGGTCGAGCGCCTCTGCTCCGCTGTAGTCAGGCAGTTGGTAGTCCGAAAGTATCAGGTCGAAGGACTCGTCGGCGAGCGCCGACGTGAAGCCGGATTCGTCCTTCACCCAAGAAAAGCGCGTGCCGGGGTAAGCCGATTCCAGCGCGGCATGCAACAGTTCGGCATCGAACGCTGAATCTTCAAGCAGCAGGATTCGCAGCGCGGTCGATGAGGCCTTCATGCGCCGGGCCTCACTCATAGCGGCGACTGGTCCGCAGCGATCCCGGCGGCGGCTCGTTCAGCACGGCCCAGAAGACGCCCAGGTCGGCAATGGCCGCCACGAACTGCTTGAACTCAACGGGCTTGACCACGTACGCATTCACGCCCAGTTCGTAGCTCTGCACGACGTCGGACTCCGCCTGCGATGAGGTGAGCATCACCACGGGGATGCTCTTGAGCGAAGCAGTGCCGCGCACGGTGCGTAGCACCTCCAGCCCGTTGACCTTGGGTAGCTTCAGGTCCAGCAGCACGACCGCGGGATTGCCTTCGCTGCGGTCGGTGTGCGCACCCGCGCGGTTGAGGTAGTCGAGGGCTTCTGCGCCGTCTCTGACCACAATCACCTCGTTCGCGAGCTGGCTGCGTTCCAGGGCGACGAGGGTGAGTTCAAGGTCGCGCGCATCGTCTTCGACCAGCAAGATAGGCTTGAGCATGGCGTTGGCACTCATGGGGAGATCTGAGAGGGGACCGCTTCGCCCGGAAGGGGAAGCGTGAACGAGAACCGGGCGCCTCGATCGGGCTCGCCGAACGCTTCGACAGCGCCGCCGTGGCGCTCCACGATCCGCCGCACGCTCGCCAGGCCGATGCCGGTGCCCTCGAAGGCTTCCGCCCGATGCAAGCGTTGGAAGACGCCGAAAAGCTTGCCGACGTACTTCATCTGAAACCCGACGCCGTTGTCTGCAATGGACAGGCCGGTTCCGCGGTGGTCGTCGATGCCATCGATGTCAATGCGCGCAGGCCGGCGATCGCGGCTGTACTTGACTGCGTTGCCGATGAGGTTGCGCAGGGCGATCTGAATCAACACCGGATCGGCCCACAGCCGCGGCAGCGGATGGGCGACGCGCCATTCGATCCTCTCGTTGTCGGCATCCACACTTGACTGTTCTGCGATCAGGTCGTTCACGAGCTGGTCAGCGTTCACCCAGCCGCATTTCAAAGCGGCGCGGCCCATGCGCGAAAACTCGAGCAAGGCATCGACCAGCAGGCCGGCATGCGCCGAAGCCTCTTTCACGTGGTTCAGATAGCGCTTGGACCTGTCGGTGAGCCCGCCGCTGTCCATCTCCAAAACCAGGTCGACGAACCCGGCGATGTGCCGCATGGGCGCTCGCAGGTCGTGGGAAACCGTGTATGAGAACGCCTCGAGTTCCTTGTTGACACGGCCGAGTTCGGCCGCGACCTCGGCCATTTCCTCCGCACGGCGCAGGACGAGATCGATCAACGCGTGGCGCAATTCCAGCGCCGCGTGGACCTCCGCTGGCGTCCAAGGCGCTGAGCGGCCGCGGACGTGCTCGACCCAGCTGGCAAAGCTGCGACGCGGATGCAGCTGGCCGGTCTCGCCGACCGCCTCTTTGCGTGGATCACCTGCCCAGGTGATCGTCTGAACGATCTCCGGGCGGAACCACACCACGTAGTGACGGTGCAGCTTCGAGATGGAGATGGCCAAGAGCCCGGCCGACCCTGCCAGCCGATCGACGAAGTCTGGCGCGACTTGGGGCAGCCGGTCGGTATGGGTCACCTCTTCGATGCGATGGGCCAGCCACTCGCCCAGTTGCCGCAGCGTCTTCGCATCAGGCGTATCGCCGACGCTCCAGCAATGGTCGTTGAGGATGACCGCGGCGCCGACGGCGCGACCGAGTCGAAGCAGCGTGGCGGGCTCGTCCACGAGCCTTTGCAGCGTGGCATCGCTATCGGCCATCCGTCCCACCATCGCGAGGGTGAGTTGCCGCAGGCGCAATTGTTCGGTGACCTGCTCATTCTCTTCTTTCGCCTCGATTTGCAGTGACATCAGCTGGCCCAGGTGCTCGCAGGCCATGCGGGTCTGGTATGGCAGATGCCGGGGCGAATGGTCGTGGCAGGAGACCAAACCCCAAAGATCGCCGCGAACGATGATGGACACCGACATCGACGCTGCGGTGCCCATGTTTCGCATGTATTCGAGATGTACGGGAGAGACGCTGCGCAACTGGGCCTGTGACAGGTCGAGTGTCAACGCGGTGTGCTGACCATCGGCGTAGCGCACGGGCACCGGCTGATAGTGGGCATCGGGAATCAGCCGGAGATGGTTGAGGCGGTACAGCGCCCGGGCCTGCGCGGGGATGTCGCCCGCTGGAAAATGGTGACCGTCGTAGCTGTCGTAGCCGTCGTCGAGCGTCTGCGCCAGCACTTCGCCATGCCCTTCGGCGTCGAAGCGATAGATCAGGCAGCGGCCGAAGCCCGTCAGGCGCTTCATCTCGCTGGCCACCACGCGGCAGACCGAAGCCACCGAGTCGGACCGTTGCATCAACGGGACAACGTGCCGGGCCAAGCGATAGATGGGTGCGCGTGCCCCCAGATCCACGGCGTCGACTTCGAACTCGAGATGAACGCACGGACCCAAGCGGTGTGCCGTGACATGCAGCCGCTGGCCGCACACATCCGTGACCCCGATGGATTGCGGACCTTCCCCGTCGATCAGGCGGAGCAGATCGGTGCGCCACTCGCGAAGCACGGTTGCGAAAGCCCCGGCCTTGAGCGGGCCCTGAAGCAAGCTGGCCCAGTTGTCGCTCCAAGCGATCACCTGACGGCCATCCACCGACACCGTGAGCAGCCAGCCATGAGGCTGGATGGCCCCGGGCACGCGGATCGGCTCGTTGGCGCAAGCGTCGCCCTCTTCAGGCGCCGGTGGCCCTGCCGCCGCAGTCCCGCTCATGCGACCAGGGGTTCGAAGCGGGCGATCAAGGCTTCGAACGTGTTGGATGCGGCGCGACGCGCGGCATGGAGATCGACGGGTTGGCCTCCTATCTCTGAAGCGGCGCGCTGACGGAAGTCGCGCCACATGGCGCCGGTGTGCAAGCCGAAACCATTGAAGTAGCTGGCGCCTCGGCCCGCCTCGAGCCCCAGGTCTCTCTTGAGCTGTGGCGCAATCACCTGCCCGCCAAGCGCGGATCCTTCGATGACGTACATCGAGCCGAACGCCGCGGGCAGACCGTCCACACCGATGCGCGTCGCGGGTGGCGAGGCATGAGCGCCGGGAATGCCGAGGTAGGCCAGATCATCTTGCGCGAAGCGGACCCGGCTGCGCGCGTCGAACCAATCGCTCAGGCGCGGCGGAAGTGCGGTGCGCAGTTCGCGCTCCCATGCGCCGAGGAAGGCGTTGAACCCGACCATGATGGCGGCGTAGCGACGCAATGTCAGCGGTTGATCCAGGGCCAGCAGGCGCTCGATACGGTCATGGTGCGACCTCGTGGCGGAACGCAGATCGCCGAGGATCCGATCTTCGGACGTGGCAGGGGACTGGGTCGCGAGGAGTTCCTTCATGGGCATTCGATGGTCGTCAGTGTGCGCAGCAGGGGCGGGTGTCGAGCGCGGGCTGCATGCTTACAGCGGGGGCAGCAAACGTCGCAGCGCCTCCTGGGAAATCGGCTTGGGAAGGTAGTGGTCGAACACCGCGTACTCAGGCGACACCCCCGCGTCGGACGGTGCGAGCCCTGAGACAGCGATCAGGACGACGCTGTCTCCGAACTTGTCCCGCAAGCGGCTGGCCAGTTCGTGGCCCGACAGGCCTGGCATGACAACATCAATCAGCGCGCAAAGCGGCGGTGATTCCGAGGCCAGGGCCAGCGCCTCCTCCGACCGGATGGCGAACCTGGCGACGTAGCCGTCGATGCTGAGCAGCATCGCCATGAGCTCCGCCGAGTCGGGGTTGTCGTCGACAACGAGAACGTCCATTTGAACTGCGGATATGACTTTCCAGCCCGACAACTGCCGCGAGGCTGATCGTGGGGCTGCTCCGATGGCGACAATGGCGCCTGTTGCACTGGTAGGCGCCCATCGGGCAATCAGCGTGCCTGGCTGGCCGGCGCTTCACCCGCGGCGGCGGGTCTGAAAGATCACCCGCTGGGCAACGCGCCGCGGCCATCCTCGGCGGGGCCCGCTGAACCGTGCTCGGTAGCGAGTGCAGCAACTGCCGACAACACCTCTTCGATTTGGCCGAGGTCAACCGGCTTGGTCATATGTCGATCAAAGCCAGCTGCCCTGCTCTCGTTCTGATCTTTCTCAGTTCCCCAGCCGGTCACAGCCACCAACAGCAGGCGGTGCTCTGGGTCCCATGCGCGCAGCCGCCTGGCGATCTCGTGGCCATTCATACCTGGCATGCCAATGTCCGCGAAGACGACGTGTGGGCGCCACTGCTGCACGATCGCCAGGCCTTCGAGCCCGTCATAGGCCACACGCACTTCGTGACCTCCAAGTCGCAACAACACGGCGAAGCTGTCTGCTGCGTCTCGGTTGTCGTCGATCAACATGAGTCGGAGGGCACTCGCGCCCACCGGTTGGGCCGCCGCCGCCGCTGGAGTGGGTGTGGGGGAGCCGGTCACTCCGAGGGCTGAAGGCAAGCGAACGGTGAACTCGCTGCCGCGGCCAAGCCCTTGGCTGGCGACCGCGATCGTCCCGCCGTGAAGCTCTACGATGTTCCGCGCCAGTGCCAAGCCGATTCCGAGGCCACCCTGAGAACGGTCAAGGGACGTGTTCATCTGGGTGAACATGCGGAAAACATCGACCTGCCTTTCGGGTGGAATGCCAATCCCGTCGTCCTTTACTGCCACCAGCACGGTGTCACCCTCCCGCCACGCACGCAACACGATGCGCCCGCCGTCTGGCGTGTACTTCACGGCGTTGTGGAGCAGGTTGCCAAGTACTTGGGCAAGCCTGGCGGCATCGCCCTCGACCATCAACGGGTCGGGGTCCAGACTCACTTCCAAACGGTGCTTTGCAGACTCGATCGACGGGCGCGAACTCTCCAAAACAGCATCGATCACGCTCTGCAACTTCAACATCGTGCGCTGAAGGACCATCTTGCCGGCTGAGATGCGAGAAACGTCCATCAGGTCGTCCACGAGACGCACCATGTGTGTCAACTGGCGCTGCATCATGGCGAGCACGCGAGCCAACGTCTTGGGGTCATCGCTCCGCTCAAGGATGTGCAGGCTGGTTCGCAGCGGTGCAAGAGGATTGCGAAGCTCGTGCGCCAGGGTGGCGATGAACTCATCCTTGCGCCGCTCGGCATCTCGGATGGCGCGCTCCGCTTCACGTTGCTCCGTGACGTCCTGCACGATCGCAACGACATGCGGCACTTCGCCATCGAGTGCGGGCTCAGGGATCAGCCGAGAGACGTAGCTGCGGCGATGTCCGTCTGGACCCTCCATTGAGAACTCCAGTCTCTCCGCTTGCCCGGTCTGGAAGACCCGATCAAGCGCAGAGTTCCACTCGAGTACCTGCAGGGCGGGCAAGCCGAGCTCCTCGCTCGTCCTGCCAATGAACTCGTCGCGGCGGCGGCCGGTCACGCGCTCGATCGCCTGATTCACGTACACATGCCGTCTCTCACGGTCAAATCGGGCCAGGATGTCAGGCGAGTTGTCGGTGATGGTCTGCAACTGCAGCTCGCGGATTTCGAGCAGGCGCTGGGCATCGCGAAGTTCTGTGACGTCGACGAACGCCGCAACCGCCCCTCGCACGTTTCCAACCCGGTCGTGCAGAGGTGCGGCACCGCCCCATAGATGGCGTCGGCTTCCGTCATCAAAGACCATCGTCACCGCACCTGGCACGGTGGCGCGGCCCGTGCGCGCGGCGCGCTGCAGTGACAGGTCCTGCGGGTCGGCTGGTCTGCCATCGATGTATTCGCGGAAGTGGCGCCGCGGCGCGTCGACGCCTCCGGGGGTTGCCGTCGCATTTGCTCCGGGATCCATGCCGAGCAGCCGGTACGAGTTGAGGTTGCCCGTGACGTGCTCGCAACGAGGGTCATGCGTGATCCAGATGAAGGCCGGCACGCTCTCCATCAGCGCTTCCAGTTCCTCTGCACGTTCCCGTTCACGTTGTTCCGCCTCTGACCGCAACGCCTCCGCCTGGCGCCGCGACGTCACGTCTTGAAAGTAGAGGGCCACACCGCCGCCCCGGCGGGGGTAGCAACGCACTTCGAACCAACGCTGCCAATGATCGTAGAAGAAGTCGAACGCACGAAACTCGCCTGATGCGGCATGGCGAAAGTGAGATTCGAGAACGCTGCCCGACATCCCCGGAAACACATGCCAATGCGTGCGACCGAGCAGGTCGCTCCCCGACTGGCCTAACAGGCGTTCGGCCTCCGGATTGACAAAGACGAAACGCCAGTCTTCGTCGAGGGCCACGAAGCCGTCAGTGATGCTGGCCAGTGTGTCGGTCAGCGCTGCGGTGGCCCGCGCCTCTTCGGTCACGTCGTGACCTTCGACGAAGATGCCTATGACGCTGCCAGACTCGTCGCGGATAGGCTGGTACACGAAGCTGAGGTAGCAGGTCCGCTCAATGCCGGTCTCGTCGCGCAGCGCGACCCTGGCGGCACGTGCCGTGTAGGCTTCACCACTTGCATACACCCCGTCGAGGACCGCGACGAAGCCCTGTGCGGCGAGCTCGGGCAGGCATTCCCGGACGGTACGGCCGATCACCGCACGTTGGGCAGCTACCTCCATGTAGCGGACGTTGACGTACTCATAGCGGTGCTCGGGCCCCTTCAGCACGCAAATGAAGCCGGGCGCCATGTTGAACAGTTCGCGCCAGCGCCGCTCTTGTGCTTCGATGCGCTCGGCCTGTTGAACATGCCGGGTTGTCTCGGTGCAAAGCACGAGAACGCCACCCACGCTATGGGGTGCCGAGTCGTCGTCGATCGGACCATAGCTGTAGGTCCAGTACACCTGCTGGAGAGCGCCGTTGCGAATGATCGGCACCAGCTGGTTCTCGTGCCACGTAGCCCCGCCACCGGACATCACATGCTCGATCTGTGGCCCAATCGTCGGCCAGATCTCTTGCCAGTGGCGCTGCGCCGGCTCGCCGAGCATGACGGGGTGCTTCTCCGGTCCGAGCGAACGGCTGTAGGCGTCGTTGTAGAAGCAGATGAGCTGCGGGCCCCAGAAGATGAAAACCGGGTGATTCGTGGTCAACAGGATGCGCAGACTCGTTCTCAACGCCGCCGGCCATTGCGAAAAGTCTCCCAGCGGTGTCGATGTCCAGTCATGTCGCCGGATCAGGTTCCCCATCTGACCGCCGCCGCGCAGGAAGGGTGGGTGCTCTGGCTCACCATGACGTCCGTCGGGGGAACTGTGAGAAGTGCTCATCGGTCAGGAAGTCGGGGAGTGGCGCTTCGAATTTGAATGTTCGCCGATGACCTCGTTTATACCGTTGGGCTCGCGACAGGTCGCGCCCCAGCGCGAATCATCCTGCAGAGCCCAGGCCGCCGATGGCCGGAGACTATTTCGATCGCACATTGCACCAGCGCGCCGCGGCCTGGCGTCACCCAATTCGATCAGGTTCGGTACGCCCGCCGGGCTCCCTCAGTTCCCTGTCAGGCCGCCGTTCATGGATCACATTCACTGGCGCTGAGAGGCGGCCAAAGAAGGGGGGCCACAGGAAGTGCGGTCGATTCGGACAGCCCCACCTGCGGCCCTGTCGTTTGCGGCTCGGAGCCAGCGTTTCCCATACCGCGGCGGCGGATCTCCGGCCGGCTCGGCGGCCCCAGCCGCCGAGCTCAACAGCAAAGCACCGGCCACGGCCAGCGCCCAGCAGTCGACACGCATCATCAGGGATATTGCATGGCGCACTTGCCGCCATTCGCGTTGACCCAGTTCTGCTGGATCAGGAACTTGCGCGGGCCCCATTGCACGTTGTACTTCGAGCCGTTGGGGGCTGTCTGTTGCGCGCCGAAGGTCCAGGCGCACTTGTCGGCGTTTTCCATGCCGGTCGAGGTCTCGTACCAGGCGTTCAGATCCGGGTCGGTGGCGGCTTCTTCGATCTCGTGCATGATCACGCTGGCCATGCCGTCGACACCCGGGTTGTCGTTCGGGCTGCTGGCCGATTGCTCGGCGCAAGAGCTCAGGCAGCGAGCCGCGTCGCCCACGAACGAGTACTTGATGTCCACGCCCGAGATCGAGGCGTGGTCGTGCCAGCCACAGTACAGGGAGCAGAAGCCCGAGGTGGCGTTCACGTCCTTCGTGGTCAGCACCAGGTAAATGCCGTTCTTGTCAGACGGGAACTTGCCGCCGGTGATAGCACCCTGAACCAACTGCTTGATCTGATCGTCCGACAGGGCCGAGCCCAGCGACTTGCCAGCGTCGTCGATCTGGGTCTTGAGGTTGACCTTGTTCTTGACGTTCTTCCCCGGCTTGTTGTTCTGGTAATACGTGGTGTTGATGTTGTGGTAAGGCGTACCGGTGATGTTCTTCAACATGTCGGTGATGATCGCCTTGCCGGTCGGGCTTTGCGTGGCCCAGTCACCGTACCAGATGATGTAGATGTTCTGGCCACCCTTGGCCGACATCACCGGACCACCGTGGTAGTCAATGCCGTTGGCCAGAGCCGACTTGACTTCGGGCGCGAATTGGCCGGCGGCGGGAGCGCCATAGCCTTTGCCGGTGGGAACCATTGGCACGCCTTGAGCCGCTTCCGAGGCCGACGAGGCCTGGTCGCGCGTAGCGGCGGCGTGCGCGGTGGCGACCATGCCCAAAGCGAGGGCGGCGGCGAGCCACAGGGTCGAGGGACGTGATTGCATGTTTGCAGTCTCCTGAGGAACATAAAAAGCCGGCACTGGCGAATCGCTTGGTGCCGAACGGGCCCCGCCTGCTTGGGCCGGGCTCGTGGCCCAGGCCGGCGGCGGGAACTCGATCCTAGGAAGACCCCTTGGGGCAGCCATGGCTGTATGGTCAACTTCCGTCCACGTCCGCTCTTTACATGAATGAACGTCAGCCAGCGGAGGGTGACTGCGCCGGCTCAGTGCCTTCGGGCTGCAAAGCGCGCGTGCAAGTCCGGCGGCCGCGTGTGGGCCAGCGGCCCTCCGTCGACGTGGCCCCCCGTCACTCGGGCGCGTGAGGAACGGGTTGGCTGTGCCCAACTGCCGCAAACGGCGTACTCGGCGTGGCCCAGCAGATACAACTGGTAGACGATCACCAGGGCGCTCACTGAACCCATCTCGTGTTGGGGCCCACTACACTCACCGAGGCAGGCTGGCCTGTCGCTTGCTTGACGCCCAGTACGGGCCACCGAGGACTCACCCATGACCGACCGTGAAAGGCCGGTGCGGGCCATTCGCTTTGCCGCTGCCGCCGCACTGACGCTGTTCTCTCTCGCATCGCGTGCCGACGATGGCATGTGGACTTTCGACAATCCGCCGATCGATCAGGTCCAGCAACGCTATGGCGTGCAGATCACGCCCAGCCTGCTCAAGCACCTGCAGCACGCGGCGGTGAACTACGGGGCATCTGCCTCGTTCGTGTCGGCCCAGGGCCTGATGCTGACCAATCACCACGTCGCGTTGGACTGCATCGAGCAGGTGTCCACGCCGAGTCGTGACTTGGTGGCGCATGGGTTCACCGCGGTGAACCGCGCCCAGGAGCTGCGCTGCCCAGGCGGGCGTGCTCGCGTATTGCAATCGACGGAGGATGTGACTGCTGCCGTGCAAAAGGCCATGTCCGCCGGCACGAACGACGAGCAGCGCAACGCGTTGCGCAAACAGGCTATTGCCGACATCGAAGCACAGTGTGCCGACCCGAAGTTGAAGCGACGCTGCGAGGTGGAGTCGCTCTACAGCGGCTCGTTGTTCCACCTCTATCGGTTCAAAGAATGGGACGACGTGCGGCTGGTGTTCGCCCCTGAGTTCCAGGCGGCCTTCTATGGAGGCGACGCAGACAACTTCGTGTACCCGCGATTCGCCCTGGATTTCGCCTTGATGCGGGTCTACGAGAACGGGCGGCCGGTGCAGCCACCACAGTTCCTGAAAATGGCCGCCCAGCCGGTGGCAGAGGGCGATCTGGTGTTCGTGGCCGGCCACCCGGGCCGCACCGATCGGCTCCAAACCCTCGCCCAGTTGAAAGCGCATCGGGACGTGCTGCTGCCCTTGCAACTGGCCAGTGCCGAGGCGCAGCAAAAGTTGCTTCATGCGTATTCGAGCCGGTCACCCGAAGCCGCTCGGCAGGCTGTCGACAGGCTGTTCGGTACGGAGAATTGGTTGAAGTCGATGCGCGGCCAGATGGCGGCGTTGAAAGACGAAGCCGTGATGCAGGCGAAGGAGGCTGACGAGGCCCGCTTTCGCGCCGCCTACACCGAGCGCGGATTGAGCGGCAACCCTTGGGCCGATGTCGAGGCCGCCACCTCCCGCCACATCAGCCAGGCCAAGGCCTTGTGGGCCGTGGGGTATGGCTACCGCACCATCCTCTCGCAGGCCGGCATGCTGGTTGAGGCGGCATACGAGCGCGGTCTGCCCGAGGCGCAGCGCATGCCGGACTACCGGGAGGCCGCCTGGCCTGACCTTGAACGCAAGCTCAAGGCTGATTCGCCGATCTACAAAGACCTGGAGATCGCCCGGCTGAGCGGGCAGTTTTTGGAGGCCCGGGAGTTCCTGGGCGCCGAGCACCATTTCGTGAAAGCGGTGCTCGGCAGCGACACGCCCGAAGCCGCGGCCGAGCGCTGGGTACGGGGCAGCCAGCTTGACAACGTGGCGGTTCGCACCGCCTTGCTGTCGGGCGGGGTGCCCGCCATCGAGGCTTCGACAGACCCGCTCATCCGGCTGGCGCGCGAGATCTACCCCATGCATCGCGAGCTGGTTCGCTTCAAGGAGGAGCAGGTCGATACACCCCTCCAGCAGGCTGCAGAGCGCCTGGGCCAGGCCCGCTTTGCCATTCACGGCCGCAATGTGCCGCCTGATGCGACCGGCACCTTGCGGCTGTCGTTTGGCCGGGTGGCTGGGTATGTCTCGAACGGCCAGACCACGCCGTGGAAGACCACCTTTGGCGGCTGGCTGGCGCGCGCAGACAGCTTCGACGGCAAGGCGCCGTTCGATCTCTCGCCGCAGATCCAGAAGCGGCGCCAACAAATCGACCCGCGCCTGCCGCTGAACTTCGTCACCACCGCCGACATCATCGGCGGCAACTCCGGCTCACCTCTGGTCAACCAGCGCGGCGAGCTCGTCGGCCTGATGTTCGACAGCAACCTTGAAGCACTGGGCGGCCGGTTCATCTACACCGACAGCACGGCCCGTTCCCTCGCCGTGCACATCGGCGCGATCGTGCATGCGTTGGAAACGATCTACGACGCTAAGGCGGTGGCGACGGAGTTGCGCGGCGGACGGTGACAAGGGCGGATCGCCTCAGGCCCATGCGGGCCCGAGGTGAGGGCTCTGCGTTTCGCGGTCGGCGCTCTGGGTGGGCCCTCAGGCGGCTGCGGCGATCACCGCTGGGGTCACCGCCCAGCACGCCACCCTCTGCCCATCCTGGCTCTGCAGCCCTGGCTCTTCCTTCGTGCACCGATCGAAAGCCAATGGGCATCGCGTGCGGAAGGGGCAGCCGCTGGGGCGGTCGGTGCATCGCCGAATGGGCCAGGTGCGCAGAGTCTCTACGTTACGCTTGGCACGAACTGAGTCGTTGGTCAAGGCTTGGCGTAGGGCAGGCCATATAGACCTGCATCGCCGGTCGTCAGATCCAAGCCGAGGCGCTTCAGGCGGACCACTTGGCGACCAGGATGGCCGCCAAGAGGGACACTTTCGTAGCGAAACTTGCCTTCTTTGCTGAAGGCACGGAGCTTGCCGTTTGAGCCAATCCAGGTGGCGCCGCTACTGGGGTCGACCGCCACGCCGTCGACAGTGGCGTTGTCCGTGGCGTACCAGCTCTTCTGTTCGACGTAGACCCCGTTTTGGTAAGCCATCTCGTGCATCTGACCGGCTTCATCCCCGATCAGCAAGTTCAGCCCCATGGGGCGCTGGACAGACGTCATGGCGGTACCCTTGATGCCACCGATCACCGCTTCGACGGCATGTGTGATTCCGTCATGGACGTACGACTTGCCATCGTCAGCCCTGCACGCGAACTCCAGAGCACCATCGCCGTCGAGGTCGCCGACCGCCAGGTCTCGCGGCAAGCCGTCCATGTGGAACGCCGAGCGCCACTTTCGCGTTCCCGTAGCCGGATCGTAGGCGATCACGTATCCGCTGGTGCCGCCCAGTATTTCGATCTTCCCATCGCCGTCTATGTCTGCTGCTGCTACTGAAGTGACCGTGCCGGCGTCGCTATCGAGAAGGGAGACCTTGCGGATGAATTTGCTGTGGCGGGTGAACTTGTAGGCCTCAATCGCACCGTCGTACATGCGGTCGCCGCCCAACAAGATCTCTGGCCGGCCGTCGCCGTCGACGTCTCCAAGGCGAATGTCCTGAACACCAAACACGCTTTCGTTGTTCATCACTGGCTCCGACAACTTGCGTACAGCCAAAGTCCGGCTGTCGAGCACAATGATCCGGCTACCCCCGTAGTTATTGGTGTTGGTGCCGCGCGATGCGAACACAACTTCGTCGATCCCATCGCCATCCAAATCACCGGCAACGGGGCCAATGAAGGGGCCAATCAGTACGGTGTTTCGCCATTCGATTCGCTTGGTTGACCAAGTTGACACAAAGAGGTGAGCAGTGCCGAAGGCGACTGCGCCGCCGCCCCACAGCACTTCGGAGACGCCATCGTCGTTGGTGTCGGCCACCAGCAGGCTCCTCACGCCGCCATCAGGGTTGTTGATCTTGCCGACCTCAGCCTGCGTCGCCAAGTCGTACGCATGGACCGCTCCCCACTGGGCATCACCGACCAGCAACTCTTGAATGCCGTCGCTGTTCACGTCACCAAGTTCGATGGCTGCGATTTCGCCGCTGACCTGAATGGTCCACTTAGTCAGCCTCTTCTCGACATCAAACGCATTGATGTTGTACCAGCGCTCAGCAGCGACCAATTCGTCCCGCCCATCGCCATTCAGATCGGTTGCCACCAGGTCAATGCCGAAACCTTCTGCGTGATTCCATTGCACCGTGCGCGTGGCGCTGTCGATCACTTGACCTGTGGTTGAGGCGATTTCAACGGCTGCGTCGCCATCCATTTGGCCCAACGCGATTCCCGTGCCGCCGACGCCAGCGAGTGACCAGCTGGTGTAGTTGAAACCATGCGCGAACAGCATGTTGTCAGCGCAGATCGAAATGAATTCGTCGACTCCATCACCGTTCAAGTCGCCGGTCTTGAACGCTTGAAGCCCTCCGTGGCCACTGCAAGGACTGGCACTTTGCTCCTTGATCTGCTTGGAAGTGATGTCGTACTGAATGAGGTTCCCATCCTGCAGTGCGACAACGATGCGTTGGTCCCCCACACCTGCAGTCGCGACGGATAGATTGACGATCGGCGATTCGAAAGCCGTTGTTGCGAACGTCTGCTTCAGGCCATCCACCACCAGATCGGATGTCTTCGACAGGGCGTACCAGTAGTTTGGGCTGCCAGAAGCCATCGACGCCGCGGTGACGTAGATTTCGGTGGAGTTAGCCACCTTGGCCGAAACCAGACCGTGGGCGCCGATGTTGGCTCCGAATGCGAGATAGGTCCAAGTGGGTTCCAGCATCGAACCGGGTGGGGCAGCCTGCCCATGCACCGCGGTGGGTGAGGTCGTGGCGCCCCCCGCATTTTTCTTGACGGCTCTTTGCCGAACGTTGAGCTTTGCTGCCGTGTCGTCTGGACGGACGGGTGGCGTGGCACCAGCAGTGAATGAAAAGATCAGACTGAAGGCGCAAGCCAATGAGTAAATACGATGGTTCTGCATGCTTCCCTCCTGAACATGTCTATGAATCTGTGCGCGATGCGGACGGTACAGGCGCCTATGTGGGTGAACAGAGGTTGGGCGCGAGTGCCAGGCTGCTTGGCTTACCTTTGACAACGATGCAGCGGTCGAATCCCGCAACGGCGGGCGAAACGCCGGACGAGGCGATTTTGATGGACGCCCGCCACAGGCCGTGGCGGGCGTACGTTCTCTTTACCCTGCGTGGCGAGGGGTGTCTACTGGGGCGCGTTCGCGGCCGGCGCCGTGTAAGGCAGCCCGTAAAGGCCGCTGAGTCCGTTCGTCAAGTCGAGACCGAGCTTCTTCATCCTCACCACTTTGCGTCCGGCCTCGAAGCCCAGATTGACAGACTCGTATTTCAGTGTGCCTTGCTTGCCAAAAGCCCTGACTATTCCGGCGCTACCGACCCAGCGCGTTCCGTCGGGGGTCGCCGTCACGCCGTCAATGCTGTCTGTTGACGCCTGCCAGCGCTTGACTCTGGTGTAGGCGCCGGCACGGTAGGCGTACTCATTCACCTTTCCGTAGAAGTCGCCGACCAACAGGTGCAGTCCGCTAGGCGTCATGACAGAAGACAACGAGCGGGCGCCGGCAACTTCGATTACCGCTTCGATTTCGTGGGTCACGCCGGAGTGAATGAACAGATTTCCGCCGGCCCCCATCGCTGCGATTTCCGGTGTGACCTCGTCGTCAAAACTCCCGACGATGATGTCACGCGGGGTGTAGACCATCGAAGTCGATGTGCGCCACTTTCGGGTTCCGAGCAACGGGTCATAGGCGTACAGGTACCCGGAGTTTCCAGCGAGCATTTCGACGGTTCCGTCACCATCCGAGTCCGCGGCCGTCACTGCAGTGAAGCCTGGTAGATCGGGTTCGATGATCGTTGTCAGCTTCTTGAAGGTGTTCTTTCTGGTGAACTGGTAGATCTCCAGCGCACCCTGATACAGCCGATCTGCAGCAACGAGAATTTCCTTCTTGCCATCGCCATCGACATCAGCGAGGGCCAAGTCCTTCGTGCCTTCCCAGCTTTGATTCTTGACGATGGGGGCTGACACGCCGCGGACGGCTAGCGTCTTGCCGTCCAGTACGATGATCCGTCCGCTGCTATAGCCGGAGTCGGCCTTGTAGGAGCCGAAGACAACTTCGTCGATCCCGTCACCGTCAAGATCGCCAATCACTGGCGCGGTGAACGGGCCGACCAGGTCGATGCTTTGCCAGTCGGTCTTCCTTGTCGACCAACTCGCCACTTTGAGGAAATCGGGGCCCGTGCTCGTCTCGCCGCAGCCCCACAGAATCTCATTTGACCCGTCACCGTTCAAGTCAGTGACCAGAAGATTCGTCACCCCGCCCTCGGGATTGGCGAGCTTGCCCAGCTTGGCTTGGCTGACCGTGTCGAAGACTTGCACGGCGCTGCCCTGCAACTCTCCTACGAGCAGTTCTTGCATGCCATCGCCGGTAACGTCGCCGAGCTGGATGGCGTCAATATCGCCATCGATCTGGATGGTCCATTTGGGCAACTGCTTCTCGACGTCGTAGGCGTTCACGAAGTACCAGGACTCGGCCCCCAACAATTCGTGTCGACCGTCGCCGTCCACGTCGCCTGCCACCATATGACGACCAAAGCCGTTCTCGTAGGTCCATTGAATCGATTTGCTGGCCGAATCGATTACTTGGCCTGAATTGCTGACGATTTCGATCGCCGCGTCGTCATCCATTTGGCCCAGCACCAGTTCGTCGCCGCCGATCTCTGGCAGAGTCCAGGACGTGTAGGCGGGCCCATCAACGACGAGGCTGCGATCGCCGCAGATTGAGATGAATTCGTCGACGCCGTCTGCGTTGAGGTCGCCCGTGGTGAATGCCGTCAGCCCGTCCTTCTCGGCGCAGGGACCAGGAGCCTCTGACTTGACCTGCTTGGTCGCGGCGTCGTACTGAATCAAGGTGTCATTGCTCAGTGCGACTACGATGCGCAGGTCACCGGCCGATCCTGTTGCCAGAGCCAGCTTGACTATCGATCCTTCCAGTGGCGGAGAGGCAAAAGTTTGCTTCAATCCGTCGACCAGTGCGCCGGATACGGGCGCCAGTGCGTACCAGTAGGTGCTGGGTCCGAAGGTGCTGGTCGAGGCGGTGGCCAGTATCTCTTTCTTGCCCTGAATCAGCGCCGACACCAGGCCTTGGCCGCCGATGTCGGAGCCGAACGCAACATAGCTCCAACTCGGCACCAGGCTACCAGCGAGCGAATGTGTTGTGAGTTGGTGGGAATCGGCACGACGAACCTGCGGTTGGAGCCATTGGCCCTTTTTGTAGGTGATGCGCCGGCCGCTTTCGTCTCGGATAGGCTGGCCGGCTTCATTTAAATAGGGCCCTTGGCCGCGCCATTGTTCGGGTTGCTCGGCAGCAACAGTGGCGACTGTCAGGCCGAACAGGGCAATCGCCGCCATGGATTGGCGTGTTTGTTTCATCAATCCCCTCCTGGGAGCTCATAAGTCGAGCGATTGATGATAGGGGGTGTTCTGCGATCCCAGCTGCAGGGTTGGGGGATTGACGAGATTGGTGGCGGCGCCGCAAGGCGCCTCGTCAGGCGGCGATGCTGAGAGGTGGTGCAGTCACCGCCCAGCACGCCACCCTCTGCCCATCCTGGCCCTGCAGCCCTGGCTCTTCCTTCGTGCACCGATCGAAAGCCAGCGGGCATCGCGTGCGGAAGGGGCAGCCGCTGGGGCGGTCGATCGGCGAGGGGAGCTCGCCCTTCAGGATGATGCGTTCGCGGCGCATTGCGGGGTCGACCGTGGGTGTGGCCGAGAGCAGGGCCTTGGTGTAGGGGTGCTGCGGGTTGTCGAAGACCGCGTCGCGTGCGCCTTGTTCCACACAGCGGCCCAGGTACATCACCATCACGTCGTCGGCCACGTGCCGCACCACACCGAGATCGTGCGAGATGAAAATGTAGGCCACGCCCAGCGCCTGCTGCAGGTCGTCCAGCAGGTTCAGCACCTGGGCGCGTATGGACACGTCGAGTGCCGAGACCGGTTCGTCGAGCACCAGCACGCGGGGCTTGAGCATCAGGGCGCGGGCGATTGCGATGCGCTGGCGTTGACCGCCGGAAAACATGTGGGGGTAGCGGCCGAAGTGCTCTTCGCGCAGCCCCACCTGGCGCAGCATGGCGCGCGCCTGAGCCTCGCGTTCTTTCGCGTCACCCAAGCCATTGACCAGCAGGGGTTCCATGAGCGCGTTGCCCACCGTCTGACGTGGGTTCAACGAGCCGTAGGGGTTCTGGAAGACGATCTGGATCTGCTTGCGCAATGACTGGCGCAGGGCCGCGTCGGCATGAGCCACGTCTTTGCCATCGATGAGCAGTTGCCCGGCGGTCGGGGACTCGATCATGGTCAGCAGGCGAGCCAGGGTGGATTTGCCGCAGCCCGATTCGCCGACGACGGCCAAGGTGCGCCCGGCCTGTACCGAGAAGCTGACGCCTGCCAGCGCCTGCACGGTGGCTGTGCCCTTCATCCAGCCGCGCGAGACGGCGTAGTTGCGGCGCAGATCGCGGGCTTCGAGAACGGCGGAGATGGTGGTGTTCGTGTTCATGCGGCTTGAGCCTCCATCGCCACGGGCGTGGGGCGGCCATCGACCAGGGGTGTGATGCACAGGGCACGGCCGAGCGCATCGCTGGCGGGCAAGGGCGCTCGGGCGTGGCACTCGGGCTGCGCGAACGGACATCGTGGCGCGAAGAGGCAGCCCGTGGGACGGTCGAACTGGCCGGGCACCATGCCGTCGATGGCCGTCAGCCGCTCCCCCTGGCGGGCGCGCTCGGGCAGGGCGGCCAACAGTGCCGCGGTGTAGGGATGGTGGGGCGAGACGAACAGCGTGTCGGCGCGCTGCGTCTCCACCGGTCGGCCGGCGTACTGCACCAGCACCCGATCCGCGCCCTCGGCGACCACGCCGAGATCGTGGGTGATGAGCACGAGTGCCATGCCGGTGTCTCGCCGCAGGGCCTGCAGCAGATCGAGGATCTGTGCCTGGATGGTCACATCCAGTGCGGTGGTGGGCTCGTCGGCAATCAGCAACCGGGGCTTGCAGGCGAGTGCCATCGCGATCATCACGCGTTGGCTCATGCCGCCAGAGAGCTGGTGCGGAAAGGCACGCGCGCGCCGGGCAGGATCGGGGATGCCGACCTGGTCGAGCAATTCGATCACCCGCTTCTTGCGGGCGTCGCGGTCGAGATCGGTGTGTTCTGCCAGCGCTTCGCCGATCTGGTAGCCCACGGTGAAGCAGGGGTTCAGCGAGCTCATGGGCTCTTGGAACACCATCGCCACATCGCGGCCCACCAGCGCGCGGCGCTGCCTGGGCGTCATCGCCAGCAGGTCCTGCCCGTCGAACATCATCCGATCGGCCTTCACCGTCGCCGTCCAGGGCAGCAGTCCCATGATGGCCAGCATCGCCACCGACTTGCCAGAGCCGGATTCGCCGACGATGGCCAGCACCTCGTTCGGCGCGACCTGAAGGTCGACCCCATCGACCGCGCGGAATGCACCGCCCCGCGTCGCGAAGCTGACCGTCAGGCCTTTGATATCCAACAGCGGTTTGTTCGAACTCGGATTCATCAGGTCTACCTGCCTTCGGCGGCGCTCCGCAGGAACTGCCGCCATTCAAGTGGCGTGCGCGGAACCGGCTTCGCCGGCCCGCTGCACGAGCCCAGAGGGCCCGCGGGGGTCAACAATTCCGGCGTGGGGCTAGTGCAGTGTTCGACGCTATGCGGAACATAAAACCGTGCCTTTGGCCGCCTGGCGTCGTTGCAAATCCTCGCGATGCCACCGGGCATCGCTGTGGTTTGCGCCTCGCCAGACGACCCAATCCATCGGTTTTCTTCAGTTCCGCCCAGCACCAAACACTGCACTAGGTTTTCCTCATCTTCGGGTCGAGCGCGTCGCGCAGGCCATCGCCCGCGAGATTGATCGACACCACCGTGATCAGGATGGCCAGGCCGGGCAGGGTGACGAGCCACGGGTCGGAGCGGATGAACTCTCGGGCATCCGCCAGCATCGTGCCCCATTCGGCGGTGGGCGGTTGGGCTCCCAGGCCCAGGAACCCGAGTGCCGCGGCTTCGAGGATGGCGTCCGACACGCCCAGCGCAGCTTGCACGATGAGCGGTGCCAGGCAGTTGGGCAGCACGGTCACGAACATCAGCCGCCAGCCCTTCACCCCGGACACACGCGCCGCGGTGACGTAGTCCTTTTTCAGCTCGGCCAGCGCCGAGGCCCGCAGCAGCCGCACGTAGCGAGGAAGGTAGACGATGGTGACGGCGATGATCGTGTTGGCGAGGCTGGGGCCCAGCACCGCGACCACCAGGATGGCCAGCACCAGGCTGGGCACGGCCATGATCAGATCCATCACCCGGGTGATGGCCACGTCCACCGCATTGCCCAACGACGCGCACGCGATCCCCAGCAGCACGCCGATCACGAAGGACACCCCCATCACCGACAGGCCGATGAACAGCGACACCCGGGCGCCGTGGATCAGGCGCGACAGCATGTCGCGGCCCAGGCTGTCAGTGCCGAGCAGGAAGCGTGATGAACCACCCTCTGCCCAGGCCGGGGCGGCGCGCACGGCGTCGCGGAACTGCTCGTTGGGCGAGTAGGGGGCGATCCAGTCGGCCAGCAGGGCCAGAACGACGACGATGGCTACCACGATGAGGCCGGCCACCGCGCCTTTGTTTTCGCTGAAGGCCTGCCAGAAGGCGCGCCAGGGCGAAGGCGGTGCACCCGAGGATGCGGTGGCTGGGGCGCTGGGGGCAGGGGTGTTCGGGACGGAGGATGTGGCCATGGCAGGTTGACGCTCGGACATGGCGCTCAGGCGTGTCGAATGCGAGGGTTGATCAGCCCGTAGGTCAGGTCGACCAACAGGTTCACGCCGATCACGACGGTGGACACCAGCATCACTCCCCCTTGCAAGGCGGGGTAGTCTCGCCGCGCGATCGATTCGATCAGCCACTTGCCGATGCCGGGCCAGGAGAAGATGGTTTCGGTGAGTACCGCGCCGGCCATCAGGGCGCCGACCTGCAGGCCGATCACCGTGACGACGGGAATCAGCGCGTTGCGCAGCGCATGCACCCCGATCACACGCCAAATCGGCAGGCCTTTGGCCCGCGCGGTGCGAACATAGTCTTCGCTGAGCACTTCGAGCATCGCCGATCGCGTCATGCGGGCGATCACGGCCAGCGGGATGGTGCCCAGCACGATGCCCGGCAACACGAGGTGGTGCAAGGCATCCAGCACGGCGCCCTCCTGGCCGGACAGCCAGGCATCGATCACCATGAAGCCTGTGACGGGCTCGAAGTAGTACTTGATCAGGTCGATGCGGCCCGAGACTGGCGTCAAGCCCCAGCGCTCGCCCACGAACATGATCAGCAGCAGGCCCCACCAGAAGATGGGCATCGAGTAGCCGGTGACCGACAGGCCCATCATGGCCTGGTCGTACAGGCTGCCACGCTTGGCGGCCGCGATCGTGCCGGCCGGCAGGCCGATCAGAGCCGCGAACAGCATCGCGAAGAGCGACAGTTCCAGCGTGGCAGGGAACAGCGCAGCGAATTCGCTGAGCACCTTCTGGTTGGTGGCCAGCGAGGTGCCGAAGTCCCCGTGCAGCAATTGCCAGACGTAGTCGAGAAACTGCTTCCACACCGGTTGATCGAGCCCCAGCTCATGGCGAAAGTGCGCAAGCCGCTCAGGGCTGATGCCTCGCTCGCCAACGCGCACCTCCACCGGGTCTCCCGGCACCAGCCGAATGGCCACGAAGGTGACGAACATCAGGGCAAAGAACGTCGGGACGGTCAGCGCCAGTCGGCGCCACAGAAACTTGAGCATGAATTGCTGCGGCCCTCCGTCAAGAGGGCCGCTCTTCCTTCTGATTCAGCCCCTGGTCGGGCCGGGCGGCGTCTGGGCGCCGCCTGAATGCGTCACCAGACGTCGCTGCGTGTCAGCAGGAACCAGGAGCCGTGGTTGAGCTGGTAGACACTGACCGAGCCGTAACGCTGTTCGCCGTCTTCGGCGAAGCGCATGCTGCTGGTCACCGGGGCCAGGGCGTCGACCGTCTTCAGCGCCGGCACCAGCTTCTTGCCGTCGGCGGATTTGGCCTTCTTCAGTGCAGCGGCCAGCACGTGCACCGCGTCGTAGGCGTAGTGCGCGGCGTAGACAGGGTCGTGCTTGAAACGTGAGCGGAACTTCTCCAGGAAAGGTTTGCCGCCGGTGAATTCGCCGGCACCGATGATCGGCGAGGTGGCGTAGATCGTGCCGATCTGCGGATTGACCTTCAGCATGCCTTCAGTCTTGATCGTGTCGCTGCCCACGATCTGCATGTTCTTCAGGCCCGCGGCGACCAACTGGTCGGCCAACGCGATGATCTGGAAATCGGCCAGGGTGGTGACGAAGACGTCGACCTTCTTTTCCGCCAACTGTGGGATCAAGGCCTTGAAGTCGGTCGTCTTGTCGTCCAGCGAGGTGCGCACGCCGATCGTCTTGCCCTTCAACTGAGCTGCGGCGTTTTCGGCGAGGCTCTTGCCGTAGGGCGTGTTGTCGTCGACCACCGCGTAGACATGGTCACCCGGCAGGCTGCCCGCGATCGAGCCCATGGCCTTGGATTGCAGGGCGTCGCTGGCCACCAGGCGCAGCGTCGTCGGCAGGCCCAGCTTGGTGTACTCGGGCTTGGTCGAGATCGCCAGCTGCGGAATCATCTTCTCGGCGTAGATCGGGGCTGCAGCGATGCTGACACCCGAGTTGAGGTGGCCGATCACCGCCACCACGCCCGCTTCGACCAGCGAGTGCGCCGCCGCTTCCCCGGCCTTGGCATCGGCCTTGTCGTCGGCGGTCACCATTTCCAGCTTGACGACCTTGCCGTCGATCTTCAAGCCACCTTCGGTGTTGTTGATGTCGTCAATGGCCATCTGGGCGCCGTTGACCATGTCCTGCCCCAGGTCCTTCAGGGGGCCGGACAACGGCTGCGCCACGCCGATCTTCACCGTGTCCGGTACGCCAGGATGGCAACCGGTCAGGGCGGCCATGCCGACCAGCACCAGCAGGCCAAGAGCAACACGGGTATGGGCAAACATCGTCATGGCGTAGCTCTCTTCCTCACTTCAGTTCGACACCTTTGAACTCATGCGTATTGAACGGGCTTTGCTTGTAGCCCGTCACTTCCTTGCGCATGACCTCGTAGACCACCGAGTGCGCGATCTTGAAGTCGGGCGCTTCCTCGTGCTCGATGGCCTGCATTTCCTCATACAGCTTGGCGCGGGCCTTGTTGTCGGTCAAGGTGCGTGCCTTCTCCAGGCGCTCATCGAAGGCCTTATTGCACCACTTCGACAGGTTCTGTCCACCCGGACGTGCGGCATCGCAACCATGCAAGAAGAAGAAATTGTCGGGATCGCCGTTGTCGCCGTTCCAACCCAGCATGCCGGTCATGTGCTCGCCTTGCTGCAGGCGCTTGCGGTACTCGCCCCATTCATAGGTCACGAGCTTCGCGTTGACGCCAACCTTGGCCAGGTCGGCCTGCATCATCTCGGCCATGCGCTTGGCATTCGGGTTGTACGGGCGTTGGACGGGCATGTACCAGAGGTCCACCTCCATCGGCGTCTTCACGCCCGCCTTGGCCAGCAGTTCCTTCGCCTTGGCCGGGTCGTGCGGCCAGTCCTGCACCTTGTCGTTGTAGCCCCACAGTGTCGGCGGCATCAGGTTCTTGGCCGGGGTGCCGGCACCCAGGTACACCTCTTTCAGGATGGCCGCCTTGTCGATCGCCATCGTGAAGGCCTGGCGAACTTCCTTCTTGTCGAACGGGGGCTTCTGGGTGTTGAACGACCAGTAGGCGATGTTCAGGCCGGGCAGGCTGGTGACCTTGAGCGCTGGGTCCTTCTGCATCTCGGGCAGGTCAGCCGGGCGCGGGTAGCCCGACAGGTGGCACTCGCCAGCCTTCAGCTTGGAGTAGCGGGCCGTCGCATCCGGCGTGATGGCATAGACCAGATCGTCGACCATCGCCTTCTCAGCACCCCAGTAGGCCTTGTGGGCCTTGTAGCGAATGACCGCGTCCTTCTGGTAGGTGACGAAGCTGAACGGGCCCGTGCCCACGGGCACCTGGTCGAACTGTTCCTTCTTGTTGGCCTTGGCCAGCGCATCGGCGTATTCGGCCGAGCCGATGGCGGCGAAGTCCATCGCCAGGTTCGGCAGCATGGTGACGTTGGGCTTCTTGAAGGTCATCTTGACCGTCATCGGATCGATCTTCTCGATCGACACCAGGTCGTCCTTGAAGCCCATGTCGGCGAAGTAGTCGTACTTGCCGCCCGACACCTTGGCGTAGGGGTGATCCGGCTTCCACTGGCGCTCGAACGACCAGATCACGTCATCGGCGTTGAACTCGCGCGTCGGCGTGAAGCCGGCCACGCTGTGGAACTTCACGCCCTTGCGCAGCTTGAAGGTGTAGACCTTGCCGTCGTCAGAGATCGTCCAGCTCTCGGCCAGGCCGGGCTCGGTCTGGGTGCTGCCGCGCACGAAGTGCACGAGGCGGTCGTAGATCGGGCGTGCCGCGTCGAAGCTGGTGCCGGTGGTGTTCAGCGCCGGTGTGAAGTTCTCGGGTGAGCCTTCAGAGCAATAGACCAGGGTCTTGGCCTGGGCGCCGGCCATGCCGAGCGACGTCAACAGGGCCACGGTGGCCAGGCGGTGGATCGAGAGGGTCGAGCGGGGGCGGCTCATGCGAGCATCTCCTAGGACGGTTGTGCCGTGCATTGGGGATTGATCAATAGGATGCCGGGAGGGCAAGCTATGCAAGGTGCGGCATTCTGTCCCGGATCTCCTCGCAAACCCCGTGCCCGATACTGGGGTTTTTCCTGTTGCTGCCGGCGTGTCCAGGCTGGGTCTTGCCGCGGTGCATTCCCGTCCATGGTGCGTGCGTGCCCCATCGCGTGCACGACAGGATGCCGAGATTCACCAGTCGAGCGGCTCGGTGAAGCAGGGGTTGGTCAGCGCTGTCAGTTGGTGGTCGCGCCAGGCGCCGTCGATGAAGAGATAGTCCTTCGCCAGGCCCTCGATCCGAAAGCCCAGGCGTGACAGCACGGCACCGCTTCGCAGGTTCTCGGGGCGATAGGCCGCCTGGATGCGGTGCAGGTTGACCAGCGGCGCAAACATCTCTTCGATGGCCGCTGACAGGGCTTCATGCATCAGGCCTCGGCCCTGGCACTGCTGATCCAGTGCGTATCCCAGCACGCAACTGTGGAAGGCGCCACGAGCGATCTGGCTGAAATGCACCGAGCCGATGACGCGCTGTGGGTCGTCCCGCGGGGACAACCAATAGCGAAACGCGGTGCCTTCGGAAAAGGCCTTGAGGCCCAAGCGCTGGCGTTCGGCTTGCGCGGACGCGGTGTAGAAGCTCTCGGCCGTGGGTGGATCCCATCGGGCGAAGTGACTGCGGTTGCGCTGGTAGAAGTCGGCCAGGGCTTCGGACAGCTGCAACTCGCCTGCTTGCAGCAGCAGCCGGTCGGTGACGATTTCTCGGCGGGCGGGCGTGAGATCCATGGTCAAGAGGCCTGACAGGGCGGGGCAGTGCCGCCGGGATTGGCGGGCTGGGAAGCGCCGCAGCTCAAAGCGGTGGGCCACGGGGTGCGCTCACCTGTGACGGGCCAGCCTGCTTCAGCCGCCAGTTGCTGCATGGCCTTCAAGCGCTCGGCAGACATCGGATGGGTGCTGAGGGCCGTGGGTGGTTCATCCGGGTTGACCTCGCCGAGGTGCGCAAACAGATCCATGGCACCGCCCACGTGGCCATACAGCGCATGCACCGCCTTCAGTGCCGCTTCGTCAGCCTCGCGCTCTTGCTCTCGCGAATAGCCCATCAACGCGAGGCCGGTGGCTTGGCCGAGGGCCGATTGCGCAGCCGCCGCGCCGGCATCGGTGGAAACCACGCCGAGCAGCAGGCCCAGGGCCATGCCGCGGCCCATGCTGGCCGCCACATGGCGGTGCTTGACATGGGCAATCTCGTGGGCCAACAGCGCTGCCAGTTCGTCTTCGCTGCGAAGCTTGGTCAGCAAGGCGCTGTGCACCCGGATGCGCCCCCCAATGGTGGCGAACGCATTGACCACCTTGGATTCTTCGTACTGCACGACGAGCTCCATGCCTTCGGGCAGGCCCATCTGCGCGGCCACCTTCTGGGCCACCGCTTGCAGGGCCGCTGACCGGGCGGCGTCGGCAGGCTTCTGTTCACGGTCGACCAGACGCTTCGCCAGCGCGACCTCGGTGGCGAAGGGGATGTGCGGGGCCAGCCAGCGGGCGGCCCAACCGACCAACAGCACGACCACCAGCAGGGTCGCCAAGCTGGCGCCGACGAGCCAGGCGAACTCCTTGAGCGGGTGCTCGGTGCTGCTGTTGATGCCCTCGTCTGGCAGGCGGTTTTCGAGCCGCGGGCCGGCGGGCGGAATCTCGTTCATGCCTGGCGGATGGCGGTGCCGTAGGCCATCACCTCGACCGACGGCGTCTGTGACCCGGCCACCGTGGTGGTCAGAAAACGCACGCCGATGATCAGGCGGCAGCCCTGATCCTGTGCCTGCTGTTTCATGCGCAACAGGGCTTCACGACGCGCGCGTTCCAGCAGTGATTCATAGCCCCGAAAGCGGCCGCCGACCAGGTTGCGAAAGCCCGCGACAAAAGTCTTGAAGTAGTCGGACGACACCACCACACTGCCGCTGACCACCTTCATGCCGGCCACCTGCACGCCTTCGGGCGCGTAGCGGGTGTTCAGCGCCACGATGGACTGCAGCTCGCGCTCGCGCGCTTTGATCGATGCGTAGTGCCGCATTTCCAGGCCGCGGCCGACGAAGTAGCCGACGGCGACCAAGGTCAACGGCAGGCCTTGATTGATGAAGAATTCCAGCCAGGCCATGGCGTCAGACCGGCTCGACCTTCACCGCCGAACCGTACGCCAGGATCTCTGCCGCGCCGGTGGTGATGGAGGTGGTGACGAAGCGCAGATTCAACACCGCATTGGCGCCCATGCTGCGGGCCTCTTGCGTCAGGCGGTTGACGGCTTCTTCACGCGCCTCCTGCATCAGCTCGGTGTAGCCCTTCAGCTCCCCGCCCACGATGTTCTTGAGACCTGCCATGAAATCCCGACCGACGTGCTTGGCCCGCACGGTGCTGCCCTGGGCGATGCCCAGGTGGGCCACGATGCGATGCCCGGGTGCGGTTTCGAGTGTGCTGACCAGCATGAATGGGCTCCCTCTAGCTGCGGCCATCGTCACACGCCATCGTCTCTGCGAACACCGCCGGGAAGGCGGTTGTCGGGATCGATTCGGCGGGCGGTCGAATGCCTGGATGAATGAAAAATGACGGGCAGCATGATGGCATGCGTACGGGTTCGTTGTCAGGGCGCGCGCAGGTGCCCCAACGGCAGCGCCGCCCCGGCCTTCACCTCCCCCAGCGAAAAGCTGGTGTGCAGGTCCTTCACGTTCGGCAGCTTGAACAGCGTGTCCATCGTCCAGCGCGAGTAGGCGTCGAGGTCGGTGACCAGCACCTGAAGCTCGAAGGTGCCTGCCCCCGAGATGTAGTGGCAGGAGATCACCTCGGGTAGCTTCTTGATCGCGGCCTCCAGGGCCTGGGTCGATGCCGCGTTGTCGCGGTCGGTGTCGATCCGCACGAATGCGAGCACGCCGAGGCCGATCTTGCGGCGATCGATCTCGGCCCGGTACCCGGTGATGACGCCCAGTTCTTCCAGCCGCCGAACCCGTCGCCACGTGGGCGCGGCCGACAGGCCGATGGCGGCAGCCAGATCGGCGTTCGACTGGCGAGCATCGCGCTGCAAGGCGTCGAGGATGGCGACGTCGTAGCGGTCCAGCGTGACGCCGGATGCGGCGGTGATGGCGGGGGCGGCGTGACCCTCGCTACTACTGGTTTTCCCTGATTTGGCAGGCTTTGGCAAGGTTGATTCGGCGGATGGCTCTATGGAGCAAGATTCTTGCTGAAGAGAGGCGTACCGGGCAATCGAAAGAAAGCACTTCTCGCGTTCTTGCTCCTACACTTTGCGCACTCACCCCTCTTTGGCCGAGGGCGCGTCGGGTCACGAGCCCCTGGCGCCCTTGCGCACCTCCACGCCAGCCACCGCCGCCCACATAGGAGCCCAGCTCGCCATGAACGCCCCGCTGCCCGAATCGATTCGCAAGGCCCTGGAATCGGTCACGCTCGACGACAAGTACGCGCTGCCAACGGGGCGGGCCTTCATGAGTGGGGTGCAGGCGCTGGTTCGCCTGCCGATGTTGCAGCGAACGCGCGATGCGCGCGCTGGCCTGAACACCGCCGGCTTCGTCAGCGGCTACCGCGGCTCGCCGCTGGGCGGGTATGACCAGGCGCTGTGGAGCGCCAAGAAGCACCTGGCGGCCAACCACGTGGTCTTCCAGCCGGGCGTCAACGAAGAACTCGGCGCCACGGCGGTCTGGGGCACCCAGCAGCTGGACTTGTTCAAAGAGAAGGCCAAGTACGACGGCGTCTTCGGCATCTGGTACGGCAAGGGCCCGGGTGTTGATCGCTGCATCGACGTGTTCAAGCACGCCAACATGGCCGGCACGTCGAAGCATGGCGGCGTGATCGCGATCGCCGGCGATGACCACGTCTCGAAGAGCTCGACCGCGCCGCACCAGAGCGACCACGTCTTCAAGGCCTGCGGCTTTCCGACCTTCTTCCCCAGCAGCGTGCAGGACATCCTCGACATGGGCCTGCACGCCTTCGCGATGAGCCGCTTCTCGGGCCTGTGGAGCGGCATGAAGACCATCCAGGAGGTGGTCGAGTCGGCGTCGAGTGTCAGCGTCGACCCCGATCGCGTGAATATCCTCCTCCCAGAGGATTTCCAGATGCCGCCGGGCGGCCTGCACATCCGTTGGCCGGATCCGCCGCTGGAGCAGGAAGCGCGGATGATGGATTACAAGTGGTATGCCGCGCTGGCGTACATCCGTGCCAACAAGCTCAACCACAACGTCATCGAAGGTCAGCGTGATCGCTTCGGCATCATTGCCAGCGGCAAGGCCTTCAACGATACCCGCCAGGCCTTGAGCGACCTGGGTCTGGACGACGACACCTGCCGCGCGATCGGCCTGCGGCTGCACAAGGTCAACGTGGTGTGGCCGCTGGAGGCGACGATCACCCGTGATTTCGCCACCGGCCTGCAGGAAATCCTTGTTGTCGAGGAGAAGCGCCAGGTCATCGAATACCAGATCAAGGAGCAGCTGTACGGCTGGCGCTCGGATGTGCGCCCCAACGTGATCGGCAAGTTCCAGGAGCAGGAGGGTGATCTCTCCGGCGGCGAATGGTCGATGCCGAATCCGAGCGAAAACTGGTTGCTGCGCGCGAAGGCCGACCTGACGCCCGCCATCATCGCCAAGGCGATCGCCAAGCGGCTGAAGAAGCTGGGCGTGCCGGCGGACATCGCCGCCCGCATGGACCAGCGCATCGCCGTCATCACGGCCAAAGAGCAGGCCTTGTCGACGCTGGAGGTGAAGACCGGCGACCGCACCCCCTGGTTCTGCTCGGGCTGCCCGCACAACACCAGCACCCGCGTGCCCGAAGGCTCGCGCGCCGTGGCCGGCATCGGCTGCCACTACATGGTCAGCTGGATGCCCAATCGCAGCACGGCCACGTTCACGCAGATGGGCGGTGAAGGCGTGCCCTGGGTGGGCCAGGCGCCCTTCACGAATGAGCAGCACATCTTCTCGAACCTGGGCGATGGCACTTACTTTCACAGCGGCATCCTGGCCATCCGCCAATCGATCGCTTCGGGTGTGAACATCACCTACAAGGTGCTCTACAACGACGCCGTCGCGATGACCGGTGGCCAGCGCGTGGGCGAGCGGCCCGAGGGGCATTCGGTCATCCAGATCATGAACAGCCTCGTCAGCGAAGGCGTGGCCAAGCTCAAGATCGTCACCGATGAGCCGGCCAAGTACGAAGGTGTGGTGCTGGCGCCGGGCGTGACGGTGCACCATCGCGACGAGCTGGACTCGATCCAGCGCGAGTTCCGCGAGATCAAGGGCACCACGGCCATCATCTACGACCAGACCTGCGCCACCGAGAAGCGTCGCCGCCGCAAGCGCGGCACGATGGCAGATGTCGAGAAGCGCGTCGTCATCAACGAGCTGGTGTGCGAAGGCTGCGGCGATTGCTCGGTGCAGAGCAACTGCGTCTCGGTGGAACCGCTGGAGACCGAGTTCGGCCGCAAGCGCCAGATCAACCAGAACTCCTGCAACAAGGATTTCTCCTGCGTGAAGGGCTTCTGCCCGAGCTTCGTGACCGTCGAAGGCGGTACCTTGAAGAAGCCCAAGAAGGGCAGTGGCCCGAGCCTGGCCAACCTGCCGGCCATCCCGGACCCGGTGCTGCCCAGCTGTGAATCGGCCTGGGGCATCGTGGTGGCGGGTGTGGGCGGCACGGGCGTCATCACCATCGGCCAACTGCTCGGCATGGCCTCGCACATCGAAGGCAAGGGCATCGTCACGCAGGATGCGGCGGGCCTGGCCCAGAAGGGCGGCGCCACCTGGTCTCATGTGCAGATTGCGCAGAGCAACGATGCCATTCACACCACCAAGGTCGATACCGCGAAGGCCGACTTGATCATCGGTTGCGATGCCATCGTGGCGGCCAGCAAGACCACGCTGAGCGCGATGCACCCGGAGCGTACCTTCGTCGCGCTGAACAACCACGCCACGCCGACGGCCAGCTTCGTCACCGACACAGAATGGACCTTCCCTTCCGGCCAGTGCGAGCAGGCCATTGCTGCCGCAGTGGGCAAGGATCACTTCGCGAGCTTCGATGCTGAAGAGGCCGCCACGCAACTGCTGGGCGACTCGATCTACACGAACCCGCTGATGCTCGGCTTCGCCTGGCAGCACGGGCGCATTCCGCTGACCCGTGAGTCGCTGATGCGCGCGATGGAGCTCAACGGCGTGCAGATCGAGAAGAACAAGGACGCCTTCGAATGGGGTCGTCGTTGTGCCCATGACCTCGCGTCCGTGAAGGCGCTGTTCAAGGCCGCCGCGGTGATCCAGTTCGTCAAGCGCCCGTCGCTCGATGAGATGGTCAGCAAGCGCGTCGAGTTCCTGACGGGCTACCAGCACGCCGCCTATGCCGCCGAGTACAAGGCGTTTGTCGAGAAGGTCCGTGCGGCAGAAGGCAAGCTCGGCCAGGGAACGCGCCTCACCGAGGCCGTGGCCAAGTACCTGTTCAAGCTCATGGCCTACAAAGACGAGTATGAGGTGGCGCGCCTGCACACCGACCCCGCCTTCATCGCCAAGTTGAACAGCCAGTTCGAGGGCGACTTCAAGCTCGTTCACCACCTGGCGCCGCCACTGCTCGCGGCCCGCAACGACAAGGGCGAGTTGGTGAAGAAGGCCTATGGTGGCTGGATGCGCACCGCGTTCAGCTTGATGGCCAAGATGAAGGGCTTGCGCGGCACCGCGCTGGATGTGTTCGGCTACACCGAAGAGCGTCGCACCGAACGCGCGCTGATCGGCGAATACCGCGCCGCGATCGACGAACTGCTCGCCGGCCTGTCAGCAGACAAGCTGGCCCTGGCGGTCGAAATCGCCAAGCTGCCTGAAGACATCCGCGGCTACGGCCACGTGAAGGAGCGTCACCTGAAGGCGGTGCGCACCAAGTGGGCTGATTTGATGGCGCGTTGGAGTAAATCAGCTGCCTGATCCTGCGCGTTAGATTGCACGCAAGAAACGGGTTAGAAACGAAGAGTAACTGCGTTTGTCGATCGCCGTTCGTAGCCAATAGCATTCTGAATAGAGCCAACGGTCCGTAGAAGGTATTGGCCAACAAGGGGGGGCTCGCCAGCGTCTTGGCGCGTAAAGTTGTTCTCTCCCCGATCTCTGATCAGAAGTCCTCAACGGGGAGGGGCGCATGGCGACTGGACAAATGGTGAAGCGCCGAGAACTGGTGCTGTGTGAGACGTCGGGTTGGATTCGCGCCATCCTGCGGACGTGGCGGCTTCTCATCATGGCAGGCTTGTTGGCGGCCCCGTTCTATGCCGCTGCGCAGGTAAGCTATGCCTATGACGAGTTGGGTCGCCTCGTGCTCGCGGTGGCACCTGACGGTGCAAGCGTGCAGTACCGCTATGACCCCGCCGGGAATGTCATTTCCGTCCAACGCAACAGCGTCGACACCCTCGGTCTGGCTGAATTCACGCCGAACTCAGGGCCCGTGGGCGCAACGGTCACGCTGTACGGCTCAGGCTTCAAGACGAAGCTGACCGACAACACAGTCAAGTTCAACGGCAAGGTGGCCGCGGTCAAGTCGGCCACGGCTAATGTGTTGACGGTGAAGGTGCCCAGCGGCGCGAGCACCGGCAAGATCACTGTCAGCAATGCCAACGGCAGCGTCACGAGCGCGACCGACTTCGTCGTGGGTCTGAGCATGCCGGCACCGACGATCACCAGCTTCACGCCGGACACGGGCAAGACAGGTGATGTGGTCAGTCTCACAGGCACGAACTTCCAGGCTGGGGCTACCGACAACAAGATCATGCTGGGCCAGGCCTATTCGAGCACCGTGGTGGACGCGGACAGTCCGTCGCCGACGCTGCTCAAGACCCCGGTGCCGGGGGGTGTCGCGTCCGGCAAGATCGCCGTCACGACCAAGTATGGCCAAGCCATCAGCACGAACGACTTCTATGCGCTGCCTGGTACCTACACCGCGGCGGACTTCGAGACGAAGGTGCGGCTGACGGTCGACGGCCCGATGCTGCCGATCTCGATTGTCGCGCCGGGCAAGAAGGCTCTGGTGATCTTTGATGTGCCGCCAGCGCAGTACCTGAGCTTCGTCGCCCGCGGCGGCACGTTCGTCGGTGCGGTGACTGTTGAGGTTTACCGGCCAGACGGAACCAAGGTCGAGAGCTTCGCGGCGAGCGGGGACGATGTCGATGACTTCGCCAACGTCATACCTACGGCTGGTGGCACTTACACCATGGTGTTGCGGCCGACCGGCACGGAGACAGGTACGGTCAACATCGGCGTGGTTTCGAGTGTGCGGGGCACGCTCGACGTTGACGCTGCGCAGCCCACGCCGGTGACGCTCGGCCTTGGCCAGAACGCGCGCTACACATTCAACGGCACGGCGGGCCAGAGCCTGCAGCTGCTGTGGACGAATAACACGCTTGGCGATGGCAACAGCGGCACGAACAACTGCACGTACCTGTATGTGTACAACCCTGACGGCACGCGCTTGATTGCGACGGATGTGACGCAATGCGAGAGTGACCGGCCAGGCAAAGTGGTGTCGCTTGCCAAGCTGCCTGCGAGCGGCACCTACCGGGTAGCGGTGTTGCCAAATAACCTGGATGCCGGGCAGTTCAAGTTGCACCTGCGCACGGCCAACAGCGGGGAAGCCATAGCCACAAATGGCACGGCCAAGGTAGTGAACGTAGCAAACCAGGAGTTG